>NZ_CP095554.1:0-372500 GCF_023078375.1 Roseomonas gilardii subsp. gilardii | reverse complement strand
AGAGAGACCGGCCGGTGCGAGTTGGCGTGAGCAGTGAAACCCCACACGGTTCAAACCGTGCCCGCGCGAAGCCGCGCCGCCTGGAGAGGCGGCGAGGTGCCAGGCGGGACGGGGGAGCGGTGATCTTTCACAGGGTGAATAGGATCTGGCACGTCGACAAGGCCAGGACGCAAAGCAGGCCGCCGCAAGGCTGGCGGGCGGAGCGCGATGGCGTGAGACGACGTGTCTGAGAGAGCAAGTTATCGAGTGAATGAGTGTGAGTGACTGAGCGAGTGCCTCGGTGACGCTCGTCACCCGTCCGGTGCGCCTTGGTTCTGCGCGCGGGCGGTGGCGGGAGAGATAGAGTGACAAAAGGGCGTTCGGTGGATGCCTTGGCGCCAAGAGGCGATGAAGGACGTGGCACGCTGCGAAAAGCCGCGGGGAGATGCGAGCGATCGTTGATCCGCGGATGTCCGAATGGGGAAACCCCTCCCGCATGGGAGATCCTGTCCTGAATCCATAGGGGCAGGAGGCGAACCCGGGGAACTGAAACATCTCAGTACCCGGAGGAAAAGACATCAACAGAGATTCCGCGAGTAGTGGCGAGCGAAAGCGGAGCAGGCCAGTGATTGTGTGAGAAGAAGCCGAACGGTCTCGAAAGGCCGGCCAGAGCGGGTGATAGCCCCGTAGGCGTAGTGTCTCAGGCAATCCTCGAGTAGGGCGGGGCACGTGAAACCCTGTCTGAACGTGGGGGGACCACCCTCCAAGCCTAAATACTCCTTGGCGACCGATAGTGCACAAGTACCGTGAGGGAAAGGTGAAAAGCACCCCGACGAGGGGAGTGAAAGAGACCTGAAACCGAGCGCCTACAAGCAGTCGGAGCACCCTTGAGGTGTGACGGCGTACCTTTTGTATAATGGGTCCGCGAGTTTCTGTTGGCAGCAAGCTTAAGCCGAGAGGTGTAGGCGCAGCGAAAGCGAGTCTGATAAGGGCGCTTGAGTTGCCGGCAGAAGACCCGAAACCGAGTGATCTAGCCATGGCCAGGTTGAAGGTGGGGTAACACCCACTGGAGGACCGAACCCACGCCTGTTGAAAAAGTCGGGGATGAGCTGTGGCTAGGGGTGAAAGGCCAATCAAACTCGGAAATAGCTGGTTCTCCGCGAAATCTATTGAGGTAGATCGTCGTCCGATTACCTTCGGAGGTAGAGCACCGGAAGGGCTAGGGGGGCCCAAAGCCCTACCAAACCCTACCGAACTCCGAATGCCGAAGAGTACAGGACGGCAGACAGACAGTGGGTGCTAAGGTCCATTGTCGAGAGGGAAACAGCCCAGACCACCAGCTAAGGCCCCCAAATCGTGGCTAAGTGGGAAAGCATGTGAGACGGCCAAAACAACCAGGAGGTTGGCTTAGAAGCAGCCATCCTTTAAAGAAAGCGTAATAGCTCACTGGTCTAATAGCTGTCTTGCGGCGAAAATGTAACGGGGCTCAAGCCACGTGCCGAAGCTGTGGATGCATGCGCAAGCATGCGTGGTAGCGGAGCGTTCCGTAGGCCTGCGAAGGCAGACCCGTGAGGGCTGCTGGAGGTATCGGAAGTGCGAATGCGGACATGAGTAGCGATAAACAGGGTGAGAACCCCTGTCGCCGAAAGTCCAAGGGTTCCTGCGCAAGGTCAATCCGCGCAGGGTGAGCCGGCCCCTAAGGCGAGGGCGAAAGCCGTAGTCGATGGGAACCAGGTGAATAGTCCTGGGCCTGACAGACGTGACGGCTGCGAAATTCCGTCATCCCTTATCGGATTGGGATGGCGGCTGGAGCAGCCCAGGAAATAGCGCTGTCGATAAGACCGTACCCGAAACCGACACAGGTGGACTGGTTGAGAATACCGAGGCGCTTGAGAGAACCATGCTGAAGGAACTAGGCAAATTACTCGCGTAACTTCGGGATAAGCGAGACCCGCCGCTGGGCAACCAGAGGCGGGTGGCACAGACCAGGGGGTAGCGACTGTTTAGTAAAAACACAGGGCTCTGCGAAATCGAGAGATGACGTATAGGGTCTGACACCTGCCCGGTGCCGGAAGGTCAAGGGGAGATGTGCAAGCATCGAACCGAAGCCCCGGTAAACGGCGGCCGTAACTATAACGGTCCTAAGGTAGCGAAATTCCTTGTCGGGTAAGTTCCGACCTGCACGAATGGTGTAACGACTTCCCCACTGTCTCCAGCATGGACTCAGCGAAATTGAATTCCCCGTGAAGATGCGGGGTACCCGTGGTCAGACGGAAAGACCCTATGAACCTTTACTGCAGCTTCGCAGTGGTGCCAGGAAGGAACTGTGTAGGATAGGTGGGAGCCATCGAAACCCGGGCGCCAGCTCAGGTGGAGGCAACCTTGAAATACCACCCTGTTTCTTTCTGGCATCTCACTGAGCCCGGTCAGCCCGGGCCAGGACCCTGCGTGGTGGGCAGTTTGACTGGGGCGGTCGCCTCCCAAAGTGTAACGGAGGCGCGCGATGGTGGGCTCAGGCCGGTCGGACATCGGCTGTTGAGTGCAAAGGCATAAGCCCGCCTGACTGCGAGCGCGACAGCGCGAGCAGAGACGAAAGTCGGCCTTAGTGATCCGGTGGTCCCGCGTGGAAGGGCCATCGCTCAACGGATAAAAGGTACTCTAGGGATAACAGGCTGATCTCCCCCAAGAGTCCACATCGACGGGGAGGTTTGGCACCTCGATGTCGGCTCATCGCATCCCGGGGCTGGAGCAGGTCCCAAGGGTTCGGCTGTTCGCCGATTAAAGCGGTACGTGAGCTGGGTTTAGAACGTCGTGAGACAGTTCGGTCCCTATCTGCCATGGGTGTTGGAGACTTGCGAGGATCTGTCCCTAGTACGAGAGGACCGGGATGGACGCACCTCTGGTGCACCGGTTGTGGCGCCAGCCGCATCGCCGGGTAGCTAAGTGCGGAACGGATAACCGCTGAAGGCATCTAAGCGGGAAACCAGCCTCAAAACCAGGTCTCCCCAAGGGCCGTGGAAGACCACCACGTCGATAGGTCGCAGGTGGAAGTGCAGCAATGCATGCAGCCGAGCGATCCTAATCGCCCGATCGAACTCCATCTCCCCCACACCGCAGCCCCCCTCAACAAGGGGACACCGCGCGCAGCACCAAAGCGCACCCGCTCACCACACACACTCACACACCCACCCAACACGCCCCCTCAGAGCAGCCCGCACGCCACAACAGCAGCCTGCCCCAGATCCCCCCATCACCCCAGCATCTGGTCGTACACACTACACCCGGTTCCCATCCGGTGGCCTGGTGGCCCTAGCGAGGCTGCCACACCCGATCCCATCCCGAACTCGGCCGTGAAACGCCTCAGCGCCCATGGTACTGCGTCTCAAGACGCGGGAGAGTCGGTCGCCGCCAGGCCGCCCGATGGGAACCCAATCACAACTTACGACCAGTTCAGCACACTCAGATCCCAACGCGGGGTGGAGCAGCCCGGTAGCTCGTCAGGCTCATAACCTGAAGGTCACAGGTTCAAATCCTGTCCCCGCATCCACCGATACCGACAAACCCGTAGCATCCGCTGCGGGTTTTGTCGTTTTTGCAACCTTTCCAATGGCTTGACGCTCTGTCCATTCGAGGATCGTCGCAAGATCGCCGTGCAGCGTGGCGTAGATTTCCCCGCGTTCCGGGCCGGGAGTCAGCACGATCTTCTCGATCAGGGCGCGCAAATCCTGCGACGCTTCCTGCCGCTCTTCCTTCCGGTTGAGGGCCTTCGTCAGAGCGACGACCTTCTTCGCGTAGATGGCCGAAGCACTCGGCAGAATGTCCGGCGTGTCCGCCGGCGCATCGGCGAGCAGAGCCGTCAGTTCCTCTTTCCGCGCTTCCAGCCCGGTCATCTTCTCCTTCATCGACGGATGATACATGCCGTCTGCAATGGCCTCGACGAGTTGCGCGATCTGCTTCTCGACCTTCACCAGCTCGGCCTTCCAGACATCACCGTTCGAGCGGCGTTCGCGGTTGAGCCGGTTCGTCTCTTCCGCATAGGCACGCATGGCGTCCTCGACGATCTCCGGCGCCATCATCCGGTCCTTGAGGCCGGTGAGAACGCGGCTCTCCAGTTCCTCGCGTGCGATGCCCCGGCTGTTGGAACAGGAACCCTTGCTGACGTGGTTCGAGCAGGCGAAGCGGTCGGCCCCACGCAGCGAGTAGGGGCCACCGCAGCAGCCGCAGAACACCAGCCCCGACAGAAGCGACTTCGGACGCCGCGCGCCGTTCAGCCGGTTCTTCTTGTGGTGTGCGCGCACAGCCTCGGTGACGTTGGCGAACTTCTCGGCAATCACCCCCTGCCGCTCACGCACGGCCTGCCACAGTTCATCATCGACGATCCGCAGTTCGGGAACGTCCTTGACGATCCACTCCGATTCCGGGTTCAGCCGCGAGACACGCTTTCCGGTCGAGGGGTCCTTGATGTAGCGCAGCCGGTTCCAGATCAGGCGGCCGATGTAGAGTTCATTGTTTACGAGGCCGGTTCCGCGCTTCACATGCCCACGGATGGTCGTATCGCTCCAGAGCTTGCCATGCGGGCCGGGCACACCCTCTTCGTTCAGCGTGCGGGCAATCGTGCGCGGGCCGATGCCAGCGGCGAAGTCGCGGAAAATGTGCCGCACGACATTGGCCTCAGCTTCATCGATCTCGCGGTCGCCCCGGATCGGATCGCCGCGCGAGTCCAACTGCTTCACCACCTTGTAGCCGTAGCACAGCCCGCCGCCCGACTTGCCTTCCTCAACACGGCCACGAATGCCGCGATGCGTCTTGGCCGCGAGGTCTTTGAGGAACAGCGCATTCATCGTGCCCTTGAGGCCGACATGAAGCTCGCTGATCTCACCCTCGGCCAGAGTGACGATGGGCACGCCGGCGAACTTGAGGTGTTTGTAGAAGGTGGCGACATCGGCCTGATCGCGGCTGATGCGATCCAGCGCCTCGGCCAGCACCACATCGAATTGGCCCGCCTGCGCGTCCTGCAACAGCGCCTGAATGCCGGGGCGCAGGATCATGCTCGCCCCGGAGATGCCCGCGTCCTTGTAGGTGCCGATAACCATCCACTTCTCGCGCTTGGCCTGCTCGCGACAGATGCGGAACTGGTCGTCAATCGACGCCTCGCGCTGATTGTCGGAGGAATAGCGGGCGTAGAGGGCAACGCGGGTCATCGGCCGGTCCTTTCAAAACTCCATGGTCAGCGGCGTACGGCGCCGCTCTTCTTCGCACGGGCCAGTTCGAGGAAGCTGGCCCTGATTTTCGCAAACAGCCCCGGCGGGATGAAGCCGTAGGCGAACTCGCCCCGCTTGCCGGGAACCGGCGACAGCCCGCCATTGGGCCATTCGTCGATGTTATGCTCCGACACGATCACCCAGCTCGGTGCATCGTCGAGGCCGATGGCCTGCTTGACCTTCGCCGGGATCTCGATGCCGACCGTATCGCCGGAGGGCGGCGTGTGCGTGATCGGCAACAGCACCACATGACGGGGGCGGACAAGCGCATCGGTCGCGGCAACGAGGCAGGCCGGGCGGTCCTTGCCCTGATCCTGGCCGGCGGCGGCCTCATGTGGCCTTGCCCCACTTTCACGGACACTGTTACGCGGCTGATGCCGCTGTTTGGAATGTCGCTGCCTTCTGCTCGGGGGTGAGATAGCCGAGCGCCGAATGCAGGCGGCGTCGATTGTAGAAGCCCTCCAGATACTGGAACACGTCGGCCCTGGCCTCGTCGCGAGTGAGGTAGTCGCGCTGCTCGACGAGTTCGCCCTTCAGGGTGGCATAGAAGCTCTCCATCGGCGCGTTGTCCCAGCAGTTCCCCTTGCGGCTCATCGAGCAGAGCATGCCGTGCTCGGCGAGCCGGCGGCGATAGCCATGGGCGGCATATTGCACGCCGCGATCCGCATGGTGCAGGAGGCCAGGGGCGGGCCGTCGGCAGGCGATCGCCATGTCGAGTGCGGCCAGGGCGAGTTCGTGGCCGAGGTGGTCCGCCATGGCCCAGCCGACCACGCGGCGCGTGCACAGGTCCAGCACCACGGCCAAGTACAGCCAGCCCTCGGCGGTCCACAGATAGGTCAGATCGGCCAGCCAGACCCGGTCGGGCGCGGCGGCCGTGAAGTCGCGATCGAGCAGGTTGGGGGCGACCGGGAAGGCATGCCGGCTGTCGGTGGTGCACCGGAACCGGCGACCACGCCGTGCCGACAGCCCCATGCCGCGCATCAGCCGCGCCACCCGCTTGCGGCCAACCCGCCGTCCTTGGGCGCGCAGCGCGGCATGCACGCGCGGGCTGCCGTAGCGGCCACGGCTGTCGGCGTGCGTGGCCCGGATCTCGGCTGCGAGGACCCGGTCGGCCGCCGCCTGCCTGCTCTCCGGCCGGCGAGCCCAGTCGTAATAGCCGCTGCGGCTCACGCCCAGCACCTCGCACAGGATGGCAACCGGAAAGACGGCGACGTGATCGCGAATGAAGCCATAGCTCACCTCCGGTCCGTCGCCTGGCCGAAGATGAGCGCCGCTCGCTTTAAGATGTCGCGCTCCATGCGCAACCGCTCGACCTCGCGCCGCAGCCGCCCGATCTCGGCCGCCTGCTCGGCCGGGCTCGGGCCGACGCGACGCGCCGGCGCCGCCGGTGGTGTCGGAACCGCCAGCGCCGGCGCGCCGCTCCCCACCGCCGTGCCCGTCGGCGCCCAGCGCAGCCAGCTGCGCACCAGCCGGTCCGGTAGGCCCAACTCGGCCGCCACCTGCGATACCGACCGCCCACCGCGGACCGCTGCCACCGCCTCCAGCTTGAACGCCTCCGGAAAGAACCGGCGCTTTCCGCTACCCTCTGCCATCCGTACCTCCAGGCCCTTCAGCCTATCAGAGGTGTCCGTCACAGCGGGACAGGGCCACATGTGTCCAGAGGTAATCGTAGCGGAGGACGAGGCCGGGCTTGGGTTCAGGGATCGCCACGTTGCCCGCCTTACTTCAACAGATCGTCAAGGTGGACGTGTTCCGGGTCCATCTCGGCCCGCTCCACGGCGTCGATCACCACATCGGCGGCATCCGCCGTGCGGTGCGTGCGCTGCGCGGCGGCGCGGAGCCAGTCATAGTGATCGGCGGACATCAGCACGAACTCGCGCCGCCCGTGCCGGGTGATCTCCACCGGCTCGCGCTGCGCCTGATGCTGGAACTCGCCGAACTTGCGCTGAAATTCGAGGGAGCCGACTGTCGGCATGGCAGGTATCCTTTCGATTGGGATACCTGAATTATACGTGTAATTCGTGTTATTGCAAGACTGGTGTTACGCATCCTCGCCCGCCGGGCGCTTCTTCTGCGCCCTGCGTTCCAGCACCATCTTGCGCTCGAACTGCTCGCGGGCGATCTGGCGGCCGATCAGCCGCGCAAGGGACCGGATGGCTGCATCGGCTCGGCTCGTACCGTTCCGCGCCGGCTCCGGCGCGGCCGAAGGTCCGAAGACCTCGATGCTGATCCTGTCGCGTCTGGGTGCCATCGTCTACAGTATTCCCTTGCCCGGAAGGGGCAGGGACCATCGAAGAACTACCGACGCCTGAAAGAAAAGCTCCGCATCGTAGCCGTGCGGCATATGGGATACTGTAGCGTATAATAGGGATGGTCCGTAATCGGGAGGACATCGCGCCATGGAGATCGACAAGGACAAGATCGACGATGCGATTCTCGCGCTGCTCTACCTGACGCTCGACCGTGACGGCCGTGCATGGAAGGGATTCGACTGGAGCGCGATGAACCGGCTGCACGAGAAAGGCTTCATCGGCGATCCGGTCAACAAGGCAAAATCCGTCTGGCTCACAGACGAAGGGATTACACGGTCGGAGCGACTTTTCCGCGAGATGTTCAGCGTAGAGAAGTAATCGGCACGGCCATCGAGCCCGCGTCAATGCCGATTGAGTCGGGTCTGTTCCTCGACCGCCTGTTCCAGAATCCGGCGATAGCCGGTCTTCGTCATCCACTTTGCGCGGGCCAGATGGCTTTCCCAACAATGCCGCGTGCGCGCCGGATCGGTGGTGGGATCTCGATGCAGAACGATCCGTGCCACTTCGGTCCAGTCGGCACCTTCCGCGTCCGCGTCGAGCAGGCGCAGATAGGTCACGAAATGCTCTTCGTCGTAGATGGTGATGTCGGGGCCAGTCGGGGCTTCGTCGTCGACATCGGGATCGAGTTCCGGCCTCACACGCATCGGTTCGTCTCCCTGTTTCCCTGGATGGTGTCCGCGGTGCGCCCCCGCAAACCATCCTTGTCACCCTGGTGATCGGGGAGTTCGAAACCGTCACGAAACGGCCCCGTGGCCTTTAGGCGGGTAGCCCTGGACATGCGCCACGGGCTCCCCGACCCGATGACGGACCGGGCTCCGGACAAATGGGCGGGAGCGCGGGCGCTGGCGGCGATGCTGCGCAGCCATGGGCTGACTGGAACGGCGGCCTTGCCGATCACCTACGGCTGGATGATGGGCTTTCCGCCTGGGTGGCTGACACGCGCATTGCGCTCGGCAGTCGCAAAGGGACTTCTGCGGCCAGCCTGATCGTCGAAGCCTTCGGCGACGCCGTTCTCCCGCAAATCCCCGAAGCCATCGGCCGCGCCATCCTGCGCACCGAAGCCGCGCTCAACGCGGTGTTAGAGTCTGTCAGATTGTTTCTGAATCGAGAATTGACTTCTGCGACGCGGGGCGGCCGTGATTCAAGATGGCTGCTGGATGGGAGGCCAGCGGCGATGGCTCGAGCCCTTTCCCTGGATTTGCGGATCCGTGTGGCAGCTGCGTTGGCTGGTGGGTCGACGGTTCGAGAAGCGGCGAAACGCTTTGGCGTCTCGGTCGCCAGTGCGGTACGGATTGGTCAACTTGCCCGATCCGGGCATGGTCTGGCGGCCCGCAAGGTGGGGGGCAATCGTCGGCCGAGACTGCTGGATGCGACCGAAGCATTGACCAGCCGCCTTGCGGCGAAGTCGGATTGGACCGTGCGGGCACTTGCCGCCGACCTGAAGGCCGGCGGCATCGACGTGTCGCATGACACGGTCTGGCGTTTTATGCGCCGCCAAGGCCTCACCTTCAAAAAAACTTTGCTGGCAAGCGAGACGGAACGGCCGAGCCTGGCGCGTCTGAGGGCCCGTTGGCGGACCCGTCAACATCGGTTTGATCCGGCCCGCCTGGTCTTCATTGACGAGACATGGGTGAAGACCAACATGACCCGCACACGAGGCTGGAGCCTGCGCGGGGCGCCGCTCCTGGCCAAGGTGCCGCACGGGCACTGGAAGACGCTGACGTTCCTGGCCGGATTGCGGCACGATCGCATCGTCGCCCCCTGCGTCATCGACGGACCGATCAACGGCTTGTCCTTCACAGCATGGGTGCGACAGTTCCTGCTGCCGACCCTCGGGCCGCGAGACATCGTCATCGCCGACAACCTTGGCAGTCATAAGGGAAAACCAGCCCGCGATGCGATCCGGAGCGTCGGTGCCAGGCTGCTCTTCCTGCCGCCCTACAGCCCCGACCTCAACCCGATCGAGATGGTCTTCGCCAAGCTCAAGACCCTCCTGCGAAAGGCCGATGAACGCTCCATCGATGCCACCTGGCGCAAGATCGGCGACTTGCTCTTGACCTTCACCGCCGACGAATGCGCCGCATACCTCCGCCATGCCGGCTATGCTTCTATTTGAACCTGACAGACTCTAGCCTGGAAAAAGACGTTGCTAAGCCGCGCGGCTTCTGCCTCGGCGAGACAGCGCTGTTCTTCGGGATCGACGGCGGGCGTCGTCATGACGGGCGGCGCGACCGGCTGTCCCCGATTCTGCGCGTCGAGGATCGGGCGGCCGAGGTCGCCCGGCAGCGCGGGGCCGAGCACCGGCCCGCTGTAGTCGCGCGGCAGGCCGGACAAGCCGTCCGCCGTGGGGCGGTTCTCGGTCGAATAGAGTTCGTCGCCGCCCGGCCCTGCATCGCGGGTCTGGAGCGCATAGATTAGCGCGCCGCCTATGCCGAGAAGCGCGACGGCTCCGACGCCTGCCAGCATCTTGCGGGACAGACGGGTTACGCGGGGCGGCTCAGCGCGCAGCCGCATAGGTGCGGCGGTGTCGGTGATGGTGTTGTCTCTCATGACGGGGAGTCTCCGGTCGCGCTGGCGGGCTGCGTGGCGGCGGCCTGCGTCGGGTTGATGCGGACGATCCTGACGACCTGCTGGCGGTTGCCGCTGCCAAGGCGCAGCTCGGCCGCGGCGAACAGACGGTCCACGATCAGGACGTTCTGGTGGATGCGGGAATTGACGATCTGCGGCTCGCCGTTCGATCCGAGCACGAAGATCGGCGGCATCTCGCCCTGCACGATCCCGGCCGGGAAGACGACATAGACGCGCCTGCCATCGTCGAAGACGGAAATCGGCCGCCATGGCGGGTTGTCGCCCTGCACCTGCAACCCATAGCGATAGTTCCGGGCGGCTTCGGCCGGGATGACCGGCGCGGTCGGAACCGTCTGGCGCTGGCCGGCAGGCGGTGCGGGATAGGCCCATGCCACGGCCGGCATGTAGAGCGCGTCGCGCGCGTGCAGCTCGATCATGTAAATGCGCCTGTCGGTGGTGACGACGAGGTTCGTCGAGATGTCCGGCCGTGTCGGCTTCGCGAGGATATGGACACGGCGGTTTGCGCCGCTGCCGCTCTCGGTGTCGCCGATAATCCACCTTGTCGTATCGCCGGCCGCGATCGGCCCCGCGCCTGTCAGGCTTTCGCCCGGCTCCAGCGCAATGGTGGTGATCTGCCCGACTGCGGCATAGACCTGATAGAGCGCGCCTTCCGACCACGGATAAATCTGGATGGCGTTGTAGTAGCCTTCCCGGCGCGGCTCGACGCGGGCGGCTGCGTTGGCGTTCTCGACGCGGCCGGTCGGCGTGCCGGCAGCTTCACCGCCGCGCGCCACGGTCCATGCCGGGGGCACATGCAACGGCCGAGGCGTGTCGTTGGTGACGGCCGCCTGCACTGTCGGCAGCGGCGGCACGCTGTCGTCATAGCTGAATTGCGGCGTCCGGTTGGTGGCGCAGCCTGCGAGCATGGTGACTGACACCAGCACAGCCGCGATTATCGGGGTGCGGGTGATCGTCCTCATTGGCTCATCTCCCGCGACCACGAAATTGCGTTGACGTAGATGCCGAGCGGATTGGCGCGCAGGCTCTCGGCGTCGCGCGGCGGCTGGATGACGATGGTGAGAATGGCCGTCCATCGTTCCGTGGTGGAAAGCTGTCCGTTCTCGAAATGGCGTTCCGTCCACGCCACGCGGAAACTGTTTGGGGACGCCCGAATGACGCTCGACACCTCGACGGCGACCTGCTGGCGGCCGACCTTGGCGAAGGGGTCATTGGCGCGGGCGTAGTCATTCAATGCCGCCGCGCCGCGATCCGTGGTCCACTCATAGGCGCGAAGCCAGTTCTGGTGGACAATGATGGCGTCGGCCGGGATCGCGCGGACCTGCTCGATGAAGCGGCCGAGATGGAAAGCGATCTGCGGATCGGTCGGGCGATAGTCGGCATTGGCAGGCGCGACGGTCTGCGCCTGACCGAGATTGTCCACTTGCACCACCCAGGGCACCACGGTTCCGCGCGCCGATTGCCAGACAAGAGCGGACGCGAAGCCGGCCGACAGGATCAGTGAGCCGAAGGCCATGAGCCGCCAGTTCTTCGCCTGCACGCGGGCCGAGCCGATACGCTCGTCCCACACTTGCGCAGCGCGCTGATAAGGCGTCTCGGGTTCCGGCGTCTTGCCGTAATGGGTCGTTGGTCGTTTGAAGATGCTCATGAGCGCTCACTTTCGGAAAGGTTGATGGAAGAGCCGCCGCCGTGACCGTCGCCGGAGCGCACCGCATGGGCGGCCATGGTGACGCCATGGTTCACGGCTTGCGAACGCTGCATGCGCCGCGCCCAGCCGGGGGGACTGCCGGCCGGGGAAGACGGCGCGGCTGCGGCTTCGGGGGCGCCACCGCCCGCCGTGCCGGCGGTGGATGTTCCGCCAGTCACGCCGAAGGCGGCGCGCGCCATCGGAGAAGCTGGATTTGACGCTTTCGGATGCCTTGGAGGCAGCGCGCTTCAAGGGAGAGGCAGCGGCGGAGCCTGCGGCGCGGGCGACACCGCCGAGGCCGGACGCGACGCCCGCCGCACCCGACTGGCCGAGCGAACCCATGCTGTAGGCGGCCGAGGCCGCGCCTGCCGTGGCCGCGCCGCCGCGAACAGCCGCGGCTCCACCGGACAGGGCGGCGGCGCCCCCTTTACGGCGAGACCTGCTGCCCCGCCTGCGGCAAGGGCTGCGCCGCCAACCGCGAGACCAGTGCCAACGGCTGCGCCAGCGCCAAGCTGCGGGCCGCCTGAGACGAGACCGGAAGCGATGCCAGGGCCGAAGATGCCGAGGCCGAGCAGCGAGAGCGCGGCCAGCACGATCGCCATGGCGTCGTCGATGGTCGGCGTCGCACCGCCGAAGCCTGCGGTAAATTGCGAAAACAGCGTCGAGCCGATGCCGATGATGACGGCGAGCACCAGCACCTTGATGCCGGAGCTGATGACGTTGCCCAGGACGCGCTCGGCCATGAACGCCGTCTTCCCGAACAGGCCGAACGGGATCAAAACGAACCCCGCCAAGGTGGTCAGTTTGAACTCGATGAGGGTGACGAAGAGCTGGACGGCGAGGATGAAGAAGGCGAGCAGAACCAGCGCCCAAGCGAACAATAAGCACGCGATCTGGATGAAATTCTCGAAGAAGCTCCAATAGCCCATCAGGTCTGAGATGGAGTCGAGCAGCGGACGGCCGGCGTCGAGGCCGGTCTGGGCCACACGGCCGGGCCGCATCAGGTCGGCGGCGGAAAAGCTGGTGCCGGAGGCTTTCAGGCCGAGGCCGGCGAAGCTCTCGAAGACGATCTTCGCCAGATTGTTCCAGTTGCCGATGATGTAGGCGAAGGCTCCAACGAAAAGGGTCTTCTTGACCAGGCGGGCGATGATGTCGTCGTCGGCGCCCCAGCTCCAGAACAGCGCGGCCAGCGTTACGTCGATGACGATCAAGGTGGTGGCGATGAAGGCCACTTCACCGCCGAGCAGACCGAATCCGCTGTCGATGTAGGACGTGAAGACCCCAAGGAAATTGTCGATGACGCCGGTGCCGCCCATGGATCACTGTCCCCCGTTCTGGTGCGGGGCGGCGGGCACCGGCGTCCGGCCGAGAAAGCGGTCGCGGTTCTCGGCCCAAGTAGAGAGGCAGCCGGGATCGCTCGCGGCCGCCTCGCCAAGCCGCTGGCAACGGCGCAGGCTCTGGCGCAGCGGATCGGCGGAAGGCTGGAGCTGCGGCGCGGTCGTGACCGCTTCAGGTTCGTCCTTGCGGGTCATCTCGATCACCGTGGCGGTAATCGCGATGGCCACGAATATGATCGCGCCCAGCCGGGCGAGCACCTTGCCGTCCATGTCGCGCCCCTCCCGTCGTTTAATTGTTGCCGTTGCCGAACATCTGCGCGTTACCCGGCTGGTAGCCGCTGCCGGGCGTCAGGAAGCGCTCACGTTGGACGCGGCCCTGCTCGGCGGCGGTGGCGCGTTCGGCTTCGATCAGCGCCTCCGACCGGCCATTGGCCGACATCAGCGCGATGAGATCGGAAAGCTGTTGCGACTGGAGGGCGAGAAGCTGGTTGCCGGCCTGCGTGGCCTGCAATGCGCCGGTGGCGCCCTGGCTCTGGCCGACAAGCGCGGACATCTCGGCGCGGTTGGCGTCGATGTTGCCGACCGCGCCCGCCTGCACGCGCATGGCGTCCTGCAAGCCGCCGACCGTGTTCTCCCACCGGCTGCGCGCATCGGCGACAAGCTGGGCGTCTGTCGCCGAAAGCGAGACGTTGCCGTATTTCTGCTGGAACGCCTGGTCGATCTGCCCGACCTCGAACGCGATATTCTGCGCTTGGCCGAGAAGCTGCTGCGTGCGCTGCACGTTCTGCTGAAGCTGCTGGAGCGAGGAATACGGCAGGCTCGCCAGATTGCGTGCCTGATTGATGAGCATCTGCGCCTCGTTCTGGAGGCTCTGAATCTGATTGTTGATCTGCTCCAGCGTGCGTGCGGCCGTAAGCACGTTCTGCGCATAGTTGGACGGGTCATAGACGATGCGGCCGAAACCGAATTGCGCATGGGCCGGGCTTGCCAGCATGGGCGAAAGCGCGACGGGTGCGGCGAGAACCGCCGCCGCGATCAGAGCGGCGCGAGGGTTCGGGAAGCGGATAATCATCGTATGGGCTCCTTTTCAGGCTGGGGGATGAGATTGGTGAGGTTGGGGATCAGGTCGGCCGCCCAATCGACGCCGCGCGTCCGTAGCCATGCGGCGAGGAAGCCGTCGCGGCCGGCCTCAGTGACGATCTGCGCAATGAGCGTCTGGTCGGATTTGGCGGATGCCGCGCATAGGGCGAGGCCGACTTCCGACAGACCGAGCTCGAACAGGCGATTGCCCCTGCGGCTTTGGCAGTAGTAATCCCGTTTGGGCGTGGCCCTTGCGAGGATTTCGATCTGGCGGTCATTGAGGCCGAAGCGGCGATAGATGGCCGTGATCTGCGGTTCGATGGCGCGCTCGTTCGGCAGCAGGAGCCGCGTCGGGCAGCTTTCGATGATGGCGGGCGCGATGTTGCTGCCGTCAATGTCGGACAGGCTTTGCGTGGCGAAGATGACGCTGGCGTTTTTCTTGCGCAGCGTTTTCAGCCGTTCGCGGAGCTGGCCGGCGAAACCCTCGTCGTCCAGCGCAAGCCAGCCCTCGTCGATGATGAGCAGTGTGGGGCGTCCGTCGAGCCGGTCGCCGATGCGGTGGAATAGGTAGGACAACACGGCCGGGGCCGCGCCGGTCCCGACAAGGCCCTCGATCTCGAAGGCTTGCACATCGGCCGAGCCGAGATGTTCAGCCTCGGCGTCGAGCAGCCGGCCATAGGCACCGCCGACGCAGAACGGGCGCAATGCTTGCTTCAAGTCGTTCGACTGGAGCAGCACGGCAAGGCCGGTGATGGTGCGTTCCTCGACCGGCGCGGAAGTCAGCGAAGTCAGCGCCGTCCAAAGATATTCCTTCACCTCGGGGGTGATGGCGATGCCTTCGCGCATGAGGATGGCGGCGATCCAGTCCGCCGCCCATGCGCGTTCATAGGTGTCGTGGATGCGGGCAAGCGGCTGGAGCGAGACGGCGCTATCTGCCCCTTCTGTCAGCCCGCCGCCGAGGTCGTGCCAGTCGCCGCCCATGGCGAGCGACGCGGCGCGGATCGAACCGCCGAAGTCGAAGGCGAAGACCTGCGATCCCGCGTAGCGTCGGAATTGCAAGGCCATAAGGGCCAGCAGCACGGATTTGCCCGCACCCGTGGGGCCGACGACAAGGGTATGGCCTACGTCGCCGACATGGAGGGATAACCGGAACGGGGTTGAGCCTTCGGTCCTGGCGTAAAGCAATGGAGCGTCGCCGAAATGCTCGTCCCGTTCCGGCCCCGCCCACACCGCTGAAAGCGGGATCATGTGGGCGAGATTCAATGTGCTGATGGGCGGCTGTCGGACATTCGCGTAGGCATGTCCGGGCAGGCTGCCGAGCCATGCGTCAACCGCGTTGACGCTCTCGGGCATGGCGGTGAAGTCGCGGCCCTGAACGATCTTCTCGACGAGGCGCAGCTTCTCGTCGGCTAGGCGCGGGTCGGCATCCCATACGGTGACGGTCGCCGTGACATAGGCCATGCCCGCCATATCCGCGCCGAGTTCCTGCAACGCCATGTCGGCATCGAGCGCCTTGTTCGCGGCGTCGGTGTCCACGAGGGCGGACGCCTCGTTCGTCATCACTTCCTTGAGGATCGCGGCGATGCTCTTGCGCCTGGTGAACCATTGCCGCCTGATCTTGGTGAGCAGCCGCGTGGCGTCGGTCTTGTCGAGCAGGATCGCGCGCGTGCTCCAGCGATACGGAAACGGCAGCCGATTCATCTCGTCGAGCAGGCCCGGCGTTGTCGCGGTGGGAAATCCCACGATGATCAGGACGCGGAGATGCTGGTCGCCCAAGCGCGGCTCCAGCCCGCCGGTCAAGGGCTGGTCGGCCAACAGCGCGTCAAGGTGCATCGGCACCTCGGGCACGCGCACGCGATGCCGGTTGGTCGAGATGGTGGAATGGAGATAGGTCAGCGTCGCGCCGTCATCCATCCAGCGGCACTCGGGCATGAAGCCGTCGAGCAAAGCCAGCACGCGGTCGGTGCGGTCGATGAAGCCGCGCAGCAGCTCCCAGGGGTCCACACCCGTTTTCTCGCGGCCCTCGTAGAGCCATGTTTCAGCGCGGGCGGCTTCCTCGGCCGGGGGCAGATAGAGGAAGGTCAGGAAGTAGCCCGACACGAAATGCGTGCCTGCTTCCTCGAAACCGGCCTTGCGCTCGGCATCGACCAGCGCCGATGCGGGATCGGGAAAGGTGCTGTCGGGATAGGTCGCGGCCTCGCTGCGCTGCGCCTCGACGAAGATGCTCCAGCCGGAGCCGAGACGGCGCACGGCATTGTTGATGCGGCCGGCGACGGCGACCAGTTCGGCGGCGACAGCGGAATCCAGATCGGGACCGCGAAACTTCGCCGTCCTCTGAAAACTGCCGTCCTTGTTCAGGACGACGCCGGAGCCGACCAGCGCGGCCCATGGCAGATAATCGGCGAGCCGAGTGGCCGTGCGGCGGTATTCTGCAAGGTTCATCATCGACGCGCCTCCCTCAAACCGACAGAAAAGCCGGGATGCGCAGATGCCGCCGCCCGACCTCGACAAAGAGGGGATCGCGCTTGGCGGCCCATACCGCCGCGAAATGGCCGATTGCCCAGATAGCGATGCCGACCAGCCAGAGGCGCAGGCCGAGGCCGACAGCCCCGGCGAGCGTCCCGTTCATGATGGCGATGGCGCGCGGTGCGCCGCCGAGCAGGATATGCTCGGTCAGCGCCCGGTGGACCGGGACGGAAAAGCCCGGCACCGCGTCGAGTTGTTCGAGGCCGCCCGCCATCAGATGAGCGCCCCGCCGCCGAACGAGAAGAACGACAGGAAGAAGCTGGACGCCGCGAAGGCGATGGACAGGCCGAAGACGATCTGGATCAGCTTGCGGAAACCACCGCCCGTATCGCCGAAGGCCAAAGTCAGGCCAGTCACGATGATGATGATGACGGCGATGATCTTGGCGACCGGCCCCTCGATGGACTGGAGAATGCTCTGGAGCGGGGCT
This sequence comes from Roseomonas gilardii subsp. gilardii, assembly GCF_023078375.1. Lineage (NCBI taxonomy): Bacteria > Pseudomonadati > Pseudomonadota > Alphaproteobacteria > Acetobacterales > Roseomonadaceae > Roseomonas > Roseomonas gilardii. The sequence goes on along the minus strand of NZ_CP095554.1, from coordinate 355,302 downwards.
TCCCACGGCATCGACGAACCGGACGCATGGGCAGCCGGTGCGAGAAACATGCTGATGGCAAGGGTGGATGCGGCGGTCGCGGCGAAGCGATAGCCGCGCGAAAGGGTGTGGATCATGAAGGGTCTCCTGTTCTGATGGTTGCGGGGTTGATGCGGTAGTCGCCGTCCGGGCCGAGACCTTCGACGCGGGCAAGTTCGGCCAGCCGACGCGCGGAGCCGCGCCCGGAAAGGACGGCAACAAGGTCGATAGTCTCGGCGATCAGGGCGCGCGGGACGGTGACGACAGCCTCTTGGATGAGCTGTTCAAGGCGACGCAGCGCACCGATGCCGGTGCCGGCGTGGATGGTTCCGATCCCGCCCGGATGGCCGGTGCCCCACGCTTTCAGAAGGTCGAGGGCTTCGGAACCGCGCACCTCGCCGATGGGGATACGGTCGGGGCGCAGGCGCAGCGAGGAACGGACCAGATCGGAAAGCGTCGCCACGCCGTCTTTCGTTCGCATGGCGACAAGGTTCGGCGCAGCACATTGCAGCTCGCGCGTGTCCTCAATGATGACGACGCGATCCTGCGTTTTCGCCACCTCGGCGAGCAGCGCGTTGGCCAGCGTGGTCTTGCCGGTGCTGGTGCCGCCCGCCACGAGGATGTTCGCTCGTGCTGCCACGGCTTCGCGTAGCGTTTCCGCCTGATCGGCGGACATGATGCCCGCCGCCACATAGTCGTCGAGCGTGAACACCGCGACGGCGGGTTTGCGGATGGCGAAGGTCGGGGCGGCGACAACGGGCGGCAGCAGGCCCTCGAACCGCTCGCCGCTCTCGGGCAGTTCGGCCGAGACGCGCGGACTGCGGGCGTGAACCTCCGCGCCGACATGATGCGCGACCAGCCGGATGATGCGCTCGCCATCGGCGGGGGACAGCCGTTCGCCCGTGTCGGAAAGCCCTTCGGACAGCCTGTCCACCCAAAGGCGGCCATCCGGGTTCAACATCACCTCGACCACGGCCGGGTCTTCGAGCAGCTGCGCGATTGCCGGCCCGAGCGCGGTGCGCAACATGCGCGCGCCGCGTGCAATCGCATCCTGTCTGTGGTGGTTGGTGATCATGTCGGCCCCGGCTTCTGGCGGGGCGCAACAGGCAATCCCCGGATCGGGGTCGATTAAGAAAGACCGAAATCGGGCCGGTTCAACAAGTATTTACGCGCGTGCGGGCATCGGCGGCGATCGGCGGCAAATAGGATGGGTGGGGCAGCCTATGTTGATCGGGTCAAGCCGCATGAATATGAAGGCAGGTATGAAAAGGGAATCGATCTGAATGCACGGCAAGCCGAAAATATACATAACGGGAGCTTCCTGTTCCGGCGTCTCAACGCTCGGTGCGGCCCTGTCAAACCGGTTCGACATTCCACATATCGATGTCGATGACTTCTACTGGATGCCGACCGACCCGCCGTTCAGCGTCAAGCGCCCGCCCAAAGATCGCGTGAAACTGATCGCAGAACAGCAAGCTGCGTCCGATGGATGGGTATTGACCGGCTCCTTCATCGGATGGGGAGAGGGCCTGATCCGTGACGTTGATCTGATTGTCTTTCTCTACACGCCTGCGGCCGTCAGGTTGCAACGTCTCGACCAGCGCGAGGCAGCGCGCCACGGTGATCGCATCCTTCCCGGCGGTGACATGCACGGAGCGCATCTGGCGTTTCGGAAATGGGCGTCAGGCTATGATGATCCCAACTTCACCGGGCGGAACCTCGCTCAACATGAACGCTGGCTTCGACAGCAAACGGCTCCGGTTCTCAGACTACAAGGCAAGAAGCCGACAGATGAGCTGGCAGACGTGGTAGCGAGCGAGATCGCGCTCATTGGTGAGAGGGCGGGGAGTTAGCCCGCCCTCTCCAAAGTTCATGTGCTCAGCGTCAATCGCGCGTTCTCGAACGGCATGCCCTCATCATCGTAAGGACGACGTGAGACTTCTCTGAAACCGAGGCTCGTATAGAAGCTGACGGCCTGTTCGTTCTGCGTATAAACCTCGAGCGTCAGTTCCCCTTTCCTTTCCAGCGCGTAGGCGATCAGTTGTCGTCCAACGCCCTTTCCCTGTTGTCCGGGGGCAACGAAAATGCCGCCGACGAATTTGTCAAGGAGGCTGATGAAACCGAGCGACTTGTTCCCCTGGCAGGCAACCAAGGTCTCGGAATTGGGCAAATACTTGTCTTCGATCAGCAGCCGCTGTTCCAGCAGGAGCTGCCTGCCGATGAAGGGATGCGCGATCAGGGAGGCCTCGAGCCATATGGCTGACAGCGTTCTTGTGTCCGATGCCAAATTGATCGGCCGGATAATAACGTCATTTTGTGTCATGATGTTCCTGCAGAAAAGACATGCGAAGAGGGTCGGCGAACCATCGTGCCGAACGACACCGCTCAATGCGGCTTACTAGAAACCTCTGCGCATAAATCTCCTTCTGCTTCGATCAAGCATATCCGCCTCATGTGCTCCGTTCAATGGTCTGAGGCTCTGCCGCTAAACCAAGGGCCTCATCGCCGGATACATCCCGCGACAGTTCCTTGAGGAATCTGTCTCCTGTCGCCAGCCTGCGGCCAAGCTTCTGCATGAAGCCCTCGAACCGCTCATTCCCCTTGATGCGTGCGGACTGTTTGGCGCTGTCCGGCAATGGTGGGGTCATGGTCAGCCAGAACTGGACGAACAGGGAAAGGGTCTCGCCGAGGACGGCGAGATCTTCGTCCAGCGTGCCGATCTGCCGGCCGATCTTGTCCAGGCGGCGCGACATGGCCGCCTCCAGCCGATCCGCCGCGTCGCCGGACAGGAAGGAAGCGACGGCGGCCTCGACGATGGCCGATTTCGACACATGCCGGCGCAACGCCAGCATCTCGACCTGTTTCAGCAATTCGGGGTCGAAATAGACATTCATGCGGGTGCGTGTGGTCATGGGCCGTCCTTCAAAGTTCGATGCCGTCATCGGGGTTCAGCGCCACCTGCCGCGCGACCATCCTCATGCGCTGGCGCATGGCGCGGGCCTTAGCCGCGTCAATGTCCGGCTCGTCGTCCAGAAACTCGAACTCCTGTTCGGGCGACGGCGGCGGGGCGACGATTTCCTCTTGGCTTGGCAATCCCGGCTCGCGGCGGATGCCGGCATTGGCCGGATTGCCCTCGGTCCCGTCTGCGGCGTCGGTCGCGGAGCGGCTTTCCGCCGCGACCACACGGTCGGACCAGTCGTCGGTGGATGGGCTGGGCGCCAGCGGAGCGGCGGCCAGATCGGGCGGGGTCAGGATACGTTCCTGAAAGCGAAAATCCTCGAAATAGCGGGCCTTGGTCGCGCGGATCGGCGGCGTGCCCGCGACCATCACGATTTCATCGGTGGGCGGAAGCTGCATGATCTCGCCGGGCGTGAGAAGCGGCCGGGCCGTCTCCTGCCGCGACACCATGAGATGCCCAAGCCACGGGGCCAGCCGGTGCCCGGCATAGTTCGTGGAATCGCGCAGCTCGGTCGCGGTGCCGAGCGCGTCGCTCACCCTTTTGGCGGTGCGCTCGTCGTTCGTGGCGAAGCTGACGCGGACGTGGCAGTTGTCGAGGATCGCGTTGTTCGGCCCATAGGCGCGCTCGATCTGGTTGAGACTCTGCGCGATCAGGAAGCCTTTGATTCCATACCCCGCCATGAAGGCGAGCGCCGATTCAAAGAAATCGAGCCGGCCGAGCGCCGGAAACTCGTCCAGCATCAACAGCAAGCGATGGCGTTTGGCCGAAGTGGTCAATTCCTCGGTCAACCGCCTGCCGATCTGGTTGAGGATCAGGCGGATGAGCGGCTTGGTGCGGTTTATGTCGGACGGCGGCACGACAAGGTAGAGCGTGACCGGCTGCCGGCTGCCGACCAGATCGGCAATGCGCCAGTCGCATCGTGCCGTCACCCGCGCCACCACGGGGTCGCGGTAAAGGCCGAGAAACGACATGGCGGTGGAAAGCACGCCCGACCGTTCGTTCTCGGATTTGTTCAACAGTTCGCGGGCGGACGACGCAATGACGGGATGAACGCCGCTCGGCCCAAGATGCGGCGTGTCCATCATGGCGCGCAAGGTCGCCTCAACCGGGCGGCGCGGATCGGACAGGAAGTTGGCGACGCCCGCCAGCGTCTTGTCCTTCTCCGCATAGAGAACATGCAGAATCGCGCCGACCAGAAGCGAATGGGAAGTCTTTTCCCAATGGTTGCGCTTGTCGAGGCTGCCTTCGGGATCGACCAGAATATCCGCGATGTTCTGAACGTCGCGGACTTCCCATTCGCCTTGTCTGACCTCCAGCAGCGGGTTGTAGGCGGACGATCCGGCATTGGTCGGATCGAACAGCAGGACGCGGCCGTGCTTCGCCCGAAAGCCGGCTGTCAGCGTCCAGTTCTCGCCTTTTATATCGTGGACGATGGCGGATGCGGGCCATGTCAGCAGCGTCGGCACCACCAATCCGACGCCTTTGCCGCTTCTGGTCGGTGCGAAGCATAGGACATGCTCCGGCCCGTCATGGCGCAGATAGTCCCTGTCGTATCGGCCGAGGACCACCCCATCGAGGCCGAGCAAACCGGCGGCGCGGATTTCCCGATCTTCGGCCCATCGCGCCGATCCATAGGTGGCGACGTTGCGCGCTTCCCGCGCGCGGATGATCGACATGAGGATGGCGGCCACAATGGCTAGGAAGCCGCCTGATACCGCGATTATGCCGCCCTCGACGAATATCGCGGGTGCATAGGCGTCGAAAGAGAACCACCACCAGAAGAACGCGGGCGGATAATAGACGGGCCAGCCCGCCGCCTCGAACCATGGCGTTCCAAGCTGCGGCTGGAAGCCGAGGCGAAACGCCGTCCATTGCGTCGCCGCCCACACCATCACCAGAACGATGGTGAAGACTACGGTGATCTGACCCCAAAGGATTCGGCCTCCGCGCAATGCAGGCTCCAATCGGCAAAAGTGACGGAGCCGATCAAAGAGTAGGCAAAATCGGGACAGGCAACAGCAAAGATGATGCGGGAGTGCTGCCGGATACTATCGGCGGCAAATAGGACGGTTCGCGTCAGCGCACCTGTCCGTCCCGCTACTGCTCCCGTGCCAATTGAAGCGAATCGCCGGAATGGCTCATCCTGCGTGCAAGCGCGAGCATATTGCGCAGAGTGGCGTTGCGGTTGCACGGCAACCAGACTGCCGAGAACGGGATCGGCTCCGGTTCGTCGGCGAACGGCAGGAAGACGATGCCGGTTGTCGGCAGCAGCGACGTGGCGGCTCCGACGATGGTGATGCCGAAGCCCTGCCCCACCATCGACAGCAACGTGCCGCGCCCCACGTCGAAGCGCTGGATCGACGGTGCGGGCCAGCGTCCAGCGAGGCGCAGAAGAATATGGTCATGCACCTGCGGGCCGGTGCCGCCATACCGGACAAGAAACGTATCGCCCGCCAGATCGGCCCAAGTGATGGCCGGTTCCGCAGCAAGGGGGTGCCGCTCGGGCAAAGCAGCAACAAGCGGTTCGGTCCAGATCGGTCGTGTATGGCAGTCGGGAAGCTCGGGCGCGCCAGCCACGAACGCCACATCCAGCCGGTTGGCACGAAGCTTCATGACCGCATCGCGGGCCGTACCTTCGGTGATCTCGACCTCAATACCGGGATGCACCTCCCGATATTGCTCAATCAGTTCGGCGAGGAAACTTCGGGGAATCAGGGCATGTATGCCGATGCGAAGCCGGCCGCACTCGCCCGACGCCGCCATGCCGGCTGTTTTCACCGCATAGTCGAGTTGATCGACGCCAACCGATACCCGTTCAACGAAAACGCGACCGGCTTCGGTCAGCCGGACGCCTCGTGTACTGCGCTCGAAAAGGCGGACGCCAAGATGTTCCTCCAGTGTCCTAGAGTCTGTCAGGTTCAAATAGAAGCATAGCCGGCATGGCGGAGGTATGCGGCGCATTCGTCGGCGGTGAAGGTCAAGAGCAAGTCGCCGATCTTGCGCCAGGTGGCATCGATGGAGCGTTCATCGGCCTTTCGCAGGAGGGTCTTGAGCTTGGCGAAGACCATCTCGATCGGGTTGAGGTCGGGGCTGTAGGGCGGCAGGAAGAGCAGCCTGGCACCGACGCTCCGGATCGCATCGCGGGCTGGTTTTCCCTTATGACTGCCAAGGTTGTCGGCGATGACGATGTCTCGCGGCCCGAGGGTCGGCAGCAGGAACTGTCGCACCCATGCTGTGAAGGACAAGCCGTTGATCGGTCCGTCGATGACGCAGGGGGCGACGATGCGATCGTGCCGCAATCCGGCCAGGAACGTCAGCGTCTTCCAGTGCCCGTGCGGCACCTTGGCCAGGAGCGGCGCCCCGCGCAGGCTCCAGCCTCGTGTGCGGGTCATGTTGGTCTTCACCCATGTCTCGTCAATGAAGACCAGGCGGGCCGGATCAAACCGATGTTGACGGGTCCGCCAACGGGCCCTCAGACGCGCCAGGCTCGGCCGTTCCGTCTCGCTTGCCAGCAAAGTTTTTTTTGAAGGTGAGGCCTTGGCGGCGCATAAAACGCCAGACCGTGTCATGCGACACGTCGATGCCGCCGGCCTTCAGGTCGGCGGCAAGTGCCCGCACGGTCCAATCCGACTTCGCCGCAAGGCGGCTGGTCAATGCTTCGGTCGCATCCAGCAGTCTCGGCCGACGATTGCCCCCACCTTGCGGGCCGCCAGACCATGCCCGGATCGGGCAAGTTGACCAATCCGTACCGCACTGGCGACCGAGACGCCAAAGCGTTTCGCCGCTTCTCGAACCGTCGACCCACCAGCCAACGCAGCTGCCACACGGATCCGCAAATCCAGGGAAAGGGCTCGAGCCATCGCCGCTGGCCTCCCATCCAGCAGCCATCTTGAATCACGGCCGCCCCGCGTCGCAGAAGTCAATTCTCGATTCAGAAACAATCTGACAGACTCTAGAGCAGATCGCCACAGGGCGTATGCGCCCGGCGGCGTGAAGCCGCTCCGCGGACAACGGGTACCAAGCAACAGGCGCCGGCACGCCTCACCGCCGCGGCGCGATCGCCCGCCAGCCATGCCGCGGCACCAGCCCCGGCAGTTCCGCCCGCCAGTAATGCCCCTGGAAAGGCTGGTCCTCCCGCCGGCTGATCGCCTTCCCGGCCAGGGCGCAGAGCAGCAGCGTTCCCACCGCCCCATGCGCCACCACCGCCAGCTCGCCCGTGCCACCGGCCGCATGCTCCGACACGATCCGCCCCACCGCGTCCCGGATGCGCCGCTGCGCATCCACCGCCCGCTCCCAGCCGCGCACGCTTTCCTCCGGCCAGGCGAAGAAGGCATCCGCCACCCGCCCGAACTCCTCCGGCGGCAGGAAGCCCGTGGCGCTGCGGTCGTTCTCCCCCAGCGCGCGGCACACCCGCACCCCGATCCCGAGCCCCGCCGCCAGGATACCCGCCGCCTCGATCGACTTGGCCTCCGTGCTCGCCCAGACCGCCCCGACCGAACCCAGCTCCGCTCGCCCGGCGAAAACCCGCATCCGCGCCACGCCCTGCGGCGACAGGCGCCAGCGCGCCACCGGCACGGAAGGATCGACCTCCACCTCGGGATGCGTCACGAAGAACAGGCTCGCCATCCGCATCCCCATGCCACGGCCGCTCAGCCCGGGGCCGTCACCGTGACGCACAGGAAGGCCGCCGTGATGGCGGTGCCGTCCCGCGCCGTGTTCTGGCTCTCGAACAGCGCCTGCAATTCCCGCTGGAGCTCATCCGCCCGTCCGTTCCGTTCCGCGGTCTCGAAGGCATTCATGATCGGCCCGTAATAGCGCCGGAACTGCTCCACGAACTCCGCTGGCGGACCGGGGTAGCGGAAGGCGTAGCGGTCCCGGAGGAAGGAGATGTTCCCCTCCGGCACGCCCGCGGCCACGAAGCGTTCCAGCACATGGCTTTCCACGCCCCATGTCATCGGGCTGACGAAGCCCTCCGACGGCGGCGGCGAGTAGGCGGCGCTGATCCGCAGGATCTGCGCCACCAGGGTTGGGTCGTTCGGGATCCAGTTCCCCATGACGATCCGCCCACCGGGCTGCGTCACGCGGACCATGGCCCTGGCCACGTCGAAGGGCCTCGGCGCGAACATCGCGCCGAAGATGCTCATGACGAGGTCGAAGGCATGATCGGGGATGCCGTCCAGGTCGCAGGCATCGCCCTGCTGGAAGCGGATATTCGTCAGCCCCGCCTCCCGCGCCCGCTCGGTGGCCGCCCGTACGAGCGGCCGGGAGATGTCCACGCCCGTCACCTCGGCTCCGAGCCGCGCGGCGGGCAGGGCCGTCGTGCCATCGCCACAGCCGAGATCGAGCACCTTCATGCCGCGCGTGATCCCGATCCTCTCGACCAGGGCCTGACCGCTCTCGCGCGTGGCGGCGGCGATGTGCGTGAAGTCGCCCTTCTCCCAAAGGGCCTGGTTCGGATTCATGGACGGGCTCCCACGGTTTCGTCCCGGAGACAGCGGAAGCGAGCGGTCACGGAGCGCGCACGGCGCGATGGTTTCCGCCCGTGCCCATGGGCCGGAAGGACATTCCGGAAACAGGACCGACCGCCGGGACCGGAAGCCAGACAAGATATTGCAATATAGAAACAAAATACATCACTGTCTTGTGAGAGCGCAATGCATCCCCGCCGTGCAGGCCGAAACGCCCCTGACCAGGAAGACGCGGCGCACCAGACTGCGTCCGTCGGCTTCCTACAGCAGTGCCTCGATCCGCTTCTCCAGTTCGGCGGGCTTCGTCGTCGGCGCGAAGCGGTCCACCACCGTCCCCTCCCGGTCCACCAGGAACTTGGTGAAGTTCCACTTGATCGCCTCGGTGCCCAGCACGCCCTTCTGCGCGCTCTTGAGCCACTGGAACAGCGGATGCGCGCCCGGCCCGTTCACCTCCACCTTGGCAAAGACCGGAAAGGTGACGTCATAGGTGGTGGCGCAGAAATCCGCGATCTCCGCCTCGCTGCCCGGCTCCTGCCCGCCGAACTGGTTGCAGGGAAAGCCCAGCACCGCGAAGCCCCGCCCCGAATAGGTCCGGTACAGCGCCTCCAGTCCCGCATACTGTGGCGTGAAGCCGCATTTGCTCGCGGTGTTGACGATCAGCAGCACCTGCCCCGCATAGCCGGCGAGCGAAACCTCCTCCCCCGCAGCGTCCTCGCGGAAAACCCATCGACCCCGGCCATGCCGTCCCTCCTGCCGCTTTCCCGGCTCCTTCATACGAAGGGCGGCCTCCGCTGGCCATCGCCCGCGCCCCGCATCCGGCCGTTGCGCAGTCCCCGGGGGGACAAGGCTCCGCCTTTCCCGGCCCCCCTTATCCGCCAGGACGCTGCGCGCCCTGGACCCCGTTCGTTGGCGCCTGCTGCGGCTGGATCACGCCGGAGGGCTTGGCCCTCCGGCGACTGCGGGTGCCACCAGCGCGGACAAGGTGATGTTCTTCTTTTCGGGAACCCCGCCGATCCACCCGCTCCCAGGGATCAGGCGTCAGGCGGACGGCACCCACCAGCGCCCACGAAAGCCTGGGGTCCGGGGACCGGCTTCGGTCCCCGGCGGTGTGGGGGTCCGGGGGCGAGGCAGCGCCTTGCCCCCGGGGCCGGCCACGAAGCGCCACACCCCTCAGAGCGAGACCCAGTAGCCCGGCTGGTACGGCACCGGCAGGAAGCGCTCGTGGAAGGCGCGGAAGGTCGCATCCGGGTCCAGATCGGCGAAGAGCTCCGGATGCAGCCATTTCGCCAGCGCCTGCATCGCCACGAACTGATAGGGGCTGTCATAGAACTGGTGCCAGATCGCATGCACCCGCCGGGTGCGTACCGCCGCCTGCATGCGATAGGCCGGGCGCTCCATCAGCCGCGCCAGCTTCGCCCGCGCCGGGGCCGGGTCGGCGCCGGGGCCGACGCCCACCCATTGCCCATCCGGCGCATAGAGCGCCCAGTTGCTCCCGGTCACGACCACCACCTCCGGCTCGGCGGCGATCACCTGCTCCGGGTTGATCACGCCGAACGTGCCCGGGATCAGGCGCGACGCGATGTTCTCGCCCCCCGCCACCGCGACCATGCGGCCGAAATTCTCGTCGCCGAAGGACATGCAGCAGGTCTCGTCATAGCCCGCGGCGCGCTCCACCATCACGCGCGGCCGCCGCCCCGTGGAGCCGGCGAGGCGGCTGCTCACCTTCTCCATCTCCGTCTGGCGGAAGGCGATCAGCTCCGCCGCCCGCGCCTCCAGCCCCATCACCTGCCCCATGATGGCGATGCTGCGCTCGGCATGCTCGAAGGGCCGCTCGCGGAAATCGATGAACACCACCGGGATGCCCACCGCGCCCAGCTTCTCGATCAGCCCCTGCCCATCGGTCGCCGGCTTCGATTCCAGGTTCATCACCACGACATCGGGCTTCAGCCCGATGGCCTGCTCGACATCGAAGGTGCCTTCCTTGGCCCCGCCGAAGGTGGGCAGCCGGTCGATCTGCGGATAGCGCTGCCGATAGGCGTTGTAGCCATCGAGATCCGCCTTGCGGAAATCGTCCCGCCAGCCGACCACGCGCCCGAAGGGATCGGCGGTCTCCAGCGCCGCCACCAGGTACATCTGCCGCCCTTCGCCCAGGATCATCCGCCGCGCCGGCCCGGCCAGCCGCACGCTGCGCCCGGCGATGTCGCGGATCTCCACCCCCGCGCCGCGTCCGGCGTCGCCCGCGCCGCCATGGGCAGCAAGGCGCCGCCCGCCGAGGCCAGAAGGGAACGCCGGGTGAGGGCAATGGAGGACATGGGGCGGCCCCTGTTGGCTCGAGGAGGGGCGGAACTGCCCCGGTACCGCCGTCTATGATAAGAAGAATGAATTGCAACAAAAAACTGCGGGTCCAGAACGAATCCCGGTGCGGGCCACGCGGAATTCCCCCACGCGACGGACGCGCGGCCGCCATCCTCGCATCCACCGTCTCCAGCCGGACCGCGCGAGCGGCCGGCGCTCTCGCCGGCTCCCTTCCACGCAAAGCCTGCGCGATGAACGGCCGCTCCCCTCGTGCCCCGGGGGCGGCCGGACGGGGCCATGAGCATGCCGGAGCCCATCTCTGCGCCTGGATATTCGCTGGCACTGTCCGGTCCGGCCGTATCAGACTTCCGGCGGACGGCTCCCTTTGCTCGCTGGCTTCAACAACCACGAGCCTTGGTACATCGAGACCGCACGGGGGCCGTCCCCCCCGATGGTCCCGGCCATACCGCCCCGGAGCAGGGGGAGCCGCAGGCGCCGGAACCCTACTTCCCGAAATCCAGCCCCAGCCCACGCACCAGCACGATCCGCGTGCGCTCCCCACTGATGCCGAAATCGTCGTCGTTCACCAGCAACAGCGTGTCGTCCGGCAGGATCGCCATCCCCTCCAGCTTCACCGGCAGCTCCTTGTGGTCGGCGGTGTCCAGCACCAGCCGCTTGCGCAGCGGCGTGATGCCGGTGCCCGACAGATCATTGCTCTGCTCCAGCGTCGGCCGCGTCTGCGGGTCGTCCCACCGGCTGCCCGCGATATCCGTGGCGCCGTCGTTCAGCCGCACCTCGAACAGCTTCGTCGTGCCGTCCGTGCGCTCCAGCACCAGCAGCCGGTCCGGCCCCAGCCAGGTCATCTCGCTGATCCGCGGCGCCGACTGGTTCTCCGAAGGGTCCAGCCGGAAGGAGCGCGGGTCCTCCAGCTGGTACACCCACTCGCCCGTCACCTTCCCCATCGCCGGGTCGAAGCGCAGCAGCCGCGTGTTCCGCGCCTGGCGGAAGGCCGCCGCATCCGGGTTCGCCAGCGGGTTCTGCACCATCGCATAGAGCACGCTGCCATCCGGCACGCCGGTCAGGCTCTCGATCCCCCGGTTCGACTGCCGCTTCGCCAGGATCGCCGGCAGCGTGTCCGCCACCTCGTACCGCGCCCCCGCCAGCTCCGCCTTGCTCCCGCCCGCCGGCACATAGCGCCGCAGCACCCGCCCATCCGCGCCGATATGCACGATGGAGGGCGCATTCTCCTCGCCGATCCAGAAGCTCCCGTCCGGCGCCCGGAACAGCCCCTCCGCATCCAGCGCCGAAGGATCGAAGTCCAGCCGCTTCCCCTCGGCATCGATCGGCGTTTCGGTCCGGCCGGGCAGGGGGTTCGTCAGCCCGGTGATCGGCCGCCCGTCCTGCCCCTTGATCGCGATCGCCTCGAACACCCGGAAGCGCTTCGCCGCCGGGTCCAGGCGCACGCCATAGATCGTCGGCGCATAGTCCGGCACCGGATAGACCCGCCCCTTCGCATCCGGCGGGCACAGCTTCTCCACCGGCAGGCCGGTGATCTTCACCCCTTCCTCGCAGGTGAAGTTCGGCCCCCGGTCCGACATCGTATAGACGATGTCCGCCGCATCCCCCGGCCGCCGATAGGCAGCGGAGCCGATCCCCACCGTCAGCTCCAGCACCTTCCCGCCCGGAAACCCCACCGTCCCGAGCCGCATGCCCGGGTCCTGGTCGTCCAGGATGGTGATCTGCGGCTCCGCGGCCCGCGCCGCCGACAGGAACGGAAAGCCACCTGCCAAACAGGGAAGGGCCAGGCAGGTGGCGGCAAGCAGAAGGCGGCGCATCCGAACTCCGGATTCTGTGATCTCAGGCGGCGGCGATGTAGCCTCTCCCCGCGCCACCGCGTGTGACGCTCCCATGACGTTTGCGCCCCGCCACACCGGGAACGCATGGACGTTTCATGCAATTTTCGTAATGATGCGCCCGTACCGCCCCGCCGAATCAGGCGGCCGCGAACAAGGCCGGACCCACCGGCCCCGTCCAGGACAGAAAGACAGAACCGCGCATGTCATCCCAAGACCTCTCGCGCCGCGCCGCCCTCGGCCGCACCCTGGGCCTCGCCGCCCTGGCCACCCCCATCGCGGCCACGCTGGCCGCCCCGCGCATCGCCCGCGCGCAGGCAACTTGGCCCACCCGCCCCATCACCCTCGTCGTCGGCTTCCCGCCCGGTGGCCAGACCGACTTCGCCGCCCGCATCGTCCAGCCCGGCCTCGCCAGGGCCCTCGGCCAGACCGTCGTCATCGAGAACCGCGGCGGCGCCGGTGGCAACCTCGCCACCGAAACCGTCATCCGCGCCAAGCCCGACGGCTACACCCTGATGCCCTCCAACTCCTCGCCCATGGCCATCAACCCCCACACCTTCCCCAACATGACCGTCAACCCGCTGGACATGGTGAACATCGGCCTCGCCCTCCGCTCGGCCATGGTCCTCTGCGTCCACCCCTCCGTCCCCGCCAGCAACATCCAGGAATTCACCGCCTGGGTGAAAGCCCAGAAGGACATCCCCGACTACGGCATCGCCTCCGCCGGCAGCCTCTCCCACTGCACCTCGGAACTCTTCCGCGCCCGCGCCGGCCTGCCCGCCATGCAGAGCATCCCTTACCGCGGCTCCGGCCCCGCCATGCAGGACTTCATCGCCGGCCGCTTCCCCATGATGTTCGACGCCGCCTCCGTGGTCGCGCCCTTCGTCAAGGCCAACCAGATCCGCGCCATCATGGTCACCAGCGAGAACCGCGTCCCCGCCTTCCCCAACGCCGCCACGGCGAAGGAACAGGGCCTCGACGACTTCATCGTCAGCTCCTGGATCGGCATCTCCGCCCCGCGCGGCACCCCGCCCGAGGTCGTCGCCAAGGTCAACGCCGCCCTCAACGAGGCCCTCTCCGACCCCACCGTGCGCGAGCGCATCACCAGCCAGGGCGACGAACCCGGCGGCGGCACGCCCGAAAGCTTCGACAAGCTCGTCCGCAGCGACCACGCCCGCTGGGGCCAGGTGGTCAAGGCCAACAACATCACCAGCGCCGGCTGACCAACCCCACGCCGCCCGGGTCCCACCCGGGCGGCCACCCAAGGCCGGCCGGGCAGGGACCCTACCGCCCCACCACGCCCCGGACCGGCCCTCGAAGCGGCACGCTCACCGGCCCCCGGCCGCCCCCGCCCCGCACCGCGCCACTGCCGGCACCACCTCCCGCGCCGCTGCCCCGGCACCCCGCGCCCCCGCCAGGCTGTTCAGCACCAGCGCCGCGATCACCAGCGCCACGCCCGCCATCTCCGCCCCCACCGGCACACGCCCGCCCGCCACAGCGATCGCGAAGGCCGTCACCGGTACGAGGTTGATGAACAACACCCCCCGCGCCGCGCCCATCGCCCGCATCCCGGCATTCCACCCCAGCACCCCCAGTACCGAGGCCACGCCGATCAGATACCCCAGCTCCGGCCAGGCCCCCGCCATCACCGCACCCCCGGCCACCGCGCCCAGCCGCCGGCAAACGCCGCCACGTCCAGCGCCAGGATGCTCACCACCCCCAGCGAACAGCTCAGCGCCGTGTACCGCAGCCCCGACCACCCCGGGAAAGCCGCCGCCCCCAGCGTGTAGAACACCCACAACGACGCCCCCACGAAGATCAGCGCCTCCCCGCGCCCGGCCCCGCCATGCACCAGCGCCAGCGGCGCCCCACGCGTCACCACCAGCACCACCCCCGCCAGCCCCAGCGCCACCGCCAGCAGCACCCGCCCCGCCGGCCACCGCCGCGCCCGCCACGCCGCCACCGCCACCGCGATCAAAGGCATCGTCGCCGGGATCACCGCCGCATGCTCCGGCTGCGCCACCCGCAGCCCCAGGAAAGCCAGCACCCCGAACCCGGCAAACCCCAGCGTCCCCAGCCACCACAGCCGCCACCCGCGCCCCTCCAGCCGCAGCGCACCCACACCTTCCACCAGCACCAGCAGCGCCAGGAACACCGGCGCCGTCACCCCGTACCGCAACAGCGTCAGCGTGAACGGGTCCACCACCCCCATCAGCGGCTTCGTCACCGCGAACATCCCGCCCCAGGCCACCGCCGTCCCCGCCAGCATCGCCCCGCCCCGTAACCAAACCGGCACCTGTGCCATCGGACCGCTCCATTGCTGTCTCACACACCCCACACCATGGTCGTGGACAGCCGCACAGGAAACGTGCCTCTTCCCACAATGCCCGCGCAGAAACGCACACCCCCGCCCGCACCATCCCCGCCCGCCCAGCCGCCCCGCCCCGACCGCGCCCTCGCGGACTGGGACCGCCTCCGCACCCTCCTCGCCCTGCGCCGCGGCGGCACCCTCTCCGCCGCCGCCCGCAGCCTCGGCGTCGATCACACCACCATCGCCCGCCGCCTCGAATCCCTCGAACGCGGCCTCGACACCCCCCTCTTCACCCGCACCCCGGACGGCTTCACCCCCACCCCCACCGGCGAACAGCTCCTCGCCGCCGCCGAACGCATGGAGGCCGAGGTCACCAGCCTCCTCCGCCGCCTCGACGGCGCCCCCACCGGCCTCACCGGCACCATCCGCCTTACCACCACCCCCCACCTCGCCACGTCGCTCCTCGCCCCCAGCCTCGCCCCCTTCCTGGCCCAGAACCCCGGCCTCCAGGTCGAACTCGTCGGCGACGCCCGCGCCTTCGACCTCTCACGCAGAGAGGCCGACCTCGCCCTCCGCCTTTCCCGCCCCGACACCCCCGGCATCGTCGCCCGCCGCCTCGGCAGCCTCGCCTTCGCCTTCTACGCCGCCGCCCACGACCCACGCCCCTTCGAGGACCAGCCCTTCCTCGCCTATGGCGACAGCGTCAGCCACGCCGCCATCCACCGCCACCTGGCCGACCTCATCCCGCCGGAGCGCATCATCCTCCGCGCCAACTCCATGCACGCCTTGCAGGAGGCCGCCCGCACCGGCCTCGGCGCCACCCTCCTCTCCTGCTTCTCCGGCGAATCCGACCCTGGCCTGCGCCGCCTGCCCGCCCCCCGCGCCATGACGCCGCTCCCCCTCTGGCTTCTCTTCCACGAGGACCTGCGCCGCAGCCCGCGCCTCCGCGCCGCCGTCGCCTTCCTGGACAGCACCATCGCCGCCCATCGTGGCGCCCTGCTGCCGGTGGGGTTTCCGTTTGATCCGCTGGATTGAGGCTGGGGCGTGTTGCGCTGGGGGAGGGGAGGGGGTGTTCCGGCCTCGCGCCGTCCTCGGGGGAAGGCTCCGCCTTGCCCCCGAACCCCCATCCGCCAGGAACCTGAGGTTCCTGGACCTCCCGTTAGACAAAACAATAAGTGTAGAATAGAATTAAATAATTGAACTTGAACAGATTGCCTAGATTCACCCAAATTAAAGTGTGCCCTTTAATCAACCTTGCAATTCTTTTCTATGTGATACTTTGAAAACAAGGACGCCCTCGAGGTTTGTGTCATTTATCAATTAAGTTGTGCGGCAGGAAACATCTGATTTGTATCAACTCCATTGTTGACAGGGGCTTGCGTTACATAACTATAGGTTATGGATGGAACTTTGATTCGACCTGTCCATTGATAAAGCTCATCACTCCACCGTTTGCACCACGCGGCGGCAACTATAAACCGTTGATCTTTTACGATAATATCCATGTGATATTCGGTATTGCTAAAAGGTTTGTCTGCCCGGCCGTTCTTCATCGAAACAGTTTCGTCTGATATGCGTGCAATATCAAAAATTTCGCCCTCTTCAGCACTTAAACTGACCCGATCACCCCATCCTTCTTGAGCACGTCCACTCTGGTTGCCGCAAGATGCCTGACTTGGATTGGAGTATCGGATATTTTGCTTTGAATTGGTTGTTGTAGAAATGAATGGTGGAAAGACAATATCCTCGCTGCCCAATTCCCTTCCTTGATTGACAACCTGGGCTGACACCATTAAATCTGTAGCAAGATTTCTGCGCGAAATGATGATCGTCGGTTCACCGCCAGCAACAGTCCACTCCCGCTGTAAACCGCGCGCGAAATTACCATTTGACTGGACATTAAAAATTAATGGGGCGGTTGCTGCTGGCTGTTTGCCAATATGAAATTTTAAGCTGACGAATGATTCTGTTGCTTGAAGGACTTCGATTGCAATAGGTGGATTGCTTGATATCACTTTCGATACACAATCCTTGAACGCTTCATTACTTGAAGCGGAGACATACCGCGCCAAATATGCTGACGATTTTTGCATATCCCAATTAATACCAAGTGTTTGAGACAAATCTCTTGTTCTCGAAACAGCATCTTGGTATCCAAGGGTAAATGGTACGCCGTAGATAGGTACCGTTATTCCACCCCCTGGATTGTTCGATGATGTGGAATTATCCACTTTCATTTTAAGATAAGCGTATTGTAATGCCAAGTCATCTGCCGTTGCAATGGTTGTATATGTTATTGCGTTAGCACAAGCTGAAATCAAAGATTCAGCATGTGCCGATCTTGGAGTAATGTACCCAAGCGACATTATTGTCATAAATAATACTCTGAGACGCATGTTTTCCTCCTGGGAATGGGCACACATGATCTTATAAATTCTGAGTCGTAGAATCGAATCCGCAATGATTAATTTTTGTTGATTATAGGACTTAATTCCTGTATGGATTTTGCGTTGCTTCTAGGTTTGCATATGCCCCCCACCCTCTCCGACCCCGCCTGGACCGCCCTCGCTCCGCACCTCCCCCTCTCGCCCCCCAGGGCCGCCGCACCGCCTCCCTCCGCACGCGGATGGAGGCCATCTTCCACCACGCCGCCACCCCCGGCGCCCCTTGGGCTTCCCTCCCGTCGCACTACGGCCGCCCCGACACCGTCGCCCGTTTCTTCCGTCGCCTCACCCATGCCGGCCTCTGGCACCGCCTCCTCCGCGCTCTGGCGGATGCACCCCCCTCCCACCCCCTCCGCCTGCTGCAACACGCCATCTGCCGCGCCGCCCGCCTCGCCGCGCGCCTCGGCGGCATGCCCCTTCTCATCCTGATCCGCCGCCTCGGCCTCCGCGCGGCGCTCCCCGCGCCCCCCTGGCTGCTCCCCGATCCCCTTTTGTCCGAAACCGTCGCCCGCCTGCTCCGCACCCTGCCGCTGACGCGCGAAAACCTCCGCTCCCTGATGGCCATCGCCCGCACCGCCGGCGGCCGCCGCCGCATCCCCCGCTCCGTCCGCCTCTCCTGGCCATGAACCGCGCCCCGCGCGGCCTTGCCCCGCCGCACCGCACGGGCCTAAACCGGCCCTCGCATTCCCATTCAGCAAGGACCGGCGGCGAAATGCGTGTGAAGGACGTGAAGAAGGTTGTGCTGGCCTATTCGGGCGGCCTCGACACCTCGGTCATCCTGAAATGGCTCCAGACGACCTATGGGGCGGAGGTCATCACCTTCACCGCCGATCTGGGACAGGGTGAGGAACTCGGCCCGGCCCGCGACAAGGCGAAGCTCCTGGGCATCAAGGAAGAGAACATCTTCATGGATGATCTCCGGGAGGAGTTCGTCCGCGACTTCGTTTTCCCGATGTTCCGCATGAACGCGCTCTACGAGGGCATGTACCTCCTCGGCACCTCCATCGCCCGCCCCCTGATCGCCAAGCGCCAGATCGAGATCGCGGAACAGATGGGCGCCGACGCCGTCTCCCACGGCGCCACCGGCAAGGGCAACGACCAGGTCCGGTTCGAGATCGCCTACTACGCCCTCAAGCCCGACGTGAAGGTCATCGCCCCCTGGCGCGAATGGGACCTCACCAGCCGCACGAAGCTCATCGAGTTCGCCGAGCAGCACCAGATCCCCATCGCCAAGGACAAGCGCGGCGAGGCCCCCTTCAGCGTGGACGCCAACCTCCTGCACTCGTCGAGCGAGGGTAAGGTCCTGGAGGAACCCTGGGACGAGCCCCCCGAGGTCGTCTGGCAGCGCACCATCAGCCCCATGGACGCCCCCGACAAGGTGACGGAAATCACCATCACCTTCGACCAGGGCAACCCCGTCGCCATCAACGGCGAGGCCCTCTCCCCGGCCGCGATGCTCACGAGGCTGAACGCGCTCGGCAAGGAGAACGGCATCGGCCGCCTCGACCTCGTGGAAAACCGCTTCGTCGGCATGAAGTCCCGCGGCTGCTACGAGACCCCGGGCGGCACCATTCTCTACGTCGCCCACCGCGCGATGGAGAGCATCACCCTGGACCGCGAGGCCGCCCACCTCAAGGACAGCCTGATGCCCCGCTATGCCGAGCTGGTCTACAACGGCTTCTGGTTCTCGCCGGAACGCCGCATGCTCCAGGCCCTGGTGGACCAGTCCCAGCATAGCGTCAGCGGCGAGGTCCGCCTGAAGCTCTACAAGGGCAACACCATCGTCACCGGCCGCCGCTCGCCCAACAGCCTCTACTCGATGAAGCATGTGACCTTCGAGGAAGACCAGGGCGCCTACGACCAGTTCGACGCCCAGGGCTTCATCAAGCTGAACGCCCTCCGCCTGCGCCTCGGCGCCATGGCCGGCCGCAAGGGCGGCGCCCTCTGATCCCGGGCCGCGAAAGCCCCGGCTTTCGCGGCCCGGCCTCACGCGCGGGACTATTGGACCGATCGCGCCCCATATCTCCCGCGCGGCGGCATGACACGGGGCAGGGCGCCCTTTACCACCCCTGCCACCCATCCGGGTCCGGCGGACCCAGCCGCCGCACCCAGCCCTGGGCCAGCAGCACGACAGCCCGGTTCACCACCGGCCACAGCGCCAGGCCGCCCATGATCGCCAGCTTCCAGCCCCCGTTGGGCAGCCACACGAAGGCGATCGCCATCATCAGCAGCCGCCACGCCCAATGCGGCAACCACCAGCCCGGCGGCCGCCACGTCGGGCGGCATGCCTGCAACGGGAACTGGCACGGCGAACGCCAGGCGGAATCGGGCATGGCCGATCCTCTCGAAGGATCTCAACCTGCCCTCCTGGCGATGCCCCGTTCCTATGCCCTCATGTTTAACGAAGCATGAACGCCCCCGCCCGCACGCAACCCTTCGCCCCGGGCGGGCGCTCAGCCCCGCCCCGCCGGCCGCACCCGCGCGCGCAGCAGCAACAGCAGTCCGGTCAGCGTCACCGCCCCGCCGGCCAGATCGCTCCACCCCAGCCGCTCCCCCAGGAAGCCCCAGCCCAGCAGCACCGCGACCGGCGGCGCGAGAAGCTGCAGCGCCGTCACCGTGGAAGCCGGCAGCCGCTGGAACAGCGCGAACATGATGCCATAGCCGATCACCCCGGACAGCAGGATACAGTAGCCCAGCGCCAGCGCTGTGGCCGGCGCGATCGCCACCGGCGGCGCCCCCTCCAGCACCCCCGCCAGGACCAGCAGCCCCGCGCTCACCGCCGACTGCCCGAAGCTCGCCGCCCAGAGATCCACCCGCCCCCGCGCCGGCGCGAAGAGCAGGATGCCCGCCCCCTGCGCCAGCGCTCCGCACAGCGCCAGCGCGAAGCCCAGCCCCTCGCCAGCCCCGAGCCCGGCCCCCGCGCGCCCGATCCCCAGCACCGCCACGCCCAGCCAGCCGAGCCCCAGCCCGCCCCAGGCCATCGGCCCCAGCCGCTGCCCGAGGAACAGCACCTCGCCCATCGCCACGAAGAGCGGCGAGCACGCCGAGATCAGCGCCGTGATCCCCGAGGCCACATGCGTCGCCGCCGACCAGGACAGCGCCAGATAGCCGCCCGTGCCGAGCAGCCCCATCCCCGTCACCCGCAACAGGTCCGCCCCGCGCGGCAGGTGATGCCGCCGCAGCAGCATCAGCCCCAGCAGCAACGGCGCCGTCAGCGTGAAGCGCACCGCCAGCGCCCAGAGCGGCGGCCAGTCCGACACCACGACCTTTGCGGCATTGAAGGCCGCGCCCCAGATCAGGACGAAGCAGCCCGCCAGCAGCGCATCGATGGCGCGCATCCCGCGCGCCGTCAGCCTCCGCGCCGGGCCAGCGCCGCGTCCAGCGTGTTCTCCAGCAGGCAGGCGATGGTCATCGGCCCGACCCCGCCCGGCACGGGCGTGACCGCCCCGGCATGGCCCACCACCTCACCGAAGGCGACATCGCCCACCAGCTTGCCATCCGCCCCACGGTTGATGCCGACATCGATCACCGTGGCCCCGTTGGCCACCCAGTCGCCGCGCACCAGTTGCGCCCGGCCCACCGCCGCGACGATGATCTCCGCCCGCCGGCACTCGCTCGCCAGGTCGCGGGTCCGCGAATGCGCCACCGTCACCGTGGCATTGGCCGCCAGCAGCAGTGCCGCCACCGGCTTGCCCACGATGGTGCTGCGCCCGACCACCACCGCCCGCGCCCCGCTCGGGGAGACCTTCGCCTCCTCCAGCAGCAGCATCACGCCGCGCGGCGTGCAGGGCGCCAGCCCCGGCCGCCCCAGCGCCAGCGCGCCCTGGTTCACCGGATGGAACCCATCCACATCCTTGGCCGGATCGACCGCGTCCAGCACGGCATCCGTGCGGATATGCGCGGGCAGGGGAAGCTGTACCAGGATCCCGTCCACCGCCGGGTCGTCGTTCAGCCGCCGCACCAGCGCCAGCAGCTCCGCCTCGGTCGTGGCCTCCGCCAGTTGCAGCGTGGCGCTGTCGAACCCGGCCTCCTTCGCCGCCCGGTCCTTGTTGCGCACATACACGCCGCTGGCCGGGTCCTCGCCCACCCGCACCACGCGCAGGCCGGGGCGGAAGCCGAGCCCGGCCACACGCTCCGCCAGCGCCGCGCGCCGGCGTGCCGCCAGCGCCTTGCCGTCGAGGATCGTGGCAGTCATGCCCATTGCTCCAATATTGCGGCGAGGCTCCCCGCCTCGCCCTCGATTCGGAAGGTCTTCTCGCGCGAGGCCGCGCCTGCCAGCAAGGTGATGGCGGAGGGCGGCACCCGCAGGGCCTCGGCTAGCGCCTCCACCACCGCACGGGTCGCGCGGCCATCCTCAGGCGCCGGGGAGACGGCCACCCGCAGGCGCGGTCCGTCCGCGCCTTCCACCACTCCGGTGATGCCGGGTTTCCGCGCCTTGGGCTGCGCCCGCACCCGAAGTTCCAGCCCCTTCGGCACAGGCCGCCACGCGAGGGGGGAGGAGGCGCCGGTCCCGCTCACGCCACCGGCTCCCGGCCCCCGTCATGCGCAGGCATACCCCTCGGGTCGAGGTGCTTTCCCATCGAAGAGCCAGAGCGGCTGGGAGGGCGGCTGGGCTGGGCCAAGGCGAAGGGAATCCGCCCTAGAAGGCCAGGCGCCAGAGCGTGGTGGCGATGAAGATCCGCAGGGCCTGCAGGACCAGGATCAGGATGACCGGGGAAACGTCGATCCCTCCCAGATTCGGCAGGAAGCGCCGGATCGGTGCCAGGGCCGGCTCTGTGATCCGGTAAAGGAAATCGCCGATCGCCCAGACCAGCCGGGTCCGCGTGTCGAGGACGCCGAAGGCGGTCAGCATGCTGAAGACGGCTGCGGCGATCAGGACCCAGATGTAAATCCCGATGATCTGATCCACGAGCCAGAACAATGCCGCCATAGGTCGCCTTCCCGGTGTTGATTGCGTATCGGCCGCGCGCCGAGGTGCCGAGGCAGGGTGTATGGGGCCATGGCACGCGGAGCAAGCGCGAGGGGTGCTTGACGGCGGCCCTGTCGTGATGGATAAGCCGCCTCGCCTTAGCGGGCATGGGGCTGTAGCTCAGATGGGAGAGCGCCTCGTTCGCAATGAGGAGGTCAGGGGTTCGATTCCCCTCAGCTCCACCACCTACCCGCTTAGCGCTATGATCTTGCATTAGATTTCTCCATTGATTGGAAACCGACTGCCATCGGTTTCCAATCGCTGTTCACGTTACGGTCAGTTGAGGCCGGCCCAGATGGGTCACGGCCGCCTTCGCCAGATGCTTCTGGTTCGCCTCCCTCGTGTACCTCTCCACTTCGGCCAGGGTCTGGTGACCCGTGATGGCCGCGATCTGGTGCGGGGTGCAGCCCGCCTCCGCCAGCCGACGCGCGGCAGCCTTGCGCAGGCCGTGAGGCGACAGGCCCTCACGGAGCCCTGCCTTGTCCGCGCACTCGGTGAACCAGTTGTAGAGCCCCGTCCCCGTGAACGGCTCGCCTGCCTGGGTCATCAGGAAGGTCGCGCCGGTGCCGCCATGGGCCGCGATGGCCTCGCTCAGGGCCGCGTGCATGGGGATGGTCAGCTTGGCCCCCGTCTTGCCCTGCACGACCTCCACGCCGCCTTCCTGGATGTGCTGCGGCCCCATCCGGATCACGTCGCTGCGGCGCTGCCCGGTGTAGAGCAGCAGTGCCAGGGCGAGGTGGGCACGGGTGCCGAGCGGCCAGCGCGCCTCGAAGGCCGCGATATCCGCCTTGCTCCAGGTCGCGTAGGGCTTCTTCTTGTAGCGCAGGCGCTTCACGTCCCGGGCCGGGTTGTCCCGCCGCAAGCCCCGCTCGAAGGCGAATTGCAGCAGGAGGCGCAGGACGTTGAGCAGGGCGTTGGCCTGCGCCGGCGTGCCGCTGTGCTCGTCCAGGATGGCCAGGAGGTGCCGCGGCTCTATGGTGGCGACCTTCTTCGCGCCGTGCTTCTTCAGGAAGCCCTCCAGCAGGCGCCGGTAGGTGCGCTGGGAGACGGGGCGCAGGCTCTTGTAGCGGTGCGAGCCGTACCAGGACGCCGCCACGGCCGCCATCGTGCCAGGCGCCGCCCGGTCCTCGCCGATCGCCGCCGGCTTGCTGTCCAGGGCATCCTGGTAGGCCCGCATGAACTCGCGGGAGCCGGGCAGGCCGGGGAGTGTCAGGCTCGGGGCGCCCGGCCGCCGGAAGTAGTGGTAGGCGCGGCCCTTCTTCATCACCCGGTGGACGTAGCGGAGGCGGAACTCGGTCACGGATCAGGCGTCCCAATCGTTGGCCGGCGCATCCTGCGCGGCGCTGCGCTCGTCAATCCAGGCGTCCAGGGTGTGGCGGTCCCAGCCCTTCACGGTGGCGCAGATGGTCACCGGGGGCGGCAGGCGGCCCTCCGCCACCTCGCGGTCGAAGAGGGACGCGGACAGGCCGAGATAGGCCGCGGCATTCTCCCGGCGGAGGATGCGCGGCCAGTAGGGGATGGCGGTGGCGCCCTTCATGCAGTCTCCGCCGTTTCCTCCATGGCCATCGCCAGCCGACGCAGCATCGTGGCGCTTTCGCGCGCACGGTTGGCCCGCCCTCGGATCTTGCCGCGCACATTGCTGGGCACGTCAGGAGGAAGGTTGAGCAACTGCCGCGTGGAGCGGAGCGCGGCGCGATCCAGCAAGGCCACAGCGCGCATCAGGTCAGCCGGGCGGATCGTCGCCAGGATGTCCTGTGCTGTCAGGTTCCGATCCGCCTCGGCCATGGTCAGGCCCCCGCGTTGCGGTAGGCGCCGCGCCAGCCGACCACGCCGGCGCCGAAGTCATGCACCACCCGGAAGCGATAGCCCAGGAAATCGGCCGCCTCGAAGGTCTTGAACTCAGGAGCGCGGTTGCTTCCCGCCAGATATGCCACCTCGAAGACGGCCCCCAGCGCGGGATCGGCGAAGAGATACCAGGGCAGCGCGGTCAGCCGTGGCTCCACCAGCAGCTCCATCTTCGAGACCATGGGGTTGAACTGGACCACGCTGCTGTCGGTGGGGCTGGTCAGGAAAGCCGAGAGCAGGATCTGCTCAGCCTTGGTCTCGTTCTCCGGGGCAACGAGCAGGTACTTCGCCGCAACGGCAATGCTGGTGGTGCCGTCCAACCCCTTGGCGCGGCGCATGGCGGTGCGACCCGTGCTCAGGGTGTTCAGTTCCAGGACTCCAGCCGCCCCAGCGACATTGCCGTGGTCGGCATGGAACAGGGCCTTGCCGTCGCTCATGGTCGGCCCCGCGCCACTGTTTGCGGTCAGCAGCGCTACCAGAACACGCGCCTCGGTTTCGGCGACCGCGCTACCGGCCCAGGTGGCCATGTTCGAGAAAGCGCCCAGGTCATCGTTCACCAGCGCCTCGCGGGTCAGCCCGAACTGCTTGGCGTGGGTGTCCACCTTGTAGCCTTCGGCGACCTCTCCGACCGATCCGAACGGGACGGAGGCGTGCTCCGGGATCTTGTCCAGTACAGGGAACTCGCCGAGCCGCACATTGGTCACCTTGCGGAAGTCGGGCACGTCCCGCACGCGGCAGAGAGCCGATCGGATGGGCGAGGTGTTCGCCGTGTAGGCATCTGCCAGAACGCGATTGCCGGCGTTGGTCAGGAGGTTGGGAAAATCGCTGGTGGTGTGGGCGCCGAAGCTCATGGTGGCATCGATCACCTGATCTCGCGACATGCGGCGCGCGGCGACACCGCGTGTCTCCAGCAGCTCCCGCGCCATCTCTACGACCGGCATCGCCATGAAAGCCTGAGCCGGATCGGAGGAGGTGGGGAGCTTGCCGCCCATCCGTGCAGACAGGGCGCCCGTCATCGCCTGCATACGGGTCTGCGGGTTGTCGAGCGTGGGGCTGATGATGCCGGCGGGGCGGGCCGGCGAGCGCGCCGCTTTGGCGTCCATCATGGCCTCACGCCATTCCGCCTGGGGCCGGCTGGTGGCGATGTTCAGCACATCGCTGTCGCTCAGTCCGAGCGTGTTGACAGCGAGATGGCGAAGATCGGCGATGGAGCCGATCGGTTCCTGGGCTTCCTTGGTCATATGGGTCTCGTCTTTGGAGGGGGCAGCGGCCGGATGGTTCACGGCAGCCGAAGCGCCCGCCTTGGCGAGGCCATTCGGCACATTGGTGAAGCGGGAAAGGTCGAAATGCGCCTGTGCTTCAAGGGGCGCCTCAATGCGGTCCGCGAAGCCCAGAGCAACGGCTTCCTGTGACGTCAACCAGGTTTCAGCGTCCATTAGTTCGCGCACTCGCTCCGGCGTCTGCCGACTGCGCTGCGCGTAGATCGCGATGCAGGCTTCCTCCATACGAGCGAGCACGTCGGCCTGCGCATGCAGGTCGGCAGAGGTTCCTCCGGTCATGACGCGGGGATGGTGCAGCATCAGAAAGGCATTGGCCGGCATCACGATTTCATCCCCGACCATGGCGATCAGGGAAGCGGCCGACGCGGCGATACCTTCCACGACCACCGTCTTGCGGGCTGGATGGCGGCGCAAGGAATTGTAGATGGCATTGGCCTCGACCAGGGAGCCGCCGGGGCTGTTGATGCGCAGTGTCAGGCGTCCGGCATTCGCAAACGGGCGCAGTGCGGCTTCGATACCCTTGAAGGTGATGTCCGTTCCGACATCACCGATCAGCAGCATCTCGCCGATGCTGACGCGGGCCTGAATGTCGTCCAAGGCTGGCATCAATCGTCGCTCATCTCAGCCAGCGCGTTATCGACGCGGGACAGCTCGGCGGTCATGTTGACGATGATGGCCAACGAGCTGTCCGGCTCACCCTCGCTCCCGGGGGCGGGGTGTGGGAGAGAGCCGATGGCGCCGGAAACGTCTCGTCCGACCGCCGTTCGCCAGCCGAACGGGTACTTGCGCGCCACAAGCCAGTGCTGCGCGGGGAAATCTTTCGGCTGGGCATTCCTGTCGTTCCGGTCGTGCCATTCCGCGGGCCATTCACTGGGGTGCCGGTGGCGCAACACGTGGATCTTGGAGAACTCGTCCTTGCTCAGCGTTTCGCCGAACAAGGCGCGGTAGTCGTAGGTGCCCCCCAGGTCGTGCCCCAGCAACTCGCGCAGGATGGCGATGGCCGGCTTCACGTCGAGGCGGTTTTGGCCCGCCAGGGCCTCCACCAACCGCAGCAAGTAGATATCTGAGAGATGGAACTGACGGCGTCCTCCGATCCGCACGCCAGGCGAAAGCACGTCGAGAAGGTCGCTTTCCTTGAAGCGTTGCTGGAAGCGCGCCGCCGGGGTGCCGGTGGCAATGATGACCTCTGGCGACCCGTACGTGCGCTCCAGCAGGCTATCGATCTTGGGCATGTGTGGCATCCAATGGTAGAATCCTACCTACAGATAACATTCTACCCAAAGATCGTCAATGTAGAACGCTACATGCGCCTTCCGCTCGATCAGGGCGCCGGGCCGTCCTGCGCTGCCACCCCGTGCCGGGTGTATTTGGTGGCGGCGAATGACCGGAGGTCACACCCCGTCAGATCCGCCAGCAGGCGGACCGCCCGCGCCTGCACATCCCCCAGCATCTCCAGGGCGGGGCCATCGTCATCATCGATCACGCTGCTGCTCATGGCGTAGAGGCGGCTCGTGCTGATCAGCAGCACTGCCACGATGTCGGCGAAAGTCCGGGGCTCCGCAGCCAGGATGGTGTTCTCCTGGCCGTCGATGGCCTCGTAGGCTACGTTGATCGCGTCCATCCGGAGGGGGGCGGCATCGTATTGTGCCCAGAGGGCGGGCAGGTCCTGCGCCAGGCGTGCCGGGCCGCCGTGGCTCGCTCTTCTGTCCGCGCTTGCCATCACGCCACATCCCCCAGGGCCAGGAGGTCGGCGATGACGGCATGGGCCATCCGGTCGGAATTCCCCAGGCGCCGAGCCACGCTCGCCTTGGCTTTCACCCCTTCCAGGGTGCGCGCGGGCAGGGTCTTCAGGCCCTTCTCCACCCCGATCAGCCAATCGGTGGCGGCGTCGATCTCGTCTTCCAGCCGCCGCTCGTCCTCCAGGCTCTTCACCTGGGTATAGAGGGCGTCACCGGCCGCCTTGGCGGTGTGCCACTCGGCGCAAAGGCGCAGCACCTCGGCATCGGGGTGCGGGACGGCATGTGCTGGCGTCCCGGCGAAGCTCACCGCCGCCGTGCCGGCCGCGAGTTGGGCGATGGATCTTCTGGTGATACCGGCCATCACGCGTGCCCTCCACGCGCCGAGCGGATCGCCACCGGGCGGACCCATGCCGGGGCCAGCGTCACCGGCTGGTTGCTGGCCTCATCGTCCTCCGCCTCGATCGCCTCCGGCTCCAGGTCCGGATCGCCGTCGAGGGCATCCAGCAGCGCCAGCGCACGCTCGATGATGACGTGGAGCTGATGGCGGAGTTTTGCGTCAGCGCGACGCGATACCGGAAAGCCAGGATCGGTAAGCCCCATGGTGAGGAGTACCGGCAGCAGGAGGTTTTCCCCCTTCTGGGGGAAAAGGTGTGGGAAATCAGCCAAGTGTTCTGATGGCACTTCGCCCGCCTGGGCGTGAACCCTCCCTGCGGTGGGGAGGGGCTGTCTTCTTCTAGGCACGAGTGTGCTATGGGCGCGGGTAGCCATTGCCTGCTCCTGATGTGAGCGGTTGTGGTCAGGCCGGGCAGGGAGCTTCAACCTTCCTTGCTCGGCCGTTTCGTGTTATCACCAGCGCATGGAACCGTCAGCTCGTGATAACACGAAAAAGCGCCCGGCGCAGACCGGGACCCTAATAGGGGTCCGCCTCCAGCCGCTCGCCCTCGCGCGCCTGGATGCCTGGATTGCTCAGCAGGACGATGCGCCGACCCGGCCGGAGGCGGTGCGGCGGCTGATCGACAAGGCGCTGCCGGGGGATCGGACATGAAGAAGGACGAAGCGGAACGCGCGATCCGCCACCTATGCCACGAGTGGGCGCAGGAATGCGGCATCGTTGAACCGCCGACGGATCAGCCGAGCTTTTCCGATTTCAGATCATGGCTCAGTGAGAAGGGCTACTCGCACTACCTGACATTCAGGGCGACCATGGGGCCCCTCCACATTGCTGAAATGTGGTTCGATCAGGAGTTCAAGCAGACTTGGCGGAACTGACCAGATAGCCGGAAATCCGGCTATCTCCTGTCCTTCCCCCGAAAGCGGGAATTCCCGCTATGGAATACCCGCTAAAATGCGCAGATCTTCGGCGATACGAGCTGCTTCCGTTGCACGAAAGGTCGGGGTTGTCTGCACCGCCTGGATGATGGAGCGAGCTGTTCCCGCGCTAATTCGGCCAATTACCGCAGCTTCCTGACGATCCAACATCTCCGCTAGACCGGCCATGTCCATATCCAGAAGGCCGCGAAGCTCGATGAAGCTGTCATGCTCGATACAGCCGGGATTGGCGCGTACCGTCATGGACAGATGAGGCCGCCAGATTGATCTCGTGTTGATGCGCAGGAACCAACCTTCGCCAACTGAGACCGCAATTATGCGCTTGGTCTTCGGCGGCCGGGTCGTGCCATCGAAGATCGCAACTACATCGCCAGGCCGCAGGAGGATCACAGTCGCAGCGCCAGCCCCACTTCCGCCAAATCGTCCCTGGCCTCAGGAGTAGCGTTTTCCCCTTCCAGGAAATCAGCCCAATCCATGCGGTTGCGGCCGATATCCCAAGCGCGCTGCCATGCAGGATGCTGATGAGATACCTCGGTTCGGCTCATGAAAGGCAGGTGACCGAACTCGACCCAGCCAGCTTCCAGAGCGTCAAGCTCACTCTGGGAAAAGGCTTCCAGATCCGGGGCTCTAAGCGGGGTCACAGTGTAGCCCTTCACCTTGAAGGGGGGATCTGGATCACCGAGAGCCTCTAGCGCGAGAGGTTCGCGCTTCATGAGTTCGTAAGTGCCCACAGCGACCGGCCCGAACTGCATGGCGTGGAAGGTATCCCCCACGATCGGGCGTCCCCACGCGTTCAGGTGCTGGATCTCAGCACCGAACAGCACCTTCAGCACAGTATGGAAGTCGGCTGAGCCGCGCTTGCTGGCGCACCATAGCACGACCTCCAAAGCCTTGCGGAGGTTGGGGCGAAAGCGGATCGGGGTTTCCGTCATACCTGTCATATGGATGCGTGGGCCTGGCCAAGCCCCGCACGGACACGGCATCTGTCCGGCGGTTTCGGCACATTGGAGGAACGATCACCGAAAGTCCAGAGTTGCCGCTATCAACCGGAACCCCCAGGCCGGGCCAGCCATCCCGAAACGGAACCCCTCCGCCTGTCTCGCGCGGCTAGAACGGCCCTCCGAGGGGCGAAAACTGGCGGCTATCCGCCATTCTCCGCGAAGCGGAAGCGGAACCCCCTAGGGCGGGGTCGTACCTAGGCAACTCGTGCACCTTTGCCACCGGCATTGCCCCGGATCGGGAGAGGGACCCGGAGGGGGAGGGCTCCCGCTCCCCGGGAGGGGGAGCGGGCGGGTCGCGGGGCGTGACCCGCCCTGGTCACGCCGCCTTCCACTGCCGCGCCAGGCGCCGCAGCTCGGCCGCCAGCTCGGACTTCTCTTCGTGGAACCGTTCAGGATCGCGATGGCTCGGGCTCAACCTCCTCACCCTCTCGGCCATCTCTTCCAAGTGCCGGAATGGCGGGGCGAACGTCGCGTGTGACGCGTGTGGTCCCCCCTAAAGGGGGACCACACGCGTCACACGCATCACACGCGGACCCCGGAAAACTTCTCACGCGGTTTCTCACGCAAATCACACGCGTCACACGTGGCCTGGTGTCGCCCGTCATAGGAGCCAAACCAGATCGGCAGACAGGCCAATTTTTCCCTTATCTTTCAGTGCATTGAGCATGTCCCGGAGCTTGCCGCGGTCTTTCTCCGTCAGGTTCCCGTTTCGGTCCAACTCGAACCTTCCCGCCTCACGCAATCCCACGCGGAGCTGATCTCGCGTGAGGGTCGGCACCCCACGCGCGTCCGGAGCAGGGGCTCGGATCACGGCCAGATCCGGCGTGGCGAAGAGGCTCTGAAGGTCCCGCAGCCACCCCATCTGGTTGTCGTTGAGCGGCTTGCCGCGCGGCTTCTGCCGGTCCTCTTCGTCCAGCTCCACCGCCACCGGCCGGCGGATCGGGTCGCCGTCCTGGTCCTCGCCCAGCTCCACCAGCTCCAGCCCGAAGGTGAAGGCGTGCCCGCTCGGGCCGTTCCGGTTCTTGCCGAAGGTGACGCTGCGGGGCTGATCGTCCTGCCCTTCCACACGCATGGTCACGTCCGCATCGCCGTTCAGGCCGCCCCAGCCGCGCGGCGTGTTGCCTTCCTTCGGCGCGTGGTGGATCGCCAGCACGGCCGCGCCGGACGGCTCGGTCAGGCTGCGCAGGATGCGCACCGCCCGGCCCATGTCCCGCGCCTCGTTCTCCTCCAGGCCGGGGAAGGCTGCGGCGATGGTGTCCACCACGATCAGGTCGGGCTTGAGCCGGGCGATCTCGGCCAGCAGGTATTCGAGATCCCCGCTGTTCTGGTCCTGCAGGTCGATCGGCACCGCGATCAGGTCCAGGCCCTCCACGTCGCCATACCGCTCCCGCATGGCGCAGAACCGCACCTCCATGTCGGCACCGGCCTCGGCGGCGATGTAGAGCACCCGGCTCTTGCGGGTCCGCCGGCCGAAGACCCGCCGGCCCTCCGCCACCGCGTGGCAGAGCAGGGGCCCCACCAGGCTCTTGCCGCAGCCGGGTTGCCCGAAGATCAGCCCGAAGTCGCGCGGCGCCAGGATGCCCTTGATCAGGTAGCGGCTGGCGTGATCCACCCGGCACTGGTTGAAGGACCGCACCTGGAACCGGCCGACCGGCTTCGGCACGAAGCGGGTAACGATGGCGCCGGCGGCTTCCAGGGCCTGTTCGGGGGAGGGGGGCAGCCCGTCCATCAGGCAGCCCTCCGCGAGGCGTCATCGAAGTCTTCACCGGGCGGCGCGGCCAGGATGCGCACCTCCGCCGCGGCGCTCCAGGCCTCCCCGCACTTCCGGGCCGCCTCCATCCCGGCCCCGCCATCGTCCGCATCGGCGAAGATCGTCAGCGCGGCGATGCCGGACAGGACGGGAAAGCGGGCGATGCCGCCGGCGCTGGTGGCGGCCCAGACCGGGCGCCAGCCGATCCGCTGCATCACCGCCAGCGCCGTCTCGATCCCCTCGGCCAGGCCGAGGCCGTCATGCACCTCCTCATCCGGCACCAGGCGGATGACGCCGGCATGGCCCGCCATCATCTTCGCTTGCCCCGGCGCCTTGCCGCGCCCGTCCGGGGCCAGGAAGGTCCGATGCACGCCGCAGGGCTCGGCCGTGGCCGGGTCCGTCATCAACGCCAGCATGGCGGGGAGCCGATCGCCACCGCGCGGGCATCTCGGATGGAAGCGTAGCGGCGCGTCCCAGGGCAGCGTCAGGCCGCGCGAAGCGAGATAGGCCTCCACCAGCGTCCCCGGCGCCGCCCCCGCCTCGCTCCAGAGGCGCCGCGCGAGGTCGATGGTGTCAGGGGTCCGCACCGCGGTCAGGGGTTTGGCGGCAGGGAGGGGGCGCTGCTGCGGTATCTGGGCACCGCGCGCCATGCCGAGCCATTCCAGCGCCCAGGCATAGGCCTCGCCCATGGAGCAGCGGCGCAGGTGCGCGACCAGCGCCAGGGCATCGCCGCCGTCACCGGCCTCATGGTCGTACCAGCTCCCGCGCTCGGCGCCGGCGGTCGCCACCGCGAGGCTGCCGCGCGAACGGAAGCGGAGCGTGCCGGGCCGGCGGCTGGTGGGATCGGTGCCGATCAGCTCCCTGGCCAGGGTCTCGATCTGCTGCGCCAGCAAATCCGCTACCGCACCCGCGCTGAGTGTGGTATTCCGTTGCCCATCGCGGTGGTCTGGCGAGGATCTGCGGTTTACAGCGGCCGGGTAAGCCGTTGAGATTGCATGGGACTGCGGAGAGGCGGTTTCCGGGCTAAGATATTGATCCGGAAGGGCCGAGGTATTCCCCTCAGCTCCACCATTCCCGCTTTGCTTCCCCCTTTTTCTATCTGTTTCCGAGCCCGATTCGCTGAGGCGCATGTCCGCGGGCAGAACAGAAAAGGACCCCCGGGAGAACGGTTCTCCCGAGGGTTTTTCATCTTCTGCCGAGTGGGGGGTGGGACCCAGGACGGGGCCCCGTTCCGGCCTACCGGTCGCGCGTCTCAAACTGTCGGTTGGTGGCCAGGGCGACCACGGTGCAGACCGCGCCGGACAGAAGATAGGCGCCCACCGCCGCCAGCCCGAACCAGTTGGACAGGGCCAGCACCACCAGCGGCGCGAAGCCCGCGCCAATCAGCCAGGCGATGTCCGAGGTGATGGCCGAGCCCGTGTAGCGGTAGCGGCGCTCGAAATTCGAGGCGACGGCACCGCTGGCCTGGCCGAAAGCCAGGCCCAGCAGGCCGAAGCCCAGCAGCACGAAGGTCTCCTCCCCGCTCCGTCCGCCACCCAGCAGGAAGGGGGCGATGAAGCTGAAGGCACCGATCAGCACGGCGCCGATCCCCAGCAGCTTCCGCCGCCCGATCCGGTCGGCCAGGAGGCCGGAGATGACCACGGTGACCGCGCAGAGGGCGGCCCCCAGCATCTGCACCAGGATGAAGTTCCCCGCGTTCCGGTCCGTGTGCAGCACGATCCAGGCCAGTGGGAAGACCGTCACCAGATGGAACAGGGCGAAGCAGTCGAGCGGCACGAAGGCGCCGATCAGCACGTTGCGACCGTTCGCGCGCAGCATCTCCGTGACCCGGACGGCCTCCAGCTCCTCACGCTCCAGCAGGGAGGAGAATTCCCGCGTGGCCACGAGGCGCAGGCGGGCGAAGAGGGCCACCACGTTGATGGCAAAGGCCACGAAGAAGGGGTAGCGCCAGCCCCATTCCTGGAAATCCGCCTCCGGCAAGGTGGTGGCGAGGAAGGCGAAGAGCGCGCCGGCCAGGATGAAGCCCAGGGGAGCCCCCAACTGTGGCATCATCGCATACCAGCCACGCTTGTTCTGCGGCGCGTTGAGCGAGAGGAGCGAGGCCAGGCCATCCCAGGCGCCTCCCAGGGCCAGGCCCTGGCAGAAGCGGAACACCGCCAGCGACACCACAGCCGCGGCGCCCTTCTCGGCATAGCTGGGCAGGAAGCTGATCGCGGCGGTGGCGCCGCCCAGCAGGAAAAGGGCGATGGTCAGCTTCACCCCCCGGCCATAGGTGCGATCCACGGCCATGAAGATGAATGAGCCGATCGGCCGGGCGATAAAGGCCAGGGAGAAGATGGCGAAGGAGGCCAGCATCGCCGAGGTGGGATCGGTGTCCGGAAAGAAGAATCGGGGAAAGATCAGAACCGACGCGAGGGCATAGGTGAAGAAGTCGAAGAACTCCGACATGCGCCCGATAACGACGCCGAGCGCGATCTCCGCGGGGGAGACGGCGTGATCATCCTCATGGACCCGCCGGGCATCCCGTTCCAGTTCCGTCGAGTTCGGGATGCCGCGCCTTTCTGTGACCGCTACCAAGATTCCACCCTCCCCGTTCCGACTTGCCGGCCTGGGTATCCTGGCATCCTCACGGCGGGTTGACAGTCTCCGTCACGGAAAGATTGCCGATTCGATCCCAAGCCTATAGGCATTGTCGCAGAGCTCAGCATACGTGGCGAGCCACCGTCCATTGGACAAAATGTCCAATCCCTCCGGCGCCCGTCCTTCCGTAGAAGCTGTGCATCGCACCATAGTTTCACGATCGAGTGGCATGCCCTCCAAGATCCTGCGTACCCTGCCCCTGGTGGCGCTGGCCGCGCTGCTGTCCGGCTGCAAAATGGTGGTCCTGAATCCGTCGGGTGATGTTGCTGTCCAGCAGCGTGACCTGATCGTGATCTCCACCTTCCTGATGCTGTTGATCATCGTCCCGGTGATCCTGCTGACCCTGATCTTCGCCTGGCGCTACCGCGCCTCGAACTCCAAGGCGAAGTACGATCCGGAATGGTACCATTCCACGGCCCTGGAGGTGGTCATCTGGGCCATGCCCCTGGCGATCATCATCGCGCTGGGCGCCATAACCTGGGTCAGCACCCATCTGCTCGACCCCTTCCGCCCGCTGGCGCGCATCGACGCGGAACGGCCGGTGACGGAGGACATGAAGCCCCTGGAGATCCAGGTCGTGTCCCTCGACTGGAAGTGGCTCTTCATCTACCCGGAGCAGGGGATCGCCACGGTCAACGAGGTGGCCGCCCCGGTGGACGTGCCGATCAACTTCCGGATCACCTCCTCGGCCCTGATGAACTCCTTCTCCATCCCGGCCCTGGCGGGGCAGATCTACTCCATGCCCGGCATGGAGACGAAGCTGCACGCGGTGATCAACAAGCCCGGCAGCTACCAGGGCTTCTCGGCCAACTACAGCGGCGCCGGCTTCTCCGACATGCACTTCCAGTTCAAGGGCATGAGCCAGGAGGAATTCGGCCGCTGGGTGGTGGAGGCCAAGACCTCGAGCGAGGACCTGACCCGCGCCGTCTATCTGCAGCTGGAGCGACCCAGCCAGAAGGAGCCGGTGCGCCGCTTCCGCACCGTCGATCCTGAGCTCTTCGCCGCCATCCTGGACCGCTGCGTCGACACCAGCCGGATGTGCCAGAGCCAGATGATGCGCATCGACGCCAATGGCGGGCTCGGCCCGGCAGGCACCTTCAACGTGGCCAGCCGTCCGGCGGCATCGCGCAGCGGCGCCGCGGAAAGCCGGGAGGCCGACCGCAACGCGCCCCGCCAGCGCTACGTGATGGCTCTCTGCACCCCCGCCGACCCCTATGGTCGCGCCCAGGCCGAGGCCGCGAATTGATCCCCGCCCCCGCCGCCGGCTTCCCGCCGGCGGCCGACCCATCCCACCGGGTGCCTGCCCCTCTGGCTTCGGAGGAGCCTCGGTGGCCCGTGAAACCGGCCGGACCTTCCAGGGTCCGGCCTTCGATCACGAAGTGACAGAGTAGACCCATGTCCTCCAGCACGGACCTCGCGACACTCGTGTTCGGGCGGCTCTCGCTCGAATCGATTCCGTATCACGAACCCATCCTGATCGTGACCTTCATCGGCGTGGCCATCGGCGGTCTCGCCGTGCTCGGCGCGCTCACCTATTTCCGCCTCTGGGGCTATCTCTGGAAGGAATGGTTCACCTCGGTGGACCACAAGAAGATCGGGGTCATGTACGTGATCCTGGCCATCATCATGCTGCTGCGTGGCTTCGCCGACGCGGTCATGATGCGGACCCAGCAGGCCATCGCCTTCAACGGCTCCGAGGGCTATCTGCCGCCGCACCACTACGACCAGGTCTTCACCGCCCATGGCGTGATCATGATCTTCTTCATGGCCATGCCGCTGGTGACGGGCCTGATGAACTTCGTGGTGCCGCTGCAGATCGGTGCCCGGGACGTGGCCTTCCCCTTCCTGAACAACTTCAGCTTCTGGATGACCACGGCCGGCGCCGTCCTGGTGATGATGTCGCTGTTCATCGGCGAATTCGCCCAGACCGGCTGGCTCGCCTATCCGCCGCTCTCCGGCTACGAGGCCAATCCCGGGGTCGGGGTGGACTACTACATATGGGCCTTGCAGATCGCGGGCATCGGCACGTTGCTATCGGGCGTCAACCTGATCGCGACCATCGTGAAGATGCGCGCGCCGGGCATGACCATGATGAAGCTGCCGGTCTTCACCTGGACCGCGCTCTGCACCAACGTGCTGATCGTCGCGGCCTTCCCGGTGCTGACCGCGGTGCTCGCCCTGCTCTCGCTCGACCGCTATGTGGGGACGAACTTCTTCACCGCCGACCTCGGCGGCAACCCCATGATGTATGTCAACCTCATCTGGATCTGGGGCCATCCTGAGGTCTACATCCTGATCCTGCCGGCCTTCGGCGTGTTCTCGGAGGTGGTCTCCACCTTCTGCTCGAAGCGCCTCTTCGGCTACACCTCCATGGTCTACGCCACGGTGGTGATCACCATCCTGTCCTACCTGGTCTGGCTGCACCACTTCTTCACCATGGGCTCCGGCGCCAGCGTGAACTCCTTCTTCGGCATCACGACGATGATCATCTCGATCCCGACGGGTGCCAAGCTGTTCAACTGGCTCTTCACCATGTACCGCGGCCGCATCCGGTTCGAGGTGCCGATGATGTGGACCGTGGGCTTCATGGTCACCTTCACCATCGGCGGCATGACGGGCGTGATGCTCGCCATTCCCCCGGCCGACTTCCAGTTCCACAACACGCTGTTCCTGATTGCCCACTTCCACAACGTCATCATCGGCGGCGTGGTCTTCGGCATGCTGGCCGGCATCACCTACTGGTTCCCCAAGGCTTTCGGCTTCAAGCTCGATCCCTTCTGGGGCAAGATGTCCTTCTGGTTCTGGCTGATCGGCTTCTACTTCGCCTTCATGCCGCTCTACGTCCTGGGGCTGATGGGCGTGACCCGCCGCGTCAACCACTTCGACGACCCCTCGCTGCAGATCTGGTTCATCATCGCCGCCTTCGGCGCCTTCCTGATCGCGATCGGCATCCTGAGCTTCATCATCCAGCTGGTGGTGAGCTTCATGAAGCGCGAGCAGCTGCGCGACCTGACCGGCGATCCCTGGAACGGCCGTACCCTGGAATGGGCGACCTCCTCGCCCCCGCCGGAGTACAACTTCGCCTTCACCCCGGTCATCCACAGCCATGACGCGTGGTGGGACATGAAGCAGCGCGGCCACGAGCACCCGCAGAGCGGCTACCGCCCGATCCACATGCCCAAGGGCACCGGCGCCGGGATCATCCTGGCCGGCTTCTCGCTGGTCTTCGGCTTCGCGATGATCTGGTACATGTGGTGGCTGGCGGCACTGAGCTTCGTGGCCATCCTGGTCGCCGCCATCGCCCACACCTTCAACTACAAGCGCGACTTCTACATCCCGGCGGATGTTGTGGCGCGGACGGAACAGGCCCGCCTGGCCTCCATGGCGGCGGGGGAGTGACCGGCGCATGAGCTCGCATTCCCTGCATCCCGCCCTGGGGAACCCCATCGGGGAGAAGGTCTCCTTCTACGTCACCGAGGAGGAGCACGCGCATCCGGGGGCCAGCACCATGCTGGGCTTCTGGATCTACCTGATGAGCGACTGCCTCATCTTCGCGGTGCTCTTCGCCACCTATGGCGTGCTGGGCCGCAGCTTTGCCGCCGGCCCCACGCCGGCGGAGCTGTTCGACCTGCCGCTGGTGGCGCTCAACACCGCGATGCTGCTGTTCTCCTCCATCACCTATGGCTTCGCCATGCTGGCGATGATGAAGCAGCAGAAGGGCGCGGTGCTGTTCTGGCTGCTCGTCACCGGCCTGTTCGGCGCCGCCTTCCTCGGGCTGGAGCTCTATGAGTTCCACCACCTGATCTCGGAAGGGGCGGGGCCGCAGCGCAGCGCCTTCCTGTCCTCCTTCTTCACGCTGGTCGGCACGCACGGGCTGCACGTCACGGTGGGCATCATCTGGCTGCTCACCCTCATGGTGCAGGTGGCCCGCTTCGGCCTGCATGAGGCGAACCAGCGCCGCCTGATGTGCCTCAGCCTGTTCTGGCACTTCCTGGACGTCATCTGGATCGGCGTCTTCTCCTTCGTCTATCTCCTCGGGGTGCTGCAATGAGCTCGCACGCAACCGCGCACCAGCAGGGTCATGACCATGGTCATGGCGGCCATGGCCATGACGCCCATCACGACAGCGGCTATCACGGTACCTATGGCGGGTATCTGACCGGCTTCGTCCTGTCGGTCATCCTCACCGCCATCCCCTTCTGGCTGGTGATGGGCGATGTCTTCGCCGATCCCCGGGTGACCGCCATGGCGGTCATGGGGCTGGGGGCGGTCCAGGTCATCGTGCACATGATCTACTTCCTGCACATGAACTCCCGCTCCGAGGGCGGCTGGACCATGCTGGCACTGATCTTCACGATCGTTCTGGTCGTCATCACCCTCTCGGGCTCGCTCTGGGTCATGTACCACCTGAACAACAACATGATGCCCATGAGCATCCATGACATGAAGAACATGCCCTGAGGCCAGGGCCTGCCTTCATCCATGGGGACTGAACCACGGGGCCATGGCCCGGAAGAGGCCGGGGAGGTCTGGCAACGCCATTCCGCGGCCCGCCTGTTCCTGATGGGCATCCTGGCGCTGCTGGCCTTTGCCGGGCTGGTGGCGCTGGGCACCTGGCAGGTCGAGCGCCGCGCCTGGAAGCTCGACCTGATCCAGCGGGTCGAGAGCCGCGTCCAGGCCCCGCCCGCCGCTCCGCCCGGACCGGATGCCTGGCCGGGCGTCACCGCCGCGCGGGACGAATACCGGCATGTCCGGATCGCCGGCCGCTTCCTTCACGACCGGGAAACGCTGGCCCAGGCCAACACCAACCTGGGCCCCGGCTTCTGGGTGCTCACCCCGCTCCAGGGCGAGTCGGGCTTCACCGTCCTGGTCAACCGTGGCTTCGTCCCGGGCGACCGGCGCGACCCGGCCAGCCGCGCGGAAGGGCAGGTGACCGGCCCCGTCACGGTCACGGGCCTGCTCCGCATCACCGAACCCGGTGGCAGCTTCCTGCGCAGCAACGTCCCGGCGGAGGGGCGCTGGTATTCCCGCGACGTGGCCGCCATCGCCGCCGCCCGTGGCCTCCAGGGGCCGGTCGCGCCCTATTTCATCGATGCCGACTCCACCCCCAACCCGGGTGGGCTGCCGGTCGGCGGGCTGACGGTGATCCGCTTCCCGAACAACCATCTGGTCTATGCGATCACCTGGTATGCCCTGGCGCTGATGGTGGCCGCCGCCATCGCCTATGTCGCGCGGGAGGAATGGCGGGTCCGGCGACGGGCCTGACCGCCGCCGGCCGCGTCGTTTCGTGGCCGCTTCCGGATCGGCGCGGAACCCGCCCTGTATCGCAGACCTGACCCGCGCCCGGCCGAGTCCCCCTCGCCGCAAGGGGCGCCCGGGGGTAGGACGGGCGGATGCCATCCCCGAGCACAGCGGAGCGCACCCCGGTCCGGCGCCGCCGGCGGGCCCGGCCCGAGGCGGAAGGCCCGATGCAGGCATCCCGCGGCCCGCTCACTCCGGCCCAGCCCCGCTTTCGCGGGACGAGACCGGCAGCAAGAATATGCTCCAGCTCGTCCAGCTCCGCTGGGTGGCGGTGGTGGGACAGGTGCTGACCATCGGCACCGTCCGCTACGGGCTGGGCATCGACCTGCCACTGCGGCAGATGGCCCTGGTGGTGGCCGCGCTGATCGCGCTGAACCTCCTGAGCCTGCTCCGGTTGCGCCTGAGCACCCCTGTCGGGGGGCTGGAGCTCTTCCTGGTCCTGGCCTTCGACGTGGCCGCCCTGACGGTGCAACTCTACCTGAGCGGCGGGATGACCAATCCCTTCGTTTCCCTCTACCTGCTTCAGGTCACGCTGGCGGCGGTGCTGCTGGAACAGCATGGCGCCTGGGCCGTGGTGGCCATCGCCATCGCCTGCTTCCTCGGCCTGACCCTGGACTACCGCCCGTTGCTCCTGCCGGACAGCCTGGGCGCGGACCTCTTCACCCTGCACCTCTACGGGCTGCTGGTCTGCTTCATCCTGGTCGCCGTGCTGCTGATGGTCTTCACCACCCGCATCAGCGGCAATCTGCGGGACCGGGACGCCCATCTCGCCCATATGCGGCAGCAGGCGGTGGAGGAGGAGCACATCATCCGCATGGGCCTGCTCGCCTCCGGCGCCGCGCACGAGCTCAGCACGCCGCTCGCCACCGTCTCCGTCATCCTGGGCGACTGGCAGCGCATGCCCGCGCTGCGGGAGATGCCGGACCTGCAGGGGGAGATCGAGGAGATGCAGGCCGCCATCGACCGCTGCAAGTCGATCATCGGCGGCATCCTCCTGTCCGCCGGGGAGGCGAGGGGGAGGCCCCGGCGCTCACCACCATCGGCGCCTTCCTGGAGGATTTCCTCCATGAATGGGAGCTTGCCCATCCCGGCTTCGGCCTCACCTTCCGCAACGAGCTGGCGGAGGACATCCCGATCGTGGCCGATCCGGCGCTGAAGCAGGTCCTGGCCAACCTCCTGGTCAATGCGCAGGAGGCGCCCTCGCCCGCGGTGCACCTCACCGCCTTGCGCGATGGCGACGACCTGCTGCTGGAGGTGAGCGACGACGGCCCCGGCTTCGCCCCGGGGATGCTGGCCGAGTTCGGCAGCCCCTACCGCTCCACCAAGGGCCGCACCGGCGGCGGGCTGGGCCTTTTCCTCGTGGTCAATGTCGCCCGCAAGCTGGGCGGCACCGTCACCGCCTGCAACCGGCCAGGGCGGGGGGCCACCGTGACCCTGACCCTGCCCCTGGCCGCCATCGCCATCGGCGAGGAGCCGGAGGAGCAAGACGATGATGCCCGATGAGCGCCTTCTGCTGATCGTCGAGGACGATGCCAGCTTCTCCCGCACCCTGCGCCGTTCCTTCGAGCGCCGTGGCTACGAGGTCCTGGTCGCGGCCGGGCTGGAGGAGATGGAGGAGCTTCTCCAGACCCGCACGCCGCATTATGCCGTGGTGGACCTGAAGCTCTCCGGCGCCTCCGGCCTCGCCTGCGTCCAGGTCCTGCACGAGCATGATCCGGAGATGCTGATCGTGGTCCTCACCGGCTTCGCCAGCATCGCCACGGCGGTGGAGGCCATCAAGCTCGGGGCCTGCCACTACCTCGCCAAGCCCTCCAACACCGACGACATCGAGGAAGCCTTCGGCAAGGCCGCCGGCAACGTCAAGACGCCGCTCAGCCAGCGCCCGACCTCGATCAAGACCCTGGAATGGGAGCGCATCCACCAGACCCTGGCGGAAACCGGGTTCAACGTCTCCGAATCCGCCCGCCGCCTCGGCCTCCATCGCCGTACCCTGGCGCGGAAGCTGGAGAAGCGGCAGGTCGAGTAGCCCATGGGGGGCTCACGAGTGGCTCACCCGGGCGGCAGCACGCGCCAGACCGTGACCTCCCGCGTGTCGCGGTCCTCCAGCTCCCGCGTCACCGGCACGGTGTAGCGCGGTCCGGGCGCCAGGGCCTCGCGCGGCAGATAGGCCCGGCCCGGATCGGCCAGCCAGACCTCTGCCCCGCCCGCGGCGAGGCCGCGCAGCCACGGCAGGATATGCCGGGTCATCGGTGCCTCGTAGCAGACATCGCCCGCCAGGATGACATCCCAGCGCCCCGGCGCGCCCACCACGTCGCCGCAGAACTCCCGCACCGAATCCGCCCCGTTGTGCCGCGCGTTCAGCCGGATGGCGGCGCAGGCCAGGGGGTCGAGCTCCGCCGCCTCCACCAGGGCGGCCCCGGCCCTGTGGCAGGCGATGGCGGCCAGACCGCCCCCGGCGGCGAAATCCAGCACCCGGCGCCCCGCCACGCGGGCGGGCTCGTCCAGCACCAGCCGCGCCAGGGCCTGGCTGCCCGGCCAGGCGAAGGCCCAGAAGGGCGGCTCCACCCCTTCCGCCGCCAGCCAGGTCTCGGTTGCCTTCCAGATCGGCGTGATCTCGGTGGCGAGATAGAGCTCCACCTCCGGCACCAGGGCCGGGCGGGCGAGGGCGGTCTGAGCGCGGATGAAATCCTCCGCCGAAGGCTTGTCCGTCACCGCCATCCCCACCGCCCTTCCGGGATCGTCCTGCCGGGGGAAGCTCCCCTGGCAGGAGGCTTAGAGCAGATCACCGCGGGGCGGCAC
The DNA here is from genome assembly GCF_023078375.1 of Roseomonas gilardii subsp. gilardii. Lineage (NCBI taxonomy): Bacteria > Pseudomonadati > Pseudomonadota > Alphaproteobacteria > Acetobacterales > Roseomonadaceae > Roseomonas > Roseomonas gilardii. The sequence continues at coordinate 313,301 of NZ_CP095554.1, read as the reverse complement.
CGGGCGCGGGCGCGGATCAGCCCCTCCGGGGCGAAGGCTCTATGGCCGCCCGAGGAGGAAGGCCAGGGCGATGGCCAGCCCGACCTCGCGGTTCGACTTGAACAGGGCCAGGCAATGCCCCGGATCGTCCAGCCGCAGCGTCAGCACCTGCCGCGCCAGCAGCACCGCCGGCAGCACCATGGCGAGCAGGAAGGGCCAGCGCAGCCCCGCCAGCAGCCCCGCCGCCACCAGCAACGCCAGCACCAGACCGTAGCACACCACCAGGAAGGGCCGGGTCCGCTCCCCCAGCGTCAGGGCGGAGGAGCCGATGCCGACGATGGCGTCATCCTCCCGGTCCTGGTGCGCATAGATCGTGTCGTAGCCCAGGATCCAGAAGAAGGCGGCAAGCCAGAGCACGAAGGCGGCCGGCGGCAGCGTGCCCGTCGCGGCCGCCCAGCCGGTCGGCGCCGCCCAGGAGAAGACGAAGCCCAGCATGGCCTGCGGCCAGTCCGTCACCCGCTTGGCCAGCGGGTACAGCGCGATCGGCACCAGCGACAGCACGCCCAGCAGGATCGCCAGTCCGTTCAGTTGCAGCAGCACCCCAAGCCCCACGAGGCACAGCACCGCCAGCCAGGCCAGCGCCTGCCGTGGCGTCACCGCGCCCGAGGCCAGCGGCCGCCCGGCGGTGCGCTCCACCTTCCGGTCGATGTCGCGGTCCCACAGGTCGTTCACCACGCAGCCCGCCCCGCGCATCGCCACCGCCCCGAGGCCGAACAGCAGGGTCAGGCGGATTCCCTCCACCCATCCCGGCGCCACGGCGGCGAAGGCCCAGAGCCCCGGCAGGAACAGCAGCCAGGAGCCGATCGGCCGGTCCAGCCGGGCGAGCAGGGCATAGGGGCGGGCGGCGGCGGGCAGGCGGGCGACCCAGCCCTCGGCCCGGATATCGGTATAGGCGGCCATGCATGCTACTCTCCCCGCCTGAAGCGCCATGTCCATCCCACGTCTCTTCATCGATGCCCCGCTGGCCGAGGAATCCGAGGTCGATTCCCTGCCCGGCCAGGGCCGCTACCTGGGCTCCGTGCTGCGCCGGGGCGTGGGGGACACGGTCCTCCTGTTCAACGGCCGCGACGGCGAGTTCGAGGCCGGGATCGCCGCGCTCCGCAAGGACAGCGCCCGCTTCGCCCTGCGCCGCCGCCTGCGCCCGCAGCCGCCCCCCGCCGGCCCCGTCCTCCTCCTCGCCCTGCTGAAGCGCGACGCGATGGAATGGACGGTGGAGAAGGCGACCGAGCTCGGCGTCTCGGCCATCCGGCCCGTCCTCACCGCCCGCTGCGTGGCCGACAAGGTGAACCGCGACCGCCTGGGCCTGATCGCCCGCGAGGCCGCCGAGCAGTGCGAGCGCCTGGACGTGCCGGAGATCGCCGAGCCGCTGCCCCTGCATGCGACGCTCGACCTCTGGGCGCGCCAGGACCCCGCCGCTCCCCTCTTCCTGGGGGCGGAGCGCGGTGCCGCGCCACCCCTGCCGGAGGCCCTCCGGCAGTCGCCCCCCGCCGCCGATCCCGGCTGGCTGGTGGGGCCGGAAGGCGGCTTCGCGCCGGCGGAGCTTGACGCAGTGCGGCGGCGTCCCTTTGTTGTGCCGGTTGCCCTCGGCCCGCGTATCCTGCGGGCGGAGACGGCGGCAATCTCGGGGCTCGCGGTGCTGCAGGCTTGCTGCGGCGACTGGGCCGAGGGTCGTAACTGAGGGCACGCGTGCCCGAGAGCGCATAGGCAAGCGAAGCATGTCCAATCCCGGCGAGGCCGACCCCACGCCGATCCACTCCGTGCGGCAGCTCGCCGACTGGTTCTCGGAGGGGTCCAAGCCGCGCCAGGACTGGCGCATCGGCACCGAGCACGAGAAATTCGGCTTCCGCCGCGACGACCTGCACCCCCCCGCCTATGACGACCAGCCGGGCGGCATCCGCGCCATCCTGGAAGGGCTGGCCGCCCGGGGCTGGGAGCCCATCCTGGACCGCGGCAACCCGATCGGCCTGGTGAAGGACAACGCCTCCGTCTCGCTGGAGCCGGGCGGGCAGACCGAGCTGTCCGGCGCCCCGCTGGCCGACCTGCATGCCACCGCGGCCGAGCTGGACTCGCATCTTTCCGAACTGCGTGAGGTCGCCGGCCCCCTCGGCATCGCCTTCCTGCCCGTCGGCTTCCACCCGCTGGCGACCCGCGACGCCATGCCCTGGATGCCCAAGCAGCGCTACGCCATCATGCGGGAATACATGCCGCGCGTGGGCGAACTCGGCCTCGACATGATGCTTCGCACCTGCACCGTGCAGAGCAACCTGGATTTCGGCGACGAGGCCGACATGGTGGAGAAGCTGCGCCTGTCCCTGGCGCTGCAGCCCCTCTCCACCGCCCTCTGGGCCAATTCCCCCTTCCGCGAGGGCAAGGCGACCGACTACCTGACCCTGCGCGGCGAGGTCTGGACCCGCACCGACCCCGACCGCACCGGCATCCCCCCGGTGGTCTTCGAGGAAGGCTTTGGCTTCGAGCGCTTCGCCGAATACGTCCTCGACGTGCCCATGTACTTCGTGATGCGGGAGGGTGCCTTCGTGGACGCCACCAGCACCACCTTCCGCGACTTCATCCGCCACGGCCTGCCGGGCCATCCCGGTGTCCGGGCCACCATGGGCGACTGGGCGGACCATGTGACCACCGTCTTCACCGATGTCCGCCTCAAGCGCTTCCTGGAGATGCGCGGCGCCGATGTCGGCAGCCCGGCGATGATCGTGGCCCATCCCGCCTTCTGGACCGGCCTGCTCTACGACGATGCGGCGCAGAAGGCCGGGCTCGACCTGGTGCGCGGCTGGAGCGTCGAGGAGATGCGCCGGCTGCGGAGCGAAGTCCCGAAGCTCGGCCTGCGCGCCGGGATCGGCGGACGCCCCCTGCGCGATGTGGCGCGCGACGCGGTCCGCATCGCCCACGACGGCCTCCGCGCCCGCGGCCTCGGCGAGGAGAGGTTCCTCGCCCCGGTCGAGGAGATCGCGGAAACCGGCCAGACCCAGGCCGATCGCTGGCTGGCCCGCGCCCGGGGGCCCTGGCAGGGCGACGTCTCGCGTATCTTCGCCGAGGGGGCTGTCTGACAGGTTCGGCTGCGGGCGCTTCGCCTGTGGCCCCGGGGGAAGGCTCCGCCTTCGCCCCCGTACCCCCATCCGCCAGGAACCTGAGGTTCCTGGACCTCCCTGTCGCTGGCTTCCGTTGGACATCTGATCGCGCCGGAGAGCCATGCTCTCCGGCGACTATGGGCGCCACAAGCGCGGACAAGGATTCTTTCTTTTCGGGCGCCCCACTGATCCACCTGCTCCCAGGGATCGGGCGTCAGGCTGACGCCCACCACCAGTGCCAACTCAGGCCCGGGGTCTGGGGACGGGCTTCGGTCCCCAGCGGAGAGGGGGCCGGGGCGAGAGGCGGAGCCTCTCCCCCGGGAGGCTGGCCCGATGAGGTGCTACGCCGGATCGTAGCGCCGGCAGAATTCCCCCGCGCCGAGCGAGCGGAAATCGCCGAGCCGCGCGCCCAGCACCTCGTGCGGCCAGTCCCACCAAGCGATGCGTTCCAGCGCCGCGATCACCTCTGGCGGGAAGCGGAAGCGGAGCACGCGCCCCGGCACGCCGGCCACGATGGCGAAGGGCGGCACATCCTTCGTCACCACCGCGCCGGCGCCGATGGCGGCGCCGTTGCCGATGCGCAGGCCGGGCAGCACCACCGCGCCATGCCCGATCCACACGTCATGGCCCAGCGTGACATGGTGGTCCCGCCGCCAGGCGAAGAAATCCGTGTCGTCCTCGCCGAAGCCATAGGCGGCGGAGCGATAGGTGAAGTGGTTCAGCGCCACGCGCTCCAGCGGGTGGTTGCCGGGGTTGATCCGCACCTGCGCGGCGATGGAACAGAAGCGGCCGAGCGTGGCGTAGATGATGTCGCTGTCGTTCCCGACATAGCTGTAGTCGCCGAAGACGCATTCCGCGAGCTTCGTGCGCGCCCCGACCTCGCAATAGCGGCCGAGGCGCGTGTCGCGCAGGCTGGCGCTGGGATCGATGGCCGGTGCCTCGCCCAACCGCTTCGTGGCCGTTGCCGGGTCCATCCGGTCCTCCATGAAAAGGGCGCCGCTGTTGCCATGCCCGCCGGTGGCGCGGGAAGACATTCCCGTGACATCCGCACCCGGCGGCGGCGCACAAGAGGGAGGCGCTGCGGAAGGAGTGAGGTGGCAGCGGAGTGTTCCTCGGCGCTCCATGCCATCGGGAACTGCACGGTCAGGCGATGACCGGGGGCCGGGGAGAACTTTCGCGCAGCGGCTTCGATGGACTGGTTTGTGCGGCATCGCAACCGTCGATAGATTATCGCCGAGGATCCATCACGAGGTTGGGCAATGCAGGTAATCGAAACGCTGGATGCCCTGGACGCCAAGCTGCAGGAATGTCAGGCCGCCCTTCAGATATCCGACGATGCGCTGCGGCAGGTCTTCAGCACCTTCCAGTTCGACATCTCGCGGCAGGGCCCTGCCGATCCCTTCTCGGAAAGCTATCTCGGCTGGCAGATGGGTCTCTACGAATTCATCGCAGGTCGTTCCTACAGCGTACGCAACGAGGAAAGCGTCTTCGATGTGAACGCTGCCCGCCTCAGGCCGTTCCCCTACACATCCGGTGCCGCCGTCGCCGGAAAGCATCTCTCCGCGATTGCCTTCCTGCTGATGGGAATCGACCTGAAGCCTGGGGCGCGGATCCTCGATGTCGGCCCGGGCTGGGGCAACACGACCATGGCCCTCGCGCAACTCGGCTTCCAGGTGACCGCGCTCGACATAGAACCGCGCTTCTGCGCCCTGATCGAAGCGAGGGCCAAGAACCTGGAACTGGATGTCGAAGTGATCAACGATGACTTCCTCTGGGTCGAGCGTTCCGGGCGCCAGTTCGATGCCATCGTCTTCTTCGAGTGTTTCCACCATTGCGCCGATCATATGCGCCTGCTGCGTGCATTGCCGCAGGCGCTGGCGCCTGGGGGGCACGTCTATTTCGGGGCGGAGCCTATCTTCTCGGATTTTTCGCTCCCCTGGGGCATCCGGACGGATGGTGAGTCGCTCTGGGCAATCCGCCAGAATGGATGGTTGGAACTCGGGTTCCGGGAATCGTATTTCCGCGAGGCTCTCCGCCGTGCTGGCCTGAAGGGAAGCGTCCGGCGTTCGAAGGATGTGCCCTGGATCACGGTCTGGGATGCCGTGGTAGGCCAGTTTGAACCAATCATATTGGATGTGGCCGATCATAGGCTGCAAACCATCGCTGGCCAGCGCATACAAGGGCAGATCCGGCTGACAGGGCGCGAGGGTTACGGGCTTTACGGCCCCTACCTACCCTTGCCCGCTGGTCGGTACCGTGCCCTCCTGCGTTTCTCCGCCACGCCGCGGCTAGGGGGCAGGCACGTTTCGAGATTGCTGCGGAGGCAGGCACGAGGATGCTGGCCCAGAAGGATATCGATCTGGCCACCTTGAACGGCTGGAACGGTAGTCTCACCCTGGTCTTCGAACTGGACGATGACGTCGAGGGTCTCGAAACGCGACTCTTCTGCCAGGAGGGCTGCGCAGGGGCCATCGAGGCCCTCGAGATCCACGAGGAGCGGTCCTAGAGCTCTTTTCCTGTGGGCGTGAATAGCCGCAGTTGGCGATGCAGTTGCGGCATTCGTCTGAGCTCATGCCGTTGATCGTGCCATCCGGCACGACCGGCGGGACGGCGGCGGCGCGCTGTCCGCGCCCGTTGCGGCGAGCCATGTTCGTACTCGCCCAGGTTTCGCCGATGAAGACCAGGCGTTCTGGGTCGGGGCTGGGCTGCATCTCGCCAGGTGGCGCGCGCCGCGGCTATGTCCGGGTGGTCCTGCCCGGCCGCGCGGACCGATTTTTTCAGCGCCAGCCCGAGCCCGGCCAACGCCCGCCAGACCGTCATCGGTGAGACCGCCGCACCGCGCTTGGCCAGCAACCAGCCATGCAACTCGTCAAGCGTCGCATCCGGCTGTGCGGCCACGCGCCCGCAGAGAACCAGGATGCGCTGCGATCTTCGGAGGCGGCCGTCCGGTTCCCCGCCGTGCCCCCTTCTCGCCCGTTTCGTCCCGCCGCTGCCGCACCTTCACGACATAGGACGGGCTGACCAGCAGCCGTTCCGCCACCTCGCGCACGCTCGCCCCACCATCGCACGCCGCCAGCACCCGTCCGCGCAGCTCCGGTCCTTAAGCAGCGGAATCACGGATCACGCCGCGCCGGAATCCCTTGACGATCCCAGCCGTGCGGCATCGGCTCCAGATCCCGATCTTCCGGCGCTGGTGGGTTGGCGGCACACCGGAAACACTCTCACCGCTCTGTGGAAGATGTCACTTCTTCCGCAGGTTCCAGAACACCGGGAAGGCGGCCGGCAGGATGTCCTCGACATTGCTGCGCCAGGCGGTGGGGTAGAAGAGCTGCCCCAGCGGGATGAAGGGCACCTCCTGGAAAGCGGTGCGCTGGATCTCCGCCGCGATGCGCTTGCGCCCGGCCTCGTCCGTGGCGTCGAACCACTGCTCGCGCAGGTTTTCCAGCGGCTGGCTGGTCGGCCAGCCGAACCAGGCATCCGGGCCGTTGCCGCGCAGCGCGATGTTGTTGCCGGGGTCAGAGATGCTCAGCCCCTCATAGGTCGTGGTGAAGGCGTTCCACCCGCCCTTGTCCGGCGACGCCTTGTTGGCGCGCCGCTGCACCAGCGTGCCCAGATCCATGCTGACGTAATCGACATTCAGGCCGAGCTGCTTGAACAGGTCCGCCGTCACCTGGGCGAAAGCCTGCGTCACCGGGCTGTCCACCGCGCCCATCACCAGCACTGGCTCGCCCTTGTAGCCACTTTCGGCGATGAGCTTCCGGCTGCGCGCCAGGTCGCGCGGGGCGGTCAGCGCCTCCAGCCCCGCATCGCTGGCCATCGGCATGCCCGGCGGGAAGACGCCGACCGGCACGCGCGACATGCTGGGGTCGTCGCCCACCGCCGCCGCCACGAATTCCTTCTGGTCCACCGCGGCCAGGATCGCCTGCCGGATCTTCGCATTGTCGAAGGGCGGGTAGAGCTGGTTCAGCGCCAGCATGCCGGTGACGCCGACCTTGTCGTTCACCGCCACCTTCACGTTGCGCGATCCGCGCAGCATCGGCAGCAGGTCGAACTGCGGCTGCTGCACCCAGTCCACCTCGCCGCTCTGCAGAGCGGCGGCCGCTGTCGCCGGGTCGGGCATCACATGCCAGATCACGCGGTCGAAATGCACCTGCTTGCCGCCGGCCATGAAGCTCGGCGCCTCGTCGCGCGGCTGGTACTTGTCGAAGCGGGTATAGACCGCCTGCGCGCCGGACACCCACTCCTTCGCCTCGAAGCGATAGGGGCCGCTGCCGACATATTCCTCGATGCGCGCGAAGGCGTCGGTCTTCGCGATCCGCTCCGGCATCATGAAGCAGTATTCGCTGAAGGCGCGCGTCATCTGCGCGAAGGGTCGTTTCAGCCGGATCTCGAAGCGTTTGTCGTCGAGCGGCTTCATCTCCTCCGCCAGCGCCAGCAGCCTCTGCCCCAGCGGCCGCCGCTTCGACCAGCGCACGATGCTCGCGATGCAGTCGGCGGACCGCACCTTCTCGCCATCATGCCAGAGCAGCCCGTCGCGCAGCGTGAAGCGCCAGGTCAGCCGGTCGCCGGACAGCTCGTGCCCCGCCGCCATCTGCGGCTGCGGCTCGAAATTCGTATCCAGCCCGTAGAGCATGTCCCACACCATCATCCCGTGGTTGCGGGTGACGGGCGTGACGTTCCAGACCGGGTCCGGCGTGGCGAGGTTGCTTTCCGGCACGAAATGCAGGATGCGCGCATCGGATTGCGCCAGGGCGGGGCGCGACAAGACGCCCGCCGCGCCGAGCGCCGTGGCGCCAGCCAGGAACTGCCTGCGATTCACTTTCGGGACCTCCTTGGGCGGCAGAGGTTCCGGGGCACTCGGCGGGAAGGGGCGGGTCCGGAACGGGCCGCTTCTGCGTGGCGCGTGTATAGACCGGCCCGCTCCCCTTTGTTGAGCGGGCAAAAACTCATTTTTACCGGTCAACACATAACCGGGGCCGGGCGGCTCGGGGGCCACCCGGCCGGGGCGCCTCAGCGCGGCGTCACACGCGCCTCGATCGCCTCCCAGATCTGCTTCTCCAGGAAGATGTTGTCGAAGCGCGCGATCTCCTGGAGCCCGGTGGGGGAGGTGACGTTGATCTCGGTCAGGTAGTCGCCGATCACGTCGATGCCGACGAAGATCAGCCCGCGCGCCCGCAGGTCGGGGCCGATGCGGGCGCAGATCTCGCGCTCGCGGTCGGTCAGCGTGGTCTGCGTCGCCTTGCCGCCGACATGCATGTTGGAACGGCTCTCGCCCTCCGCCGGCACGCGGTTGATCGCGCCGCCCACCTCGCCATCCACCAGGATGATGCGCTTGTCGCCCTTGCGCACGGCGGGGACGTATTTCTGCACCATCAGCGGCTCGCGCGACCGCTCGGTGAACATCTCCAGCAGCGAGGCGAGGTTCGGGTCGTCCGGCCGCACATGGAACACCCCCGCGCCGCCATTGCCGTAGAGCGGCTTGAGGATGATGTCGCCATGCGCCTCGCGGAACTTCAGGATGCGGCGGCGGTCGGCGGTGACCAGCGTTTCCGGCATCAGGTCCGTGTACTGCAGGACGTAGAGCTTCTCCGGCGCGTTCCGCACCTCGAAGGGGTCGTTCACCACCAGCGTGCGCGGGTGGATGTGCTGGAGCAGATGCGTGGCCGTGATATAGGCCATGTCGAAGGGCGGGTCCTGGCGCATCAGCACCACGTCCATCGCGCCCAGGTCGATCTCCTCATCCGGCCCCAGTGTGGCGTGGTTGCCCGGCTCCCGCCGTACCTCCACCGGCTGCGCCCAGGCCGTCACCCGCCCCGCATGCATCGCCAGGTCGCGCGGGTGGTAGTGCCAGAGCCGGTGGCCCCGGTTCTGGGCCTCCAGCATCAGGGCAAAGGTGCTGTCGCCCTTGATGTCGATGGAACCGATCGGGTCCATCTGGACCGCGACCTTCAGCGTGCGCGTCATGCCTTCCATTCCCTGAAGCCCGTAGGGGAAGTCCGTCCGGGAGGCGATCTTGGTCGCATTCCCGGGCCGGCAACGCCAGAGGGGTTTCTGGGGAGGGGTTTCGAGGGCGGGGTTTCAAGGCAGCTTCCTCTGCCGCCGGTGGCCAGGCGCCCCTCCGGGCGCCACACCCAACCCGGAGCGGGGATTCGGCATTCGCCACGCGGCATGCCAAGAAGGGCGCCGCACAAGGAGGAAGGACCAGCAGCGATGACGCGGCGGAGAAGGAGTGGCCCATGCTGACCGGCAAGTCGAAGGTCGCCGGCGTGTTCGGCTGGCCCGTCTCGCATTCCCGCTCGCCCCGCCTGCACGGCTTCTGGCTGGAACGCTACGGCATCGACGGCACCTATATCCCCCTGCCGGTGGAACCCGGCCGCCTGCCGGAAGTCGCCCGCGCCCTGACCCTGGCGGGCTTCGCCGGCGCCAATGTCACCATCCCGCACAAGGAAGCCGCCTTCGCCTGCTGCGACGAGGTGGACGACACCGCCCACCGCGCCGGGGCGGTCAACACGCTGGTCTTCCAGGGCGGGCTGATCATCGGTTCCAACACCGATGGCTGGGGCTTCCTCGCCAGCATGGAGGAGCAGGCCCCCGGCTGGCGCCCCTCCGACGGCATCGTCACCCTGCTCGGCGCCGGCGGCGCGGCGCGCGCCATCGCCGCCGCCCTGCTCAAGGCCGGCTGCCCGCGCGTCGTGCTGGTCAACCGCGCCACCTGGCGGGCGGAGAAGCTGGCCCGCGACCTGGAACGCCCCGGCGAGGGCCGCATCGAGGTCGCCGCCGCCCCGCCGCTGGCGGAAAGCGCCCTGCTGGTGAACACCACGCCGCTGGGCATGCGGGGGCAGCCGCCGCTGGAGATCGACCTCTCCCCGATGCGGGAGGACGCGGTGGTCTGCGACATCGTCTATGTCCCGCTGGAAACCCGCCTCCTCGCCGCCGCCCGGGCGCGCGGGCTGCGCGCCGTGGACGGGCTCGGCATGCTCCTCCACCAGGGCCGCCCGGGCTTCGAGGCCTGGTTCGGCGTGATGCCGGAGGTCGATGCCGCCCTCCGGGCCCATGTCGCGGCGGATATCCCACCGCGCTGAAAACCGCGCTGAGACAGGGGGTGCCACCGTGACAAATCGTCCCGGTGGCTTCCCAGCTTTCCGGGGTGATGCCACCTAGGGCGGGCCATGCATCTCCTCCGGGAATCGCGCCCCATCGTCCCGATCCGCCCCCGCCAGCCCGGGCGCGGCGGGCATCCGGCATGAAGGTCCTGGGCCTGACCGGCAGCATTGGCATGGGCAAGTCCACCGCCGCCAATGCCTTCCGCCGCCTGGGCGTGCCGGTCTTCGACGCCGATGCCACGGTCCACCGCCTCCAGGGGCCGGGCGGGCGCGCCCTGGCCGCGATCGAGGCCACCTTTCCCGGCACGGTGCGCGATCTCCCCCATGGCCGCCGGGTGGACCGGGAGGCCCTGCGCCGCGCGGTGATCGGAGATGATGCGGCGATGAACCGGCTCGAGCGCATCGTCCATCCGCTGGTCCGCGACGAGGAACGCCGCTTCCTCGCCCGCGCCCGCCGCGCGGGCCACAGCCTCGCGGTGCTGGACATCCCCCTGCTGCTGGAAGGCGGCGGGCAGCGGCGCGTGGACGCGGTCGTCGTCGTGTCCGCCCCCGCCGCCGTGCAGCGTGCCCGTGTGCTCCGCCGCCGGGGCATGACGCCGGAACGCCTCGCCGCCATCCTGGCCCGCCAGATGCCGGATGCCGAGAAGCGGCGCCTGGCCGACCACGTCATCCACACCGGCCTGTCGCGCCACGCCGCCCAGCGGGCGGTGCGCGCCCTGGTGCGCCGCTATGCGCCGGCAGGGGCCGGGGAGGGGGCACGGCCGCTGCCACCCGCCGCCACTCTGTGCTAGGGGCAGGGCCATGCGAGCCCTGATCCTGGACACCGAGACCACCGGCCTCGACCCCGCCACCGGCGACCGGGTGCTGGAGGTCGCGGCCATCGAGGTGGTGAACTTCATGCCCACCGGCCGTGAGTTCCACAAGCTGATCGACCCGCAGCGCGACGTGCCGGAGGAAGCCACCCGCATCCACGGCTTCACGCGGGAGATGCTGGCCGGCAAGCCGCTCTTCGGCGCCATCCTGCCGGAGCTCCTGGACTTCCTGGCGGATGATCCGGTGGTGGCGCACAACGCGCCCTTCGACTTCAACTTCCTGGACCACGAGTTCCGCCGCTGCGGCGCGCCGGTGATCGACCGCCGCCGCATGGTGGACACGCTGGCCCTCGCCAAGGCGCGCTTCCCCGGCCTGCCCAACAGCCTGGATGCGCTGTGCCGGCGCTTCGCCATCGACAACTCGATGCGCACCTCGCACAACGCCCTGCTCGACGTGCAGCTGCTCTCCCAGGTCTATCTGGAACTGATGGGCGGCAAGCAGCCGGGCCTCGCCCTGGCAGCCCAGGCCACGGGGCCCGTGCTGGTCGCCTCCACCGGCCCCGCCGGCCCGCGCACGCCCCGCCCGATCGTCCCGACGCCCGAGGAGCTGGAGCGCCACGCCGCCTTCATGACCCGCTTCAAGGAGAATCCCTGGGCCGCCCTGGACGCCAAAGCCCAGACCGCCGCCCCGTGACCGGACCCGCCCGGGCCTTTGGCCGCGACCCCCGCCGGCACGGCCTGCCCTAGATGCTCCAGACCGCCCTCGTCGCCGCGCGGGACCGCCGGCGCCTGCAGCAGATCGGCGCGGTGCTGGTCCGCTTCGGGCTGGACGACTTCGTGCAGCGTTCCGGCCTGCGTGCCCTGTTGCGCCAGCTCGGCCTGCGCCAGGAGCCGCCCGATGCCGAGGCGCGCCTCCTCTCGCTCCCCGCCCGCGTGCGCCGCGCGCTGGAGGAGCTGGGCCCCACCTTCATCAAGCTCGGCCAGGTCCTGGCCTCCCGCGCCGACCTCCTGCCGCCCGACTGGATCGAGGAGCTGGAACGGCTCCACAGCCATGTCCCCCCGCTGCCCTTCGAGGCGCTGCGCCCTCAGGTCGAGGAAGACCTGGGCGCCCCGCCGGAGGAGGTCTTCGCCCGCTTCGAGCCCCTGCCACTCGCCTCCGCCTCCATCGCCCAGGTCCACCGCGCCACGCTGCGCGACGGGCGGGAGGTTGTGGTCAAGATCCGCCGCCCCGGCCTGCGCCCGCTGGTGGAGGCCGATCTGCGCCTCCTCTCCCACCTGATCGGGATGCTGGAGGCCGAATGGCCCGACCTCGCCCGCTACCGCGCGCGGGAGATCCTGCGCCAGCTCCTGGGCGCGATGCGGGAGGAACTGGACCTCGCCAATGAGGGCCGCAACGCCGAAGCCATCGCCGCCGGCTTCGCGGACCGGCCGGAGATCGTCTTCCCCGCCATCCACTGGGAATACACCAGCGAAAGGCTGCTGGTGGAGGACCATCTGGAGGGCCAGCACCCGCGCGACCGCGCGGCGCTGGAGGCTGCCGGGATGAACACCGCCATCCTCGCGCACCGGGGCGCCGAGGCTTTCTTCCGCATGACCCTGGTGGACGGGCTGTTCCATGCCGACCCGCATCCGGGCAACGTCCTCTGCCAGAGCGGCAACCGCGTCGCCCTGCTGGACTTCGGCACGATCGGCCGCCTCTCGCTCCGCCGCCGCGACCAGGTGCTGACGCTCATCGCCGCCCTGGCCCGCGGCAAGTCGGCCGGCGTCAGCGACGTTCTGCTGGACTGGGCCGGCCAGCCGGAGGTGGACCCGGTCGCCGTCGCCGAGGCCGCCGATGCCTTCGTCTCCCGCCACAGCGCCGGCCCGCTCCTGCTCAGCCAGGCCATCCCCGACTTCATGGGGCTGATGCGCGACCATGGGCTCGCCCTGCCCGCCGATCTCGCCCAGGGCTTCAAGGCCCTGGTCACGGCCGAGGGGGTGGTCCGCCGCATGGAGCCGGGCTTCGACCTCGTCGGCTCCATGCGCCCCATGGTCGAACAGGTGATGCGCCAGCGCTACACGCCCCGCGCGCTCCGCAACCGCACGGAAACGGCGCTGCTGGAGATGCAGGGGCTGGCGCAGGACATGCCGGGCATCCTCCGCACCGTGCTGCGCCGGATGCAGTACGGCCGCTTCTCCGCCCGGCTGGAGGTCGTCCAGCTCGAGAAGCTCGGCCGCCGCATCGAGCACGCGGCGCTCCAGGTCGCCGTCGCCGTCGTCACCGGCGCCTTCGCCATCGGCCTCGCCCCCCTGCTGGGCCAGCACGGCCCGCACTGGCTCGGCCTGCCCGTCTTCGTGCTGCTGGGCATCGGCGCCACCATCGGCGGCATCGTCTGGCTCGTGATCCTCAGCAGCCAGCGGAACTGACGCGGCCGGCTCCGGCGGGGCGCTGCGTGGCAGCCCGCCGTGGGAGAGGCGCTGCCTCTCCCACACCCACTCCGCCCATGACCAGGATGGGGGACCGAAGCCGGTCCCCGGCCCCCGGGCTTTCGTTGGTGCCTGTGGTTACCGTTGTTCCGCAGCCCGATCCCTGGGAGCAGGTGGATCAGTGGGGTTCCTGAAGAAGATGGAAACCCTGCCCGTGCTGGTGGTGCCCGCAGTCGCCGGAGAGCCATGCTCTCCGGCGCGATCCGGCCGCAGCAGGAACCAACGAACCGGGTCCAGGGCGCCCCATGGGACCCTTGGGCGTCCTGGCGGATAGGGGGTCCAGAGGAAAGGCAGCGCCTTTCCCCTGGGGCAGCGCAACGGCAAACCCTTGTCCGGGCATCGCACTGAACCTTGGCCGGGCCGGGCCGTTGCACCCCCTGGACATCCCTGGCCGGGATGGCGGCAGATGGAGGAAGGAAGCCGGTTGCCCAAGATCCCGCCCCGCCTGCACGGGAAACTCCGGGCCCGCGCGCATCACTCCCGCTTCGCGCGCCATTACTTCCAGAACATCGCGCCGCTCTTCTTCGCTCCGGAAGTCGCTGGCGGTCCTCTGCTGATCGCCACGGCTGTCGCCATCCTGGCGATGAACTCCCCCTGGGCGGAGGCCTATGCCGCCTTCTGGCAAACGCCTCTCGCCATCTCCTTCGGCGGGGCGGAGCTTCGCTACAGCCTCGCCGAATGGGCGAACGAGGCGCTGCTGCCGGTCTTCTTCTTCGGTATTGGCGTCGAGGTGAAGCGGGAGCTGACCAAGGGCCTGCTCTCGGAACGCGCCACCGCCGCCTTCCCCTTCTTCGGCGCCCTCGGCGGCCTGCTCGTGCCCGTGCTCATCTACCTCGCCCTCAACGCGGGCGGGGAGGGGCAGCGCGGCTGGGGCATCCCCGTCACCATGGACACCGCCTTCGCCCTGGGCATCCTCGGCTTCGCCGGCCATCGCATGCCCCGCATCCTGCGCGTCCTGCTGATGGCCTTCTCCGCGGTGGACGATATCGGCGGGCTGCTGGTCATCGCCTTCGCCTATACGCCGGATATCCGGCTCTGGCCGCTGCTGGGCGCTCTGCTTGCCTATGCCGCCGTGCTGGGCCTGATCCGGACCGGGGTGATCTCCAGCGTCCCCTATGTGCTGCTTGGCCTGGTTGTCTGGTTCCTGATGCAGCAGGCCCATGTGCACGCCACCCTGGCCGGTGTCGCGCTGGGCTTCCTGGTGCCCACCGCCCCCCGCGTCTCGCCCGGCAGCTTCGCCCACAAGGTGCGCAACCCCCTGCGCCTGTTCCGCCGCGCCTATCGCCAGATCGAATCCGATTCGCAGGAACGCAAGCAGGAGGGCCACGAGGAGGCGGCCCGTGCCCTCGGCACCCTCAGCGAGCTCTCGGATGCGACCTATGAGGCCGCCGAGCGCGTCCTGGCCATCGCCAATCCCTGGATCACCTTCGTGGTCCTGCCGCTCTTCGCGCTGTCCAATGCCGGGATCGCCATCTCGCCCGGCCTGCTGCGCGACGCCGCGGCCAGCCCCGTCGCCCTGGGCATCGCGGCGGGCCTGCTCCTGGGCAAGCCGGTGGGCTTTCTCGGCGCCACCTGGCTGGCCTGCCGCGCCGGCCTCGCCCGCCTGCCGGAAGGGACGAGCTGGTCCATGATCGCCGCCCTCGGCATCCTGGCCGGCATCGGCTTCACCGTCTCGCTCTTCATCTCGGAACTCGCCTTCGGCGGCACGCGGTACGAGGATCTGGCCAGGATCGCGGTCCTCATCTCCTCCCTGGTGGCGGGCCTGCTCGGCTACATCATGCTCCGCCGGGCCCTGTCCCCCCGCGGCGATGCCGGCGCCGATGCCGGGGAGGACCGCGGCCGGGCAAGGGCGCCCCGCCGGCAGAGGGTCCGGGCGGCCGGACTCCACCGGGGCGAAGACGCACCTCACTGACCCCCACCGCGCCGCTGGCATGATCCGGGCGGCAGTCCCCACCCGCTATCGCGCCGGCCGCTTCGTGCCCACGGGATGGTGGCCGGGAGGCGCTGCGCCCGGCGCCATCACGGCGGAACGGCCGGGGCAGCCGGCCACGTCATAGACCGCAAGGGCCGGCGCCGAAGGCCAGCCGGCTCCGGCAACGCGGCGTCCATCCCGATTCGGCCTCCGCCCCTCATCCCCATGGGCGACCCACGACCCTTCCTCCACAGCCGAACGGAGAATGGTCCCGGTTCGAAAACAACCAGCGGTGCAGAACATTCCGTCCGGTTGTCGGAAGGGAGTGCGGTGAGAGGGTGAATCCCTTTCCACACCTCTCTCACAACCAATTGCGAAGCATGCTCACCATGCGCCAGATCGCCTGTCACGGTGATTACGTGCCCGAAAGTTCAAGGGCGGTGGCGTCGAACCTGAACCTTGCTACTTCCGCGAGTCAAAAAATGCGTTGCAGAAAAATATGCACGCAATAAGTGTTTATCAGTTAATAAATCAACCACGAAGAGTTGGCTATAAGTTTGAACTTCTTCAGTATTGAGAAGAAGATCTATTTTAGGCGTAATGAAATAACCATCCCGTTCCGATGTAGTGGACCGGGCTATCTCCGTTGAGAAAGTGAAAAGGAAAAAAGACCATGTCCTTCCTCCCGAACCGCCAGTCCCTGGACCGCCCCAGCCTCGCGCAGAGCCTGGAGACCGCCACCTTCCTGCGCGATGACCCGCGCGCCCATATGGCGGCCCGCCTCCCGGCCTTCCTGCAGCCCCTGCTGACCCTGATCACCGCCAAGCCAGCCCCCGGCGAGGAAGCGCCCGAGCGCTCCCCGATCGCCTTCGTGGCCGGCGGCCTGCTGGCCATGCTCATCGGCGCGGGGCTGAGCGCCGCCGCCATCGCCGTGGCGATGCCGCTCTGGCTTTCCGCCCTGCTCCTCCTCGTCGGGCTGACCACGACCGCCTCCGGCCTTGGCCTCTATCAGGTCGTGGTCTTCCACCACTGCTCGCATGGCACCGTCTTCTCGACGCGGGAGCGCAACCGCGCCATCGGCCGCCTGGTGTCCAGCCTGCTGCTCTTTGCCCGGTTCGAGGACTATCAGCGCGAGCACATGCTGCATCACAGCGCCAACAAGATGCTGACCGACGAGGACGAGTTCACCGGCTTCGTCTTCGGCGTCTGCCGGCTGGAACCGGGCGTGAGCAAGCGCGAGCTGTGGCGCCGCGTGGTCACCAACCTGATCTCGCCCTTCTTCCACGCCCGCTTCCTGCGCCGCCGGATCAAGGCTGCCATGTTCGGCCAGGACCGGCAGCACAACTGGATGAGCCGCTCGGCCTATCTCGCCGCCTTCTCCCTGGCCGCCGCCACCGGCACGCTGACCGAGTTCCTGGTCGCCTGGGTCCTGCCGCTCACCGTGCTGCTGCAGATCGCGACCGTCTTCCGCATCCTCTGCGAGCACCGCTTCCCCGAGCCCGAACTGATCGCCGCCCGCGGCAAGGCTTTCGTCTGCGCCTCCACCACCGGCGTCTTCCCCGGCGCCATGCCGCCGGAGGCCCGCGCCAACACCCTGCGCGGCATCCTGGCCTGGGCGCTGTGGTGGGCCAACATGCTGACCGTCACGGTCTTCTCCCGTGCCTTCGTGCTGGTCGGCGACGCGCCCTGCCATGACTTCCACCACCGCCGCCCGGCCAACCGCAAGTGGACCAGCTATGCCCATGCGCGGCAGCAGGATTCCGATGCCGGCTCCCCCGGCTTCCCGGCCGGCTACACCGAGAACTGGGGCCTGCTCCGCGCCGTGGACAGCAACCTCGCCACCCTCGCCGCCACCCCTCCGGGCCTGGTGCATTGAGCGGCGCCATGAACCTTCTGGACGGGCAGGGGGCCGTATCCGCCCGCCAGCCGCGTGTCCCTGTGGACGTCGCTCCGTCCCGGGGGACAAGGCTCCGCCTTTTCCCCCAGACCCCCTTATCCGCCAGGACGCTGCGCGCCCTGGACCCCGTTCGTTGGCGCCTGCTGCGGCCGGATCGCGCCGGAGAGCATAGCTCTCCGGCGACTGCCGATGCCATCAGTGCGGACAAGTTGTCTTTCTTTTCGGGAGCCCCGCCGATCCACCTGCTCCACAGATCAGGCGCCAGGCCCCACCACCAGTGCCAACGAAAGCCCGGGGTTCGGGGACCGGCTTCGGTCCCCGGCGGAGTGGGGGTCTCGGGGGCGAGGCAGCGCCTTGCCCCCGGCGGCCAAACGCCAGGAGCGGCGGCCGCCTCTCAGCCCTGCGGCGGCCCGCCTGCGGCGACGCACTCCGCGGGCAGTTGCACGGTGATGGTGGTGCCGACCCCGGGCTGGCTCTCGATCTGCAGTGAACCGCCATGCGCCTCGGCCAGCCCCTTGGCGATCGGCAGGCCCAGCCCGGTTCCGGTCGAGGAGCGGCTGAGCGGGTCGCCCACCTGCCGGAAAGGTTCGAGCGCACGCGGAATGTCCTCCGGCGCGATGCCCACGCCGTTGTCGCGCACCCGCAGCCGGAGGCCCTCGCCCGCGTGGCAGCTCGCCTCCAGCATCACCCTGCCCCCTGGCGCGGTGAAGCGCATGGCGTTGCTGAGCAGGTTGTCCAGGATCTGCCGGAACCGTGTCCGGTCCACCCGGATCCACCAGACCTCCTCCGGCAGGTCGCAGGCCACCTCGACCTCCCGCTCGGCGGCGGTGCCGGCCGTGGCGCCCACCACCTCCTTCAGCAGATCGTTCAGCGGCAGCCAGCGCCGGCCCAGCGTCGTGCGCCCGCGCGCCAGGCTGGAATAGTCCAGGATCTCGTTGATCAGCGCCAGCAGGTGCTTGGCCGAGTTCAGGATGTGCCGGTTGTACTCGCCCCGCTCATGCGCCGTGGGCTCGTAGCCGGAACCGGTCGCCATCATCTCGGAAAAACCGATGATCGCATTCAGCGGCGTGCGCAGCTCATGCGTCAGCGTCGCCAGGAAGCGCGACCGCGTGGAGCTTGCCTCCTCCGCCTGCGCCTTGGCCAGCCGCAGCTCCGCCTCGGACCGCTTGCGCAGCAGCACGTCGATATAGACGGACAGCGCGCCCTCGATCAGCTCCTGGTCGGCTTCCTCGAAGGGGCGGCTGACATTGCTTTCCGACTGGTTGCCCAGGATCAGCGCCATCCCCGTCGCGGCGTCATAGGCCCAGAGCACATAGGGCAGGCGCAGGATGCCCGTCAGCTCATAGGCCGGCGGCTCCAGCCGGGTGCGGGAGGTGGTGAAGAAGAAGGGCGGCGGCGCCGGTATGAAGATCTCCCCCAGCGGGGGGGCGCCGGCCGGGGGGAGGCCTTGTGGCAGGCCCAGCGAATGCGTGACCCGGAAGCGCTGGCTGCCGCGCGGGGTCTCCTGCAACAGCGCCGCGCGGTCGCAGATCGTGTTGTCCACCACGATCTCCAGCATCGGCTCGCCGAGATCCTCGGGCGCGCTGCCGTGATCGGCCAGGCGATAGGCCTCGCGGATCAGCTTCGCCACGGTGCGGGAACGCCGCGCCTCCCGGAAGGCCTGGCTCTGCTCCTCCTGCAGCCGCAGCAGCCGCGCTCCCAGCGCGTTGCATTCGCGCCGGTAATAGGCGAGCTCACGCTCCAGTTGCCCGTCCGCTCCCGTGCCAGGGCCTGTGCCGGCGCCGGCATTCTGGGGCGGGAAGGTCCCGTTCACGTCGTCCGCCGCCGCAGCACGACCAGCACGCCGGTCCAGTCCAGCGGCCGGCTGTAGCCGTCGAAGGGCGCCACCTCCACGCCGGAATAGAAGCCGCCGAAGGGCACGCCCGGCGGCAGGCCCCGCAGCACCATCTCCGCTTCCTCGACCGGCGAGCCGGAACGCGCGCTGCCGCGGCCCGCGCAGTCGATGTAGAAGCCCAGCAGGGCCTCCGGCGCCGCCAGCGAATCCCGCAGCGCCGCCACGCCCTGCTCCACGGAATCGAGCATCAGCATATTGTCGCGGCCCATGATCTGCACCCGGGCGCCGCGCGCGAAATCCGGCTCGAACAGCGTCACCGATCCGGTGTCCGGGTTGGCCCGCAGGATCAGCCGGTTGACGTAGTCGTTCTCGTCATAGGCGCCGAAGGGATCGCCCTGCTTCTGCCCCAGCGTCGCCATCAGCGACAGTTCCTGCCCCCGTGCCGCGCCGAGCGAGAGGCCCAGCATCCGCTCGATCACGCTCAGCGCCGGCTGCCCGTCCAGCTCATAGACCTCGGCGCCGTCGATGCGCGTGATCTCCATGAAGGTGCTGACGGGCCGGCAGCCATGCAGGATCGCCGTCTCCATCGCCACCTCCGGCGGGAAGACCAGCGCCAGCGCGATGTGCTTGCGCACCGCCTCCCCGTCGAAAACCCAGGCATCGGTCAGGTTCATGTCGGTCAGCAGCCCGCCGCCGACGAGCTGGATGCGGTGGCCGCCCAGCCCCTCATGCAGCCCCCGCACGATCAGGCTCGCCGGATGCAGGCGCAGCGGCGCCCGGCTGGCCACGCTGTCGAAGAGCAGCAGCACGCTAGCACTCTCGGACGCCACGGCGCGGATGCGCTCCCCCAGCGCCAGGCCGCCCCGGTATTCGTCGGGCTGCAACTCCGCCGACACCACCGCCGGCACGGGAGCTCCTTCGCCGAAGGCGATCACCAGCAGTTCCAGCCCGCTATAGCCGACGGCGTCGCGCGCGATGGCCCCGGCCGCCGCGCCGCCCACCACCGGAACGCCGCCATAGGCCGCCCGCAGCGCCGCCAGCACCACCTCCCCATCCAGCTTGCCGCCGCAGAAGACCAGCAGGAAGGCGGGGCGCATCGCGCCGAGATCGGCGATGCAGCGTTCCGCGGCCACGGCGGCGTCGCCATGCCGCCGGCAGGCGACGCGGATCAAGGGCGGGTCTCCGCCGGGGAAGGAGGGTTCATCGGAAACATCCAGATGCGGCGTGGAGGACGCGGCGGGCGACACCATAGCCTGATTCGGCCCCGGCAAGGACCACCTCGCCACACGCGCCGGACGCGGGCCGCCGCATGAAACGCCCGTCTTCCTCTCATGGAGCTGGTGTCACCACAACCCCGGCTCCAGGATGGCGGCAACGCTGGTGCCGGCATGGCCATGGATGACGGAACTGGCATATTGCAACGCGGAAGAAACACTTCCTTAAGGTTGTAATTAACGTTTATAACACAGCCATAAGGGGATGGGCCGGTCGGTGCATGCCCTGGAACCGACAGGAGCGCCAAGATGGATGCCACGCCATCGGTTCTCGACCGGCGATGGTCCCCGGCCCAGCCCTCCCGTACGGAAAGCGGCACGGCCAACCATGCGGCTCCCGGCGTGGTGCTGGACATCTCCCGCCTGCTCGCGCGCGGGCGCAAGGTCGCGCCCTCAGGCATCGACCGCGTCGAGCTCGCCTATGCGCGTCGCTGGGCCGCCATGCCGGAGGAGCGCTGCGTCTTCGTGGCCGGCGCCCTGTCCGGTGCCTGGTCCGTGCTGCCCCGCCGCGCGGTGGAGGAGCTGGTGGCCACCCTCTCCATCTCCTGGTGCGGCACACCCGCCGCCCCGCCGCCGCCCTCCTCCTGGCCATCCCAGGCCCCGCCCGGCGAGGCCCCATGGGAGACCCAATGGGAACTCCGGGATGGGATGCAGCGGGAGGCGCAGCGGGATGCCGAGAGGATCGCCTCTCGCCTGCGCCTGCTCGCCGGGCTGGGCCTCGGCGCCGGGCGGTTGGCGCCCCATCTCGGCCGCCTCGGCGCGCGCCGCGCCTTCCTGCTGGTTTCGCACCGGGCGCTGGAACGGCCCGGCCCGATCCAGGCGATGCGGGCCCGCGGCTGCGCTTTCGTGCCGCTGATCCACGACCTGATCCCGGCGACCTATCCGGAATATGCCCGCCCGGGGCAGTCGGCGCGGCATCTGCGGCGAATCGACACCACCGCCCGCCTCGCCGACGGCGTGATCGTGAATTCCGCCGACACCGCCGAGGTGCTGGCCCCCCATCTGCGCGTCCGCCCGGCGCCCCCGCCCGTGATCGTCGCTCCCCTTGGGATCGAGGCCCCGGACACTGAGGCTCCGGGAGACGCCCTGGAGGCAGGAAACCCGGACGCCGCGCTGCCGCGCGCCGGGGCGCGGTCCATGCGCCACGCTTCCGCCCTGGCCGAGCGGCCCGGTGGCCCGGCCCCCTATTTCGTCACCATCGGCACCATCGAGCCCCGCAAGAACCACCTGCTGCTGCTGCATCTCTGGCGCGACTTCGTCCGCGCCGGCACCGCCGGCCTCGGCGGCCCGGTGCCGCGCCTGCTGATCATCGGCCGCCGCGGCTGGGAGAACGAGAACATCATCGACATCCTGGAGCGCAGCGCCGTCCTGCGCGGGACGGTCGAGGAACTCGGCCAGGTGCCCGACGCCCGGATGGCGGCGCTGCTGCGTGGCGCCCGCGCGCTGCTCTTCCCCTCCTTCGTGGAGGGCTATGGACTGCCGCTGGCCGAGGCCCTGGCCCTCGGCGTGCCGGCGATCTGCTCCGACCTGCCCGCGCTGCGCGAGGTCGGCGGCCCCGTGCCGCATTACCTCGACCCGCTCGACGGCGCCGGCTGGCGCGCCGCGATCCTGGACTATGCCCGGCCCGGCAGCGCCGCCCGCGCCGCCCAGGTCACCCGCTTGCAGAACTGGCGGCCGCCGGGATGGGACTCCCACTTCCGCCAGGTGGATGCCATGCTGGACCATGTGACCCGCCCCCGCCCTGGAGGCGAGGGCACCGCCCCGCAGGCTCCCGTGGGTTTCCGCCGCTGGTCCGGCTGGCGCCGCGCCATGGCCCCGGGAATCTCTTCCGCTCCCGGAAAATTTTCGTCGCTTCCTCTCGCAACCCACGGATACGCAACGTAAGATTGCGAAATGCCGGTGGCGAAGAACTCACAAAAGAACCGTGTGCGGAAAGTGCAACAAAAAGTTGTCCCGATCGCCATCGTCGGGGCGGCCTGCCGCTTCCCCGGGGCGCCGGACCTGGAATCCTTCTGGCGCCTGATGGCGGAAGGCCGCGACGCGGTCTCCACCCTGCCGGAAGACCGCTTCTCCCAGCGCCGTTTCCATCATCCGCGCAAGGGCGAGCCCGGCCGGGCCTATACCTTCGCCGCCGGGCATCTGGGCGACGTCGCCGGCTTCGACGCGCGCGCCTTCGGCCTGTCCCCGCGCGAGGTCGCGGAGGCCGACCCGCAGCAGCGCCTGCTGCTGGAGGTCGCGGCCGAGGCCATCGAGGATTCCGGTCTGCCCGCCAGCAGCCTGGCCGGGCGCCCGGTCGGCGTCTGGATCGGCGGCTCCTCCACCGACTATGCCGAGCTGCGGCTTTCCGACCCCTCTGGGGCGGACCGCTACTTCATGACCGGCAACACCCTGTCGATCCTGGCCAACCGGCTCACCAACGTCTTCGACCTGCGCGGCCCGGCCCAGACGGTGGACACGGCCTGCTCCTCCGCCCTGGTGGCGCTGCACCACGCGCTGCGCGCCCTGGCCCATGGCGATGCCGAGATGGCGCTGGTGGGTGGTGTGCAGCTCCTGCTCTCGCCCTATGCCTTCATGGGCTTCTCCCGGGCCTCGATGCTCTCGCCCACCGGCAGGTGCCGCGCCTTCGACGCCGCCGCCGACGGCTATGTCCGGGCCGAGGGCGCGGGCATGGTGCTGCTGAAGCCGCTCGATCGCGCCCTGGCCGATGGCGACCGGGTGCGCGCCGTGCTGCTCGCCTCCGGCGTCAACAGCGCTGGCCGCACCATTGGCCTGTCCCTGCCCAGCGGGGAGGCCCAGGCCGAGCTGATGGCCCGGGTGATGCGCGAGGCCGGGGTGGAGCCGGAGCAGTTCGGTTATTTCGAGGCGCATGGCACGGGCACCCAGGCGGGCGACCCGATCGAGACCTGGGCGATCGGCGAGGCCATCGCGAAGCGCCGCCGCGCGCCGCTGCCCGTGGGGTCGGTGAAGACCAATATCGGCCATACTGAGCCCGCCTCCGGCATGGCCGGGCTGCTCAAGGCGATGCTGGTGCTGGAGCGCCGCTCCATCCCGCCCAGCCTGCATTTCTCCGCCCCCAACCCGAACATCCCCTTCGACCGGCTGAACCTGCGTGTGCCGGTGACGGAGGAGCCGCTGCGCCTCGGCGGCCGCCCGGCCCGCCGGCGCGGGGACCCGGCACCGGTGGTGGGCGTGAATTCCTTCGGCTTCGGCGGCACCAATGCCTCGGTGATCCTGGCCGCCGCGCCGGTGGAGGCGGAAGCGCCGGAGGCAGGGCAGGCCGCCCCCGCCGCGGCACCCGCCGTGCCGCTGCCGCCCCTGCTGCTCTCCGCCCGTTCCCCTGCCGCGCTGCGCCTCCTGGCCAGACGCTGGCAGGAGCGCCTGGCGGAAACCCCGGACGGGGACCTGCCCGCCCTGCTGCGCGGCGCCGCCCGGCACCGCGACCTGCAGCCGCAGCGTCTCGCCCTGCGCGGACGCACCGCCGCGGAACTCGCCGCCGCCCTGGCCGACTGGACGGAGGGCCGCGACAACCCCGCCGCCACCGAGGGCCAGGCCCCCCCGCCCGCCATCGCCTCCGCCCCCGGCGCTCCCGCGATTCCGGCGGGCGGCCTCGCCTTCGTCTTCTCCGGCAACGGCTCGCAATTCCCCGGCATGGCGCGAGAGGCCCTGGCCGCCAGCCCCGCCCTGCGCGCCGGGTTGGAGGAAGCCGATGCCGCCCTGGCACCGCTGCTCGGCTGGTCGCCCGCCGCCCGCCTCGCCGAAGGGGGCTCCGAGGCGGAGGTCGCCGGCACCGACATCGCCCAGCCGCTGCTCTTCGCCATCCAGGCCGCCCTGCTGCGCGCCCTGGCGGGGGAGGGGCTGAGCCCCGCCCTGGTGTTCGGCCATTCGGTCGGCGAGGCCGCCGCCGCGCTCGCCGCCGGCATCCTGGACATGGACCAGGCCGCGCGCCTCGTGGTGGCCCGCTCCGCCGCGCAGCACCGCACCCGCGGGCAGGGCCGCATGGCCGCCCTGGCCCTGCCGCCCGAGGAAGCCGCGCCGCTGCTGGCGGAGGCCGGGCCGGGCCTGGAGATCGCCGCCCGCAACGCCCCCCGCGCCGTCACCGTGGCCGGACCCGCCGGGGCCATCGCCCGCCTGGCCGAACTCGCCAAGGCCCAGCGCGCGAGCTGCGTGCCGCTCGACCTCGACTACGCCTTCCATTCCGCCGCCATGGAGCCGGTGCGTGAGGCCCTGCTCGGTGCTCTCGGCACCATGGCGCCGCGCCCCGGAGCCATCCCCTTCATCTCCACCGTCACCGGCGCCCCGATGCCCGGCGGGGCGGCGGATGCGGAATACTGGTGGCGCAACCTGCGCGCCCCCGTGCGCTTCGCCGAGGCCACGGCGGCGGCGCTGGGGCAGGGGGCCCGGCTCTTCCTGGAGATCGGCCCCAACCCGGTCCTGCAATCCTATCTGCGCGAGGGAGCCCGCGCCGCTGGCCTCACCGCCGGGGTGATCGTCAGCCTGTCCCGCCGCGACCGCCCGGAGGCCTTTCCCGGCGGCGACCCCATCCCCGCCATCGCCGACCGCGCCACCACGCGCGGCGCCGACCCGCGCGGCGGCATGCTCTTCCAGGGGCCGGCCCGCCGCGACCTGCCCCTCACGCCCTTCGCGCGGGAACGCCACTGGCTGGGCATGACGGCGGAAAGCGAGCACCTGCACGACGCGCCGCGCGACCACCCCCTGCTCGGCGAGCGACGCGACCCGGAGCCGCGGCTCTGGAGCCGCGAATTCGACACGCTGCTGGAACCCTGGCTGGCCGACCACCGCCTGGGCGGGGAGCCGGTTCTTCCCGGCGCCGCCATGCTGGAAATGGCGCTCGCCGCCGCCGCCCTGCGTTTCCCGGAGGCCCCGGCGCTGGAGGTCGCGACCTTCCAGATCCTGCGCCCCCTGCCGCTCTCCGACAGCGAGGCCCGGCAGGTCCGCCTGCGCCTCGCCGATGACGGCATCGTTACCCTGGAAAGCCGCCGCCGCCTCGCCGAGACCGCCTGGACGCTGCATGCCCGCGGCCGCCTGGGCGAGGCCGGGGAGGCCGCGCTGCCCGATACCCCCGCTTTGGCCCTGGCCGCGCCGGACGAGATGGCGGGGGCGGAGATCACCGCGTTCGCCGCCCGCCTCGGCCTGGATTACGGCCCGGCCTTCCGCCCGCTCGTCTCCGTCGCCGCCGAGGATGGGCAGGCGGTGCTCCGCCTCGCCTTGCCCGAGGCCGCCCCGCCCGACGAGGGCTTCCACCTCCACCCCGTCCGCCTCGATGGCGCGTTGCAGGGGCTGATCGGCCTGCTGGCGCCGCAGTTCCCGGCCCGCGCCGATGCGCTGCCGGAGGGCGAGGCCCTGGTCCCCGTCCGCTTCGAGCGCCTGGTCTTCCGCCGTGACGCCGCCCCGGCGGAGAGCGCGGAACTGCGCCTGTCCAGCCTGGGCGAGCGTTCCGCCGAGGCCACCCTGCTGCTGCGCGACGCCGCCGGCCAGGCGGTGGCCTTCGCCCAGGGCGTGACCCTCCAGCGCCTGCGCCTCACGCGCGGCGAGGAAGCCCCGCTGCGCGCCTTCCGGCTGGAGGATGTGCCGGTCGCCGATCCCTCCCTGCCGCCCCCGGAACCGGCCCTGGCCGCCGCCCTCGCCGCCGCGCTGCGGGCCGACGAACGGCTGGACCTCAGCGAATCCGCCCTGCTGCTCGAAGGCTGGGCCGCCGCCCTGGCGCAGCGCGCGCTGTCCGTCCCGCCCGCCACCGGCTCCTTCGCGCCTTCCGCACCGGCCACCCCCTGGCGGGCAGGCTGTGGCAGGCCCTGGCGGAGGACGGGCTGGCCCGCCATGACGGCACCGGCTGGAGCCTGCTGCCGCAGGAGGAGATGCCTGCGCCCGAGGAGATCTGGCAGTCCGTCCTGGCCGAACAGCCCTCCCTGGCGCATGACCTCGCATGGCTCGCTTTGGCGGCGGAACACCTGCCGGACAGCCTCGCCGGCCATGTTCCCGCCCTGCCGCTGGCCCCGCCCGACCTCGCCGGCGGCCAGGACCGCCTGGCCGAGGCCGCGGCTGCCGCGGCCGCCGCGCTGGCCGCCGCCTGGCCCGCCGACCGGCCGCTGCGCGTGCTCGACCTCGGCGGCGCCGCGCTGACCCGCCACCTGCTCGCCGCCCTGGCCGAGACCGGCCGCACCGTCGCCCTGCTGGTGGCGGGGGAGGGTCGCGCCCTGCCGGACGCACGCGGGCATGTGGCGCCGGAAGCCCTGGCCTGGGACCCGCTCTCGGAGAAGCCCGTCCCGGTGGCGGCGGATCTGGTGGTCGGCATCGGTGCCGCGCTGCGCGCCCGCTGCGGCACTGGCCTCCTGTCCCGCCTCGCCCCCGCTCTGGCCGAGGGCGGCACCCTTCTCCTGGTCGAGCCGCTGCCTGGCCGCCTGCTCGACCTCGCCCTGGGGCAGGAGCCCGGCTGGTGGTCGGGCCGCCCCCTGCCGGATGCCGCGGAATGGCACGCCGCCCTGGCCCCGGAGGCCGGATGGCGGCACAGCCGGGCCGAGCCACTGCGCGCCGCGCCCTGGCCCGCCCTGCTGCTGCTCGCCACCCGTCCCGCTCCCCATCTGGCGCCGCCACGCCAGCCCGCGGAGGATACCGCACGCCTGCTGCTCCTGGCCGATGCCGGCGCCGCCCCGCTGCGCGACGTCCTCGCCGGGGAACTCGCCGCCGCCCTGCCGGACGCCCTCCGCGACGGCGGGCGGCTGGAGGATTCCGCCGCCCTGCCGGCCCGCGAACTGCGCGGGACCGATCTGCTGCTCCTGGCCGCCCCCGGCGAGGCCGCCCTGCCCACCACCCTGGCTTCCCTGGCCCGGCTGGCCGAGGCGGCCCAGGGCGCGGTCCGGCGCTTCACCCTGGTCATCGCCGGTGGCCCGGCCCATCCGGCCGCCGAGGCCCTGCGCGCCTTCGCCCGCGCCCTGGCCAACGAGATGCCGGACCTCGCCCCGCGCCGCATCCTGCTGGACACCGCCCTGGAACCAGGCGCGGCGGCGGCCCGCCTGCTGCCGGAACTTCTCGCCCCGGGCGCGGAGCCCGAGCTGCTGATCGAGCCCGCTGCCCGCCGTGCCCCGCGCCTGCGCCCCGGCGCCGCCGATCCGCACCCGCCCGGCGCCCCGGCCCGCCTCGCCGTGCGCCAGCCGGGGCAGCTCGGCACCCTGGCCTGGGAACCTCTGCCGCCGGACCGGCATGCCCCGCTCGACCAGGGACTCGTCCAGGGCGAGATCGCCGTGCGTGTCGAGGCCGCCGGGCTGAACTTCCGCGACCTGATGTGGGCCCAGGGTCTGCTGCCGGAGGAAACCCTGCGCGACGGTTTCGCCGGGCCTGGCCTGGGCATGGAATTCGCGGGCGTGGTGGAGGCCGTGGGCCCCGGCACCGCGCTGCGCCCCGGCGCCCGTGTCTTCGGCTTCGCCCCGCGCGCGCTCGCCTCCCATGCCGTGACCCGGGCCGAGGCGGTGGCGCCGATGCCGGAGGGCATGGGCTTCGCCGCCGCCGCCACCGCCCCCGTGGCCTTCCTCACCGCCCTCTGGTCGCTGGAGGCCTGCGCCCGCCTCCAGCCCGGCGAGCGCGTGCTGGTCCATGGCGGCGCCGGGGCGGTCGGCCTCGCCGCGCTGCAGGTCGCCCGCGCCGCCGGGGCCGAGGTGGCGATGACCGCCGGCACCGAGGCCAAGCGCGCCTTCCTGCGCGCCGCCGGGGCCGATCTGGTGCTGGACAGCCGCGATGCCGGCTTCGCCGACCACCTCCGCCGCCACTGGCCGGACGGGGTGGACGTGGTGCTCAACAGCCTGGCCGGGGAGGCGATGGAACGCTCCATCGCCCTGCTGCGCCCCTGGGGCCGCTTCGTCGAGCTGGGCAAGCGCGACTATGCGGAGGACCGCCGCATCGCGCTCCGTCCCTTCCGCCGCAACATCAGCTATTTCGGCGTGGATGTGGACCAGCTTCCGGCCGCCCGGCCGGGCGAGGCCCAGCGGCTGATCGAGAGCCTGCGCGACCGCCTGTCGCGCGGCGAACTGATCCCACTGCCCCGCCTGACCCGCCGGGCGGAGGAGGTGGAGGACGCCTTCCGCCTGCTCCAGGCCAGCGCGCAGATCGGCAAGATCGTGATCCTGCCGCCGCGCCACCAAGCGGAGGAGAAGCCCGGCTGGGCCCCGCCGGAGGGGATCATCCTCGTCACCGGCGGTACCGGCGGCTTCGGCCTGGAATGCGCCAAGTGGCTCGCCGCCAGCGGCGCCGGGCGCCTTGCCCTCGTCTCCCGCCGCGGCCCCGCCACGCCGGGCATCGAGGCCGCGCTGGTGGCCCTGGGTGCCCTGGGCGCCCGCGCCTCCGCCCATGCCTGCGACGCCGCCGATCCCCAGGCCCTGGCCGCGCTGCTGGACATGCTGCGGCGGGAAGGCCCCATCGCCGGCGTGGTCCATGCCGCCGCGGTCTTCGACGACGGCGCCCTGGCCTCGCTCGGCGCGCCGCGCTTCGCCGCCGTGCTGGGCCCCAAGCTGCGGGCGGCGCTGAACCTCGACCGGCTGACGCGGCGCGACCCGCTGGAACTCTTCCTGCTCTTCTCCTCGGCCACCACGCCGCTCGGCAATCCGGGGCAGGGCAACTACGTCGCCGCCAATGCCGGGCTGGAGGCCCTGGCCCGCGCCCGCCGCGCCGCCGGGCTGCCCGCCCTGGCGGTCGGCTGGGGCCCCATCGCCGATGCCGGCATCCTGGCCCGCGAATCCGACACCGCCGCCACCCTGGCCCGCCGCCTGGGCGTGGAGCCCATGGCGTCGCGCGAGGCGCTGGACAGCCTGCCGGCGCTGCTGTCCGGGGAGCGGCCCGTGGTGCATCTCGCCCGGCTCGGCTGGCGCCGCCTGGGCGCCGCCCTGCCGGTGCTGCGCGAGCCCGCCTTCGCCCTGGTGCGGGAGGCGGGCGGGACGGGGGCCGAGGTCGGGGACATGCGCGCCCATCTCGCCACCCTGCCGCCCGAGGAAGCCCGTGCCCTGCTGGTCCGCATCGGCGCCGAGGAACTCGGCCGCATCCTGCGCCTGCCGCCCGAATCCCTGGCCGCCGACACGCCCGTGGCGCGGCTGGGGCTGGACAGCCTGGGCGGGCTGGAACTGCGCGGCGCGCTGGAGCAGCGCCTGGGCCTGTCCGTCCCCCTGGCCGGCGTGACCGACGACCTGACCCTCGGCTCCCTCGCCGCCCGCGTGGTCGATGGCCTGCGCGGCGGCGGCGAGGAAGCCCAGGTCGCCATGCTGCTGGAGCATTTCGAGCCCTCGCGGCTTCCGGAGGATGCTGTGCAGGATGCGGTGCCGGGCACGGCGGCATCCGCCGCGCCGCCGGCGCCATCCCCCACCCCCATCGCGGCCTTCCCGCCGGCGAGGCGCCGCTTGGCGCCCCCGGCGGCCAGCCCCTGACCACCGAGGGAGAAACCGCCGCCCGATGACCCAGTCCTTCGGCCTCTCCACCACCGCCCGGCTGGCGCTGCTGCAGCGCCTGGCCAAGCGGCGCGCGCACCAGGACGAGACGCGGGGTGGCCAGGGGGCGGCACATGGGACGGGGAAGGAGCCGGGGGCCATGCCCCGCAGCCGCTTCGCCGACCTGCCCGGCATGCGCGACTTCGCGCTGATGCAGACGGCGGTGGAGGCGCTGGCGCTGGAAAGCCCCTTCTTCCGCCCCCATGCCGGCGTGGCGGGCGCCCGGACCACCATCGGCCATGGCCGCTACCTCAACTTCTCCTCCTACAACTACCTGGGGCTGAACGGCGATCCGCGCGTCACCGGCGCGGCCAAGACGGCGATCGACCGCTACGGCGTCTCCCCCTCCGCCTCCCGCCTCGTGTCCGGCGAGCGCCCGGTCCATGCCGAGCTCGAATCCCTGCTGGCGGAGAACTACGGCGCCGAGGCGGCGCTCTGCATGGTCTCCGGCCATGCCACCAACGTCACCGTCATCGGCCACCTGATGGGCGCGCGCGACGTCATCGTCCACGACGCGGCCATCCACAATTCCTGCACCGAGGGCGCCCGCCTTTCCGGTGCCCGCCGCATCCCCTTCGCCCACAACGACTGGCGCGCCGCCGAGCGTGCCCTCTCCGGCGCCCGCTGCGCCGCAGGCCGCGCCCTGCTGGTGATCGAGGGGCACTACTCCATGGATGGCGACGTCCCCGACCTCGCCCGCTTCGTGGAGATCGCCCGCCGCCACGACGCCTGGCTCATGGTGGACGAGGCCCATTCCCTCGGCGTGCTCGGCCCCACCGGCCGCGGCATCTTCGAGGCGCAGGGCGTCGATCCCTCCGGCGTCGATATCTGGATGGGCACGCTCAGCAAGACCCTGTCCGGCTGCGGCGGCTTCATCGCGGCGCAGCGCGACCTGATCGAATGGCTGCGCCACACCGCGCCGGGCTTCGTCTATTCCGTCGGCCTGGCGCCCAACCTGGCCGCCGCCGCCAGCGAATCCCTGCGCATCATGCGGGCCGAGCCCTGGCGCGTGGAGAAGCTCCAGCACAACGCCCGCTATTTCCGCGACCGTGCCCGCGCCATGGGCTTCGACACGGGCTCCTCCGAGGGCCATTCCATCGTGCCCGTCATCACCGGCTCCTCGGTGAAGGCCGCGCGCCTGTCCGTTGCGATGTTCGAGCGTGGCGTGAACGTGCAGCCCATTGTCTTTCCCGCCGTGCCGGAACAGGCCGCCCGCCTGCGCTTCTTCCTCTGTTCCGAGCACGAGGCGGCGGATCTGGACCGCGCGCTGGAGGCCCTGGCCGATGCCATGGCCAGCCTCGCGCCGCTGGAGGTCCCGGGCTGACCACGTTCGCCACATCGCTGGCCGGGACGCGGCCCGCCACCGGGCAGGCGCGGCCCCCGCTCCGTGTCGCCGAGGTCGCTTCGGCACCGGAAGCCGCCACCTGGCTCGACCTGCCCGCGCGCCTGGGCGGGGAGGCGGCGGGCTGGAGCGTGCCCCTGCTCTTCGAGAGCCGCCGCGTCTTCGACCCCGGCTTCAACACCGCCCTGGGCGAATGGCGCATCGCCCGTTTCCTGGCCCTGCGCGGCCCCCTGGCTGACCCCGAGCCGGTGGGCCGCATCTGCGCCGCCCTGCCGCGTGACGGCTCCACCGGCGGCATCGGCCATTTCGGTTTCCTGGCCTGCGAGGAAGACCCCGCCACCCTGGGCGCCCTGCTCCGGGCCGCCGCCGCACAACTCGCCGCCTGGGGCGCCACCGCCCTGCGCGGCCCCTTCTCCTTCTCGGTGAACCACGAGATCGGGCTGCGCGTCGAAGGCGGCGAGGCACCGATGCTGCGCATGCCGCGCAACCCCGCCTGGCTGCCGCCCCTGCTGGAGGAAGCCGGCGTCCCGCTCGGCCTGCGGCGGGAGAAGGACGTCCTCGCCTGCACGCTGGACGTCGCCACCGAGACCCACCGCGCCCGCTTCGCCTCCCTCCAGGCCCTCTGGCCGGAACGCGCCCGGCTCCGCATCCGCCCGCACGACCCCTGGCGGCTGGGCGAGGAGGTCGGGCTGATCCGCGCGCTCTACAACGATGCCTGGGCGGAGAACTGGGCCGCACAGCCGGTCACGGAAGCCGAGGCGGACACGATGCGCCGCCTGCTGCGCCCGCTGCTCGCCTCCGGCCGCGTGCTCTTCGCCGAATGGGACGGGGAGCCGATCGGCCTTTGCGCCGTGGTGCCGAACCTGGAGGAAGTCTCCCACCGGCTTGGTGGCCGCCTCTGGCCCTCCGGCTGGCTTGGCATGGCCGGTGCCCTCGCCGGCCGCACCGCCTCCGCCCGCATCCCCCTGCTCGGCATCCGCCGCGCCTTCCGCCGCAGCCAGGTCTCCCACATGGCGGTCGGCGCGCTGCTGTCCGAGGCCATCGCCCTGGCGGAACGCCGTGGCTGGCACCGCCTCGAAGTCTCCTGGGTCCTGGAGGACAACGCTCCGATGCTGGCCGCGATGACGCGGCTGCGCGCCCCCGTGACCGGGCGCTGGCGCGTCTGGCATGCGCCGCTGGAGGCAGCCCCTCCCGCATGAACGCCATCGCCACCGCCCGCGCCGGCACCCCGCCGCCCGGGCACAAGTCCTTCCTGTTCCTGCAAGGGCCGATCAGCCCCTTCTTCCGCATGGTCGGCGCGGAGCTTCGCGCCCTCGGCCATGACGTGCTGCGCGTGAACCTCAATGCCGGCGACTGGCTGATCTGGCGCGGCCCCGACGCCGTGAACTACCGTGGCCGCCCCGCGGACTGGCCCGCCTGGTTCGAGGCGCTCTGCGAGGAGCGGCAGGCCACCGACCTCGTGCTGCTGGGCGAGCAGCGCCCCCTGCACAAGGCCGCCATCGCCATCGCCCGCCGCCGCGGGATGCGAGTCGTGGCCACGGATTTCGGCTATATCCGCCCCGACTGGATCGTCCTGGAACGCGACGGCATGAATGCCGAAAGCCGCTTCCCGCGCGATCCGGAAACCATCGTCGAGATGGGTCGCAACCTGCCGCCGCCCGATCTCGTCGTGCATCACCGCGACAGCTTCCCGCGCCAGGCCGCCTGGGACATCGCCTATCACCTCACGGCGATGCTGCGCTGGCCCTTTCCGCACCACCGCAGCCACCAGCTCTACCACCCGATCCCGGTCTATGCGGGCACGCTGCTGCGCCTGCTGACCCGCCGCCACGACAACCGCCGCGCCGATGCCATCGTGCGCGCACTGCAGGGCAAGGCGACGCTCTTCCTCTTCGCCATGCAGATGGAGACGGATTTCTCCCTGCGGGCCTATTCCCACTATCCCGACCTCGACACGGCGATGGAGGAGGTGGTGGAATCCTTCGCCCGCTGCGCGCCCGCCGGGGCGAAGCTGCTGGTCAAGGTCCATCCGCTCGATCCCGGCATCAAGCGCTGGAAGCGCCGTGTCCGCCGCATCGCCGGCCGCCATGGCGTTGGCGACCGCGTGCTCTATCTGGGCGGCGGCAATCTCGGCCACATCACGGAAAGCGTGCAGGGCGTGGTCACCGTCAACAGCACCGTCGGCCTGCGTGCCCTGATCGACAACCTGCCCACCCACGCGCTGGGCCAGGCGATCTACAAGATCCCCGGCCTCACCCATGCCGGGCCGCTCGACGCCTTCTGGCGCGACCCGCCCCGCCCCGACATGGCGCTGCGCGAGGGCTTCCTGCGCGGCATCGCCCATTGCCTGCACATCCGCGGTGTCTACTACGCGAAGGAAGGTCTCGCCGTGGCCGTCCGCCAGGCCACCCACCGCCTGCACCACGGGTTGCTGAACGCCCCCGTGCTGGACTTCACCGCCGCGCCCGCCCTGCCACCCCTCGCCGCCCCGCCTGTCGGCGCCGCCACCAACCCGCTCGCCGAATCCCTGCCGCACCGGGCCGAGGCGCCGGTTCCGGTCCCGTCGCGATAGCCGGACCCCGCTCCGGGCGTTCCGCTTCGTGTCCGGCCCCGGGGGCAAGGCGCTGCCTCGCCCCCGGACCCCCACTCCGCCCATGACCATGATGGGGGACCGAAGCCGGTCCCCGGACCCCGGGCTTTCGTGGGCGCTGGTTGTGGCTGTTGGCCTGCGGGCTGATCCCTGGGAGCAGGTGGATCGGCGGGGCTCCCGAAAAGAAGAAAAACATCCTGTCCGCGCTGGCGGCACCGGCCGTCGCCGGAGAGCATCGCTCTCCGGCGTGATCGGGCCGCGGTCAGCACCAGCGAACGGGAGGTCCAGGACCCTCAGGGTCCTGGCGGATCAGGGGGCAGGGGAAAAGGCGGAGCCTTGTCCCCCGGGACAGCACGACGCGGCCGGGGAGGAGAGGCCCCTACCGCCGTCCCGCCAGCCGCGAGACCCAGCGCCGGACCCACCCTTCCAGCCCGCGATGCAGCGTCAGGGGCGAGAGCTTCCAGGCACCGGGGTCTTCCAGCCGTTCCAGGATCAGTTCGGCCGGACAGGGCAGCAGCGTCACCGGGTCGATGTAGCGCGGGTAGAGGATCAGCGCCGCCGCCACCAGCTCCTCCAGCGAGCGCGCCACGCCGCGCCGCCCGGCGGGAAAGCCCTCCGGCGCCCGGTCCTCGGTCAGCCCCCAGCCGGCATAGAAGGGCCGCCCATAGGTCACCACCGGCACGCCGCGCAGCAGTGCCTCGAAGCCCGAGAGCGAGGTCAGCGTATGCACCTCCTGCACCAGCGGGAACAGCCCGGAGAGCGGCGCCCCCAGCACCACCTGGTCCGCCACCGCCGCCAGCTCCGCCGCCGCGATCCGCCCCTTGCGGAACCCCGCCTCCAGGTCCGGATGCGGCTTGTAGACGATGAACCCTTCCGGCCGTGCCGCCCGCACCGCCCGCAGCAGCGCGAGGTTCGACTGGATCTCCCCGCCGCCGCAGCGCACGGAGGCATCGTCCTGCACCTGCCCGGGCACCAGCAGCACCCGCCGCCCCGCCGGCGCCGCGATGGGCGGGACCTCTCCGCCCAGGTGATACTTGCCGATGCCCCGGGCCACGATCGCCGCGCGCAGGGTCTTCGCTCGCGCCAGCAGCGCCCGGTCCGTCACCCCCCGCTGCAGGATCAGCTCCAGCTCCGAAGCCTGTGCCGGATCGTAATAGGCCCCCCGCGCGTCGAGGCAGTAGGACGCCCCCGGCAGGAAGCGCGCGCCCAGTCCGCGCGAGCGCAGGAAACCATCCTCCAGCGCCAGCACCGGTAGCCCCTCCGCGCGCAGCCCCGGCTTCTCGCGGGAGGCCCAGACGGCGATCCCCCCGGCCTCGCCCTGCTCCCGCGCCGCCCGCGCCATCCGCAGCGCGCCCTCCGCGCTTTCCGCGAAGCGCGGGGCCGAGCCGTCGTCGCGCCCCAGCAGCGCCCCGACCTGCGCCCGCTTCCAGCGCGCGATGCCCAGGCAGACCGAGACGCGCCGGTTCTCCCGCTCCCGCTCCCGCCAGAAGCGCAGCAGCTCCATCGCCTCGGGCAGGGGGAGGGGGCGGCGCCGGAACGGGTCCGCCGCCCGCGCCTCCGCCAGATCGCCCGCCATGTCCCCAGGGAACGCCTCGGGGGGCACGTCGGGGCAGGGCAGGCCCGCGATCCGCGCCAGCACCGCCATGGCCCGCCCCGCCCCGCGCATCTCGGTGGCGATATCGATCAGGCTCCAGGGCGAGACGCGCCGCTCCAGCCGAGGCACACCCGGGATCGCCCCGGGCAGGAACCCCGTCCAGGGATCGCGCGCCAGCACCGCCCGGCCTCCTTCCGCCAGGACCTGCTGTGCCGCTTCTTCCGTGAAGCAGAGCGCATGGCCCCGCCCCGCCCCGCCCAGCGTATCGCCCAATGCATCGCCCAGCACCTTCCCGCCAGGATCGGGCAGCCCCGGTGGCCCGCCCAGCCGGTGTCGCCGCGCCAGCGCCGCCGCCTCGTCCCGCTCCTCCCGTCCGGCGGTCCCCGCCAGCCCGGCTGCGAAGAGCACCAATGGCGCCCGGTGCCCGGCGAAGCCAGGCGGGTCGAAGGGGGAGGGGGAGACGCGCTGCACCAGCCCCGCCCAGCCCGGCGGCACCGGATCGCCCTCCCGCAGCAGCAGCGGCCCCACCCCGTCCCGTTCCCGGACCAGCACGGTATCCGGCCAGAACCCGCGCAGGTGTGGCCAGGAAGCCAGCATCGCGTCCGTAACCGTGAGGGGCGTGGTCAATTTCATCCGTTAACCATTTTACTCGCAGTTGCGGTATCGGCTACCTTAGGTAGATGAAATGCCGGGTAACCTTTCGGATTTTCGCGGTATGAGAGTGTTTCTGCTCCTCCTCCCGCTCCTGCTCGCCGGGTGCGGCGGTCGTGGCATCGGGCTGACCTGGGAGCCCGCGCCGGCCGCGGCCTCCGCCGCGAGCCCCAACCTGCCGATGCCGCCGGCCCGCCAGGCGGATGCGGTCGGCGCCTTCGTCGGGCAGGCGCAGCCGGGCCAGCAGGCCAGCCTGCCTCTGCCCGATGGCGGCCGCGTCGCCAGCGTGCGGGTGGTGCGCGCCTATGACGCCGCCTCGGGCCGCCCCTGCCGCGAGGTGCAGATCGGTGGCGCGCCCGGCAGCCGCATCTATTGCCAGGACCCGGCCCTCGGCTGGGTGCCGACCCGCCCGCTGCTCAGCGGCGGAACCTTCGGGCAGTTGTGACCTGACGTGAGCATCTCCTACGGGGAAAAGCCGGGCCTTCTCGAATCCTTCCGCGTGCAGCGCGCCGTGGTGGGGGCCCTGTTCATGCGCGAGTTGCACACGCGCTTCGGGCGCCACAATATCGGCTTCCTCTGGCTCTTCCTCGAACCGCTGACCCTGGGCACGGCGGTGGGCATGCTCCACTCCCTGTCGGGCCACGACCTGCCGGGGGGCATTAACCCCTTCATCTTCTCGATGTTCGGCTATGTGCCCTTCTTCGTCTTCCGCGCCGTCGTCACCCGCGCGCCGACCGCCATCCATTCCAACCTGACCCTGCTCTACCACCAGCGCGTGACGCTGCTGGACATCATGCTGGCGCGGAACATCCTGGAATCCAGCGCGATCCTCGGCGTGATCGTGGTGATTGTCGCGGTCTGCTCCTTTGTCGCGGAGATGCCGCCGGCCAATCCCGGCCTGCTGATCCTC
The DNA here is from genome assembly GCF_023078375.1 of Roseomonas gilardii subsp. gilardii. Taxonomy (NCBI): domain Bacteria; kingdom Pseudomonadati; phylum Pseudomonadota; class Alphaproteobacteria; order Acetobacterales; family Roseomonadaceae; genus Roseomonas; species Roseomonas gilardii. Next base: position 276,309 of record NZ_CP095554.1, on the reverse strand, counting down.
GGCGTGGCCTGCATGATCCTGCTCAGCCACGGCCTCTCTCTCCTGCTGGCCTCGGCCGGCGGCCGCTGGGAAGGCTTCGAGCGCCTGGTCCATCCCGTCACCTACCTGCTGATGCCCGTCTCCGGCGCCTTCTTCGCGCTGCACTGGTTCTCCCCGGAATGGCGCGAGATCCTGCTCTGGATGCCGCTGATCAACATCCACGAGATGATCCGCGACGGCCAGTTCGGCAGCCAGCTTCCCTCCTACTACGACACGGTCTACGTCCTCGAATGGATCGTCGGCAGCAACGTCGCCGGCATGCTCGCGCTGCGCGCCGTGCGCAGCAAGCTGAGCATGTACTGACGCCATGCTGGTGCTGGAGAATGTCTGGAAGGCCTACCACACCCGCTCCGGGGTGAAGCAGGTGCTCCAGGGCGTGAACATGGCCGTCCACCCGGGCGACGCGGTGGGCATCCTGGGCCGCAACGGCGCCGGCAAATCCACCCTGCTGCGGATCTTCGCGGGCGTGGAGATGCCGACCGTCGGCCGGGTCTGGAAGGACATGTCGGTGAGCTGGCCGCTCGCCTCCGGCATCGGCGTGCAGAGCAGCCTGACCGGGGCCGACAACGCCCGCTTCATCGCCCGCATCTATGGCATCCCGGTGCGGCAGGTCCTCGACTACGTGCAGGACTTCGCCGAGCTCGGTCCCTATTTCCACGAACCCGTCCGTACCTATTCCGCCGGCATGATGAGCCGCCTCCTGCTCGGCCTCTCCTTCGCGGTGGACTTCGACTGCTACCTGGTGGACGAGGCGGTGGGCGCCGGCGATGCCCGCTTCGTGGACCGCACCCACCAGGCCATGGAGGAGCGCCTGTCCCGCTCTGCCCTGCTGATGGTCTCCCACAGCCCGGAACAGGTCCGCCTCTTCTGCCGGACGGCCGGCGTGCTGCGCCAGGGCCGCCTGGATTTCTACGAGGATGTCGATGAAGCTATCGCCGCCTATCAGTCCCTTTGACGCGACAGGCGGCCTCGAGGGCAGCAACGTCCTGCCGCCGCTGCCGCGCCGCCGGGGGCGGCTGCAGGCCCTGCTGCACCGCTACCGCATGGTGCTGCTGGTCATCGGCCTGCCGATGCTCATCGCCTCCACCTATTTCCTGCTGGTCGCCACGCCGCAGTACCAGAGCGAGGCGCGCTTCCTGGTCCGCACCCGCTCCGGCGGCCCCACCGCCTCCAGCGCGCTCGGCTCGCTGCTGACCTCGGCCGGATTCACCTCCTCCAACGAGGACGCGCTGGCGATCGTGGACTTCATCAAGTCCCGCGACGCGCTGGATGGCGTGCAGCAGAAGCTGAACCTGGTGGAGATCTGGCGCCGCCCCGAGGCGGATTTCGTGGCACGGCTCTGGGACAGCGACCCGCCGGCGGAGCGGCTGCTCAAATACTACAAGCGCATGGTGAGCGTGTCGCATGACAGCTCCTCCGGCACGGTCACGCTGAGCGTGCGCGCCTTCCGGTCCGAGGATGCCCAGGCGGTCGCCGAGGCGCTGCTCACCCTGTCCGAGGAGCTCGTGAACAAGCTCGGCGACCGGGCGCGCGAGAACACGCTGAACGTCGCCCGTGCCGAGGTCGCCCGCGCCGAGCAGCGCGTGATCGCGGCGCGCGAGGCGGTGACCGGCTTCCGTGTCCGCGAGCGCCTTGTCGATCCCGCCAGCGAGGCCAAGGCCAGCCTGGAGATCGTGGCCAAGCTCGAAGCCGCGCTGACCCAGGCGCGCGCGGAGCTGATCGAGAAGACCGCCTATCTGCGCCCCGGCAATCCGGAGCTGCGCAACGTGCAGAACAGGATCGACGCGCTGGAGCGCCAGATCGCCATCGAGCGTGCCCGCATCACGGCCGATGGCCAGCAGGCGCTGCCGCAGCAGCTCGCGGGCTATGAGCGCCTGCTGCTGGAGCGGGAATTCGCCGACAAGCAGCTCGCCTCCGCCACCGCCTCGCTGGAAACGGCGCGGGTGGACGCGCAGCGCCAGGCCCTCTTCCTGGCCCGCGTGGTGGAGCCGAACATGGCCCAGGAGGCCGAGTATCCGAAGGCCGGATTCATCCTGGGCAGCCTCTTCGCGATCCTCTGCGTGCTCTACGCGATGGGCTGGCTCGTCGTCGCCGGCGTTCGGGAACACGCCTCCTGATCCCCGGGGAGGGGGACGAGGGTGGCGTTACTGTTATTTGGGGGATGCATGAGATGCGTGCGCTGATCCTGGCCGCGGCCCTGCTGGTGCCGCTGTCGCTGACTGCCGCCGGGGCACAGACCCTGCCGCAGATGTTGCAGCAGTCGCAGCAGACGGTGGGGCAGGCCGTGCCTGGCCGCCTGTCCGGCCAGAGCGCCAATGGCGGCGGGGCGGACAACTCGCTGGCCCCGTCGCAGATCGACCGTCTCCTCGGCAACGAGACGCAGATCAACCGCGAGGGCTCGGCCACCGAGGCGGAGGGCGGCGCCAACGCCACCGGCCCGCTGGCGGAGCCCGACCGCTTCCCCGGTCCCACCCGCGCGGTCTTCGGTGCCTCCCTCTTCACCCGCAACTCCCCCAGCGCCATCGACGCGCCAACGCCGAACTACCGCATCGCCCCCGGCGACCGCGTCAGCGTCCGCGTCTGGGGCGCGGTGGAGGCCGAGGCGGTCGGGCAGGTCGATCCCGACGGCAACCTCTTCCTGCCCTCGATCGGCCCGATCCGCGTCGCCGGCACCCGGTCGGGCGACCTGCAGAAGGTCGTGGAATCCGAGGTCCGCCGCATCTACACGCAGCAGGTCCAGGTCTATGCCGTGCTGCTGAACGCCAACCGCATCGGCGTCTTCGTCACCGGCTTCGTCCGCACCCCCGGCCGCCACACCGGCTCCGGCGCCGAGACGGTGCTGGACTTCCTGGTGCGCGCCGGCGGCGTCGATCCGGTGCGCGGCTCCTTCCGCGACATCTCCATCCAGCGCGGCGGCCGCACCGTCGCGAAGATCGACCTCTACGCCTTCCTGCTGCGCGGCCAGCTTCCCAACATCATCATGCAGGACAACGACACCATCATCGTGGCCAAGCAGGGCGCGCTGGTGGGCGTCAACGGCTCGGTCCGCAACAACTACCTCTTCGAGGTGCCGGGCCGCGCCATGTCGGGCGCCGAACTGATCGACCTCGCCGCGCCCCTGCCGGCGGCCACCAACGTGGTCGTGCGCGGCACCCGCAATGGCCAGCCCTATGCCCGCTACGTCACCACGGCGCAGCTTCGCAGCATCTCCCTGAGCGACCAGGACGTGGTGAGCTTCATCACCGACGCTCCGCCGCCCACGGTGCGCGTGAACATCGAGGGCAGCCGCATCGGTCCCTCCGTGCTGATCGCGGAACGCGATGTCGGCCTCTGCCAGCTCCTCGACTATGTGGCGGTGGACCCGCGCCTGGCCGACACCGCCTCGGTCTACCTGCTGCGCCCGCGCATCGCCGCACAGCAGCAGCGCGCGCTGAACGAATCCCTCGACCGGCTGGAACGGCAGCTCTTCATGTCCACCGCCGCCACCACCGGCGTGGCGGAGATCCGCAACACGGAGGCGCAGCTCGTGCTCGGCTACATCCAGCGCGGCCGCCGCATCAAGCCGGAGGGGCGCCTCGTCGTCTCCGACCGCAACGGCCGCTGCGCCGATGTGCGGCTGGAGGATGGCGACACCATCGTGATCCCGGAGCGCAGCCAGACGGTGATGGTGGCGGGCGAGGTCCTCTCCCCCACCACCGTGGTCTGGCGCGCCGGCATGACGGTGCAGCAGTATATCGACCAGGCCGGCGGCTTCGCCGACCGCGGCGACATCCGCAACATCATGATCCGCAAGGCCAGCGGCGAGATCATCCTGGACCCGGCGGTGGGGCCGAGCCCGGGCGACGAGCTGATCGCCATGCCCCGGCTCGATCCGAAATACTTCCAGATCGGCCGCGACCTGCTCAGCCTGATCTACCAGTCCGCCGTGGCGGCCTACTACTTCCGCTGAGCCTCTCCTGACGGCGGAGGGCCGGGGTGCCACCTCCTGGCGCCCGGCCCTTCGCCTGCCCCTCTGCCCGCCCCTCGGGGCCGGGTGACATTTTCGTTGTCCCCTCGCCGGAGGGCGCCCGATCCCCTATGCATGGCGGCATGTCCTGTCTCCGACAGGTCCGCCCGGGCCTCCTGTCCGCCGCCCTTGCCTGCCTCCTCCTCGCCTTGCCGGTGGCGGATGCTCTGGCCCGGCCCGGTGCGGCGCGGTCCAGCGGCGGCTATTCGCGCCCGGGCTATTCCGCCGCGCCCTCCCGCACCCCTTCCTTCGGCGGCCACGCGGCCCCCTCCCGCACCCCGTCCAGCGGTGGCTATGCCCGCCCCGATTCCGGCTTCGGCCGCATCCCCAGCATGGGTGGCTCGGCCTCGGACCGTTCCTACAACCGGGAGGCCGCTGGCGACGCCCTGCGCCGGATGCGGGAGCGCGAGGCCAGCCGCAGCCTTCCGGCCCCCGCTCCCGGCGGCAACAGCCAAGGGGGCAACCAGGGCGGTGGCTGGGGCGGCTCCTGGGGCGGCAACTGGAACACCGGCCGCGCTCCCGCCCCGCGCGGCACCTATGGCGGCCCCGACTGGTACCGCGACCGGGGCTGGAACCCCAGCGGCCCCGTTCTCGCCGGCCCGCGCGGCTTCGGCATGTGGGACGCCGCCTTCCTCTGGTTCCTGCTCAGCACGCTGAACCGCCCCGGCCACACGGATTTCTTCCGCAACCACCAGGACGACCCCGCCCTGCGCGACTGGCGCGCCCAGGCGGAACAGGCCGCGCGCAACGATCCGCAGATCCGCGCCCAGCTCGACCAGCTCGACCGCTCCCTGGCACAGCAGCAGGGCCAGCCGCGCGACCCGGACTACCTGCCCCCCGACGTGCCGCCGGAGGTCGCCACCGCCAACCGCGACGCCGTCACGCCGGCGGAGCATCATGGCGCGGGCATCGGCATGGTGCTGGGCGTGGTGGTGGTCGGTGGCGGCCTGCTCGGTGCCCTGGCCATGGCGAGGAACCGGCGGCCCGGCGCGGGCGGCAACAGCGGGGGAGGGGGCGGCATGCCGCGCACCGGCACCATGGGCAGCATCGCCAGCGCGGGCGACATGCTGCGGCACAAGATGTCCGGCGAGGGCTACACGCCCGAACGCTACCGCCTCGGCATGACCGTGACGCTGGACCCGACGCCCTTCCTCCTGGCCGGCGGCGGCCTCAAGGCCGCGGCACCCCAGGCGGCGCAGCGCCTGAGCGTCGAGGGCCTCGGCCGCATCACGGGCACCGCGCCCGGGGATTCCCTGCTGCGCCTCTATCTGCCGGGCGACGCCTCGCCCATGCTGCAACTCCATCCCGGCCCCGGCGGCACGCCGGAGGAATGCCGCTACTTCACCCTGCTGGACGAGATCACCCCGGCCGACGAGGCCGAATGGCAGGTGTGGCTGGACCCGCGGGAGGGCATGATCGGCTGGCCCGAGTTCCAGACCAAGGACGGCCGGCGCTACAGCCGCCTCTGGCAACCCGGCACCCAGCCCGTCCCACCCCGCGAGCTCCGCGAGAGCCTGGAGACCACCGCCGGCACGCGCGAACGCCGCTGCCTCGCCATGCTCTACGCCGCCCCGACCGGCGCCCCCACCCCCGCGCCGCAGACCGAATACGTGCTGGTGCAGAGCATCGAGGAAGGCAACGCCGCCTGGGTCGAGGTCCGCGCCGGCATCGACATCAACCCCGCCTCGCTCGGCCTCGCCGGCTGACAGCCATCCCGGAGGAAAGCCACCCGTGGACGCGATCCTGAACACCCTGGCGGCGGGCATCCCCGTGCTGATCGTGCAGTTCGGCGTGACGCTGCTGCTGCTGGCCGCCGGTGCCGCCGCCTATATCGCGATCACGCCCTTCCACGAGGTCGCGCTGATGCGGGCGGGCAACACCGCCGCCGGGGTCGTCCTCGGTGGCACGCTGGTCTCGCTCGCCATCCCCCTCGCCGCCACCCTGGCCACCAGCCGCCTCACTCTCGACATCCTGGTCTGGGGCCTCGTCGCCCTGGTGATCCAGCTCGTGGTCTTCCTGCTGGTCGCCTGGATCTTCCGCGGCCTGCGCGCCGCGATCGAGACCGGCAACACCGCCGCCGCCATCGCCCTGGTCGGCGCCCAGATCGCCGTGGCCCTGCTCAATGCCGGCGCCATGGCCGGCTGAGGCGGCCGGGGCACCTGCCGTAACCCTCCTGGGAGAACCGCCATGCTTGCCTTCATCCGCAACCTCGTCGGCGTGAAGACCGACCAGGCCGTCAACAGCGCCATCGAGGCCATCGTGCGCTGGGATCCGAAATCGGCCACGGAGGCCGAGCTCCGCACCATGGAACAGCATCTCGACCGCCTGGGCGTCCAGGTCGCCGAGGCCCGCCAGGCCTATGAGAAGGAGGCCCGCGAGGCCCAGGCCATCCAGCAGCTCTCCGACCAGCGCATGGCCGCCGCCGAGCTGCTCCAGCGCCAGTCCGCCGCCGAGACCGACCCGGCGAAGAAGGCCGGCATCGAGCAGTCCCTCGCCACCCTCCTCAACATGCTGGAGGAGATGGCCCCCGAGGTGGACCGCGAGAAGCAGGACGCGGTGGACGCCAAGGAGTTCGTGGACATGCTCCAGGGCGCCTATGACCAGGCCGGCCAGAAGCTCCGCACCGCCCGCGACACGCTGGCCCGCGCCCAGCGCGACATGACCCGGGCCAGCCAGCAGCGCGAGATGGCCGAGCAGCGCGCCGAAGCTGCCCGCCAGGCCGCCGGCCTGTCCGGCGCCACCAGCGGCCTCAGCGTGGCGCTCAAGGCGATGCAGGACGCCGCCGCCCGCGACCTCGCCCAGGCCGAGGCCGCCAGTGCCAAGGCCAAGCTCCTCACCCCGACGAAGCCGGAAAAGGACGACCCCAACATCGCCGCTGCCATGAACCAGGCCGCCGGCGTCCTGCCCGCCCCCACCAGCCTCGCCGACCGCCTCGACGCCCTGCGCCAGCGCCACGGCACCCAGCCCAAGCTCGCCGGTCCGGGCTGAGGGCGGCCGCCCTTGGGGAAAGGCTCTGCCTTTCCCCAAACCCCTATCCGCCAGGACCCTGCGGGCCCTGGACCCCGTTCCTTGGCTCCTGCTGCCGGCCGGATCACGCCGGAGAGCATGGCTCTCCGGCGACTGCGGATGCCGTCAGCGCGGACACCGTGGCTTTGTCTTCTTAGGCGCCCCGCCGATCCACCTGCTCTCAGGGATCGGCCCCCAGACCGGCGGCAGCCGCCAGCGTCAACGAAAGCCCGGGGTCTGGGGACCGGCTTCGGTCCCCAGCGGTGAGGGGGGCGGCGGGAGAGGCAGCGCCTCTCCCCCGGGGCTGGACCGGAGAGGACCGCCAACCCTTGCGCGCGGTCCCGTACCGCCGTCTCCTGCCATGCCCCCTCCCGCACGGAATCGCCGCATGAACGACACCCTTCTCGACCGCATCCGCCAGCTCCAGCCCGAGCTGACCGCCATCCGCCGCGACATCCATGCCCATCCCGAGATCGGCATGGACGAGCACCGCACCTCCGCCCTGGTGGCGGCGAAGCTGCGCGGATGGGGGCTGGAGGTCACGGAAGGCGTCGGCCGCTTCGGCGTGGTCGGCACGCTGAAGGGCAGATCCCCTGGCCAGCGCGCCATCGGCCTGCGCGCCGACATGGACGCGCTCTACATCGAGGAACAGACCGGCAAGCCCTATGCCTCCACCAACAAGGGCCTGATGCATGCCTGCGGCCATGACGGCCACACCACCATGCTGCTGGGCGCGGCGAAGTACCTCAGCGAGAACCGCGACTTCGGCGGCACGGTGCAGTTCATCTTCCAGCCCGCCGAGGAGGGCCGCGGCGGCGCCAAGGCCATGCTGGCCGACGGCCTCTTCGACCGCTTCCCCGTCGATGCCGTCTACGGCCTGCACAACGAGCCCGGCCACCCGCTCGGCACCTTCATGACCCGTGTCGGCCCCGCCCTGGCGGCCGGGGATCGCTGGAACGTCACCTTCCGCGGCACCGGCGGCCATGGCGGCGCCACGCCGCACCTCTCCACCGATGTCCTCGTGCTGCAGGCGCAGTTCATCCTGGCCCTGCAGACCATCGTCAGCCGCAACGTCGCGGCGGTGGATTCCGCGGTGATCAGCGTCGGCGCCGTGCAGGGCGGCTCGCCCGGGGCGCTGAACGTCATGCCCGCCGAGGTCACACTCGGCGGCACCTGCCGCTCCTACACCAGGGAGGTGCGGGACACGATGGAACGCCGGATGCGCGAGCTCGCCACCGGCCTCGCCGCCTCCTTCCACTGCACGGCGGAGGTCGATTACAACCGCGGCGGCACCGCCCTGGTGAACCACGCGGAACAGACCGCCATCGCCGTCTCCGCCGCCAGCGCCCTGGTGGGCGCGGGCAAGGTGGACGGCAACACGCCCCCCGTCACCGGCGGCGAGGATTTCGCCGCCATGCTGGAAGCCAGGCCCGGCGCCTTCGTCTTCATGGGCCAGGGCGCGGGCGGCGCGACCTCCGAGGGCCTGCACACCCCGACCTATGACTTCAACGACGACGCCATCCCCTATGGCGTCGGCTACTGGGTCAGCCTCGTCGCCACCGAGATGGGCGCGGCGCCCTGATTCGCCGCCCTGGGGGAGGCGAGCCTTCCCCGGGGACCTGGCTGCCTCAGCGGCGCAGAGCCGCCACGATCAGGCAGGCCCAGCCCAGCATCAGCAGCACGCCCCCGGTCGGCGCCACCGCGCCAAGGGAGCGCCCCAGCACCGCCACCGACCACACCGCCCCGCAGAACATCACCGAGCCCGCCACGAAGCCCAGCCCGGCGAGGTTGAGGAAGAACCCGCCCCGCCGTTCCGCCAGCAGCCCGACGGCCAGCAGCGCCAGGGCGTGCCAGCCCTGCATGGTCAGGGCCTGGGACAGCAGCCGCGCGCGTTCCGGCGCGGCGGCGAAGGGGGCATGGGCCGCCCAGGCCGAAAGCCCCACGGCCAGAAGTCCCGACAGCGCGCCGAGCGCGATCCAGATGCGTGCCATGGCGACAGGGCTAGGCCGATCCCGCCCCATCTGCAAACGGGTCTGCAAACGGGGGCGCCGTCAGCCCCAGCCGCAGCACCAGCGCGTCCGATCCATCCGCGTAGTACCGCTTCCGCCGTCCGACCTCGGCACAGCCCGCCCCGGCATAGAGCGCCCGCGCCGCCGCGTTCCGCTCCGACACTTCCAGGAACAGCGCTTCCGCCCCCCGTGCCGCCGCCGCGACGGCCGCCGCGCCGAGCAGCGCGGCGCCCACACCCTCGCGCCGCCGTTCCGGCCGCACCGCCAGGGTCAGGATCTCGGCCTCCCCCACCACGGCCCGCGCCAGGATGAAGCCGGCCTCGCCCGCCTCGTCCCCGGCCAGGATGCCGAAGGCGTCACGCATTTCCAGCATGCTGCGGATGGCCACCTCGCCCCAGCGCTCATCGGGCGGAAAGGCCGAGCCATGCAGCGCCGCCAGCCGCGCCGCCTCCTCCGCGCCCACATCGCGCAGCCGCATCAACCACGCACCGCCGGAGGTTCCAGATAGAGCGGCTCCGCCTCGCGCGGCGGCAATTCGCCCCGCAGCCGCCGGGTGGCGGCAGCCGCCACGCCTTCCGGCTCCGGCAGCCGCAACGCTGTCAGCAGCGCATCCGCCCCCATCGCCCGCAGTGCCTCCGCCGCCGCTTCCGCCGCATCGCCCGCCAGCAGCACCGGCCCGGCGGGCCGCGGCAATTCCCCGGCGGCGAAGACCGCCGGCGCGGCATCCGGCCGCTCCAGCGCGATCCGCTCGCGCTTGGTGTCCACCGCCACCCACAGGGCCCGCCCGTCCCGCCCGCTGTCCGGCAGGCTGGCGGCGAAGACCTCGCCCAGCGTCACTCCCAGGCAGGGCACGCCCCAACCCAGCGCGAAGCCCCGCGCCAGCGCGATCGCCGCCCGCAGCCCGGTGAAGCCGCCCGGCCCCACCGTCACCGCCACGGCGTCGCAACCCCCGCCGGCCGCCTCCGCCAGGACCTCCCGCGCCAGGGCGGGCAGAACCGAGGCATGGCCGCGCGGCCCGTCCTGCACCCGCCGGGCCAGCACGCGCCCATCCTCGCAGACCAGGGCGGAACAGCGCGCCAGCGCGCCATCGAGGGCCAGGAGCCTCATCGGCGGGCACCGGAGGGAGGGAAGGGGAGGGGCTTTGTCATGACGCCGCCTTATAGGCACTTCCCCCGCCGGAGCCGCAACGCCACGCTTCGTGCCCTCTCAGCCCCTCAGAGATCCAGCTCCACCAGCACCGGCACATGGTCCGAGCACTGCGCCCAGTTCCGCGCCGGCTTCAGCACGGTGTGCGAGCGCAGCTTCCCCGCCAGATCCTGGCTGACCCAGACATGGTCCAGCCGCCGCCCGCGATTCGCCGCCTCCCAGTCGCGCGCGCGATAGGACCACCACGTGTAGAGCTTCTCCTCGGGCGGCACGAAATGCCGCAACGCGTCATGCCAGGCGCCCGCCCGTTGCCAGCCGGCCATCGCCTCGACCTCGACCGGCGTGTGCGACACCACGCCCAGCATCTGCCGGTGCGACCAGACATCGTGTTCCAGCGGCGCGATGTTCAGGTCGCCCACCAGCACGGCCCGCTTCGCCGCCCCGCGCCCGGCGGTCCAGTCCGTGATCTCCCGGATGAAATCCAGCTTGTGCGCGAATTTCGGGTTGGCCTCCCGGTCCGGCACGTCGCCGCCGGCGGGCACGTAGAAATTGTGCAGCTCGACCGCCCCGCCCTCGGCCTCCACATCCACGCCGAGATGCCGGCAATCGTCGCGCGAGCACCAGTTCGGCTCGCCCTCCCGCAGCCGCAGGGGGCGGCGCGACAGCACCGCGACGCCGTTGTACCCCTTCATGCCGCGGATCAGCCGGTGGCCGAAGCCCAGCGCCTCCACCGCCTCATGCGGGAAATGTTCGTCCGGCGACTTCGTCTCCTGCAGGCAGAGCACATCCGGCTCCAGCGCATCGACGAGCTGCCGCAACAGCGGCGCCCGCAGGCGCACGCTGTTGATGTTCCAGGTGACGATCCTCAAGGCCGAATCAGGGCTCTCTGCTCAGGCGATGACCGTGCGCACCGTGCCGACGCCCTCGATCGAGCCCTCCAGCACATCGCCCTTCGCCACCGCCGCCACGCCCTCGGGCGTGCCCGTCATGATCAGGTCGCCGGGGGCGAGTTCCACCAGCCGCGACAGGTTGGCGATGACCTCCGGCACCGACCAGATCATCTGGCCGAGATCGGAGACCTGCCGCGTCTGCCCGTTCACCTTCAGCTCGATGCGCCCGCGCCCGGGGTCGATCCCCTGCGCCGGCACCAGCTCGCCCATCGGCGCGGAATGGTCGAAGCCCTTGCCCATGTCCCAGGGCCGGCCGGTCTTCTTGGCGGCGTTCTGAAGGTCGCGCCGGGTCATATCCAGCCCCGCGCAATAGCCCCAGACATGCGTCAGCGCGTCGCTCTCGGCGATGTCCTTGCCACCCGTGCCGATCGCCACCACCAGTTCCATCTCGTGGTGCAGATCCTTGGTCGCGGGCGGGTAGGGCAGGTCGGCGCCCCCCACCAGCACCGCATCGGCGGGCTTGGTGAAGTAGAAGGGCGGCTCACGATCGGGGTCTGACCCCATCTCCCTTGCATGCTCCGCATAGTTCCGCCCGACGCAGAAGATCCGGCGCACGGGGAAGGACCCGCCGCCCCGAACCGGGAGGCTGGCCTGGGCAGGCGGAGCAATGACGAAATCGGACATCAGTGGGCAGGCTCCTGCGAGAGCGGAGGAACGGAAGATACCAGCTTAGAGCAGATCGCCGGAGGACGGCATCGCCCGGACGCATGAATCTGCGCCCCGAGGACGAGGGGAGCCTTTGCGGCGAAAGCAGGGGAAGCGGGCCTAGTCCCAGGCGCGCCAGAAGCCTCCAACGGCCTGCATCCGGGCATACGGAATTCGCCCGCAGACGCAGGATGCCTTCAGTACCGGGGGAGAGAGTGGCGCCCGGCCAAAGGGGGAGGCCGGGCGCCGTTACTCTGATAACTTCCGATCGGAGTCATGGTCGGGCGAGCCGGTAGGGGGAACCAGCTGCCGCTGGCGCGAGTAGGTGCCAGCGGTCACACTCTAGCCCGTTTCAGGCCATGAATGCAAAAGGAGTTTCTGACTCACGCGTCCTCCGCAGGGCTCGCGTTCCGCCGAGCATCGCATCCATCCCATCCGGCGTTCCCCGCCGCATGACTCTGCGGAGGCCGGAAAGGGGCCTGAAAGGGTCCGGGGGGGCCGTCACTCCGCCGCCAGCAACCGCCCCTGCGACTCACGCTGCCGCCGATAGGCCGCGGCTGCCGCGCCGAAGGCCTCGAAGAGCCGCCGGCTCAGCGCATCCTCCCGCCAGTCATATTCCGGATGCCACTGCACGCCATAGGCAAAACCGGCCGCCTCGCGCACCCGCGCCGCCTCCACCGTGCCGTCCGGTGCCCAGCCCTCCGCCACCAATCCCGGCGCCAGCCGCGCAACGCCCTGATTGTGCAGGGAGTTCACTGGAATGGTGGCGAGCGGCGGTGCCAGCCCCTCCCAGATGCGCGCCAGCCCCGAACCGGGCTCCACCCGCACCGCATGCGCCTTGCCCGTCCGCACCCCGGGCAGCGCCTGGTCTGCCGGAGTCGAATGGTCCATCCGCCCCGGCAGGTCCTGGATGCGCTGGTCCAGCGTGCCGCCCATGGCGACGTTCAGCTCCTGGAAGCCCCGGCAGATCGCCAGCAGCGGCACCCCCCGCGCCAGCGCCTCGCGGATCAGCGGCAGGGTGGTGGAGTCGCGGTGCAGGTCCTCCGGCGTCCCCTCGCAATGCGCCGGCCCGCCATAAAGGTCCGGACAGACATTGGAGCGCGAGCCGGTCAGCAGGATTCCATCCAGATGCGGCAGGATTTCCAGCCCCGCCGTTTCGCCCGAGGCCGGGATCAGCACCGGCGCCCCGCCCACCGGTCCCAGCACGACCTCCGGGTAATGCGCGGAGGCGGCGTGGTTGGGCATGGCGAAGACACCGAAGGCCTTCACGCAGCAGGAGATGCCGATCAGCGGGCGCATGGGGTCTCCTCGACAGGGTCCGGCCGCCAACCCCGGCGGCACGCGGCGTCATCCCGCGATCCTGCCACCGGACGCGCCAGGGAGAACCAAGCAAACGTCATGCCTGCCATCATCGCCGCCGCATCTGCTCCTTCTCCATGAACTGCGGATCGTTGAACTCGAACAGCGACGGATCGAACCGGCCGCCTGTCTCGATCTGCGACAGCGTCACGCGCGTCTCATGCCGCTGCGCGTCCACCACCACCCACTGGCGCAGTTCCATCGGCTGCTCCGCCAGCACCAGCGTCAGCGTCCCCTCGGCCGGGGAGCGGCTGGAATAGAGCGTGATGCGCAGGAAGCCGCCGGAGCGCTCCACCCGCGTCACCGTCACATCCCCCGACAGCTTCAGATCGGCGCGCAGCAGGAAGGCGAGCGGTGTGGCCGAGGTCGGCACCACGGTCGGCTGCCCCAGCTCCCGGTCGAACTGCATGAACTGGCCGTGGCTTGCCACCAGCAGCAACGGCTCGGGTGGGTCGTAGTCGAACCGCATCCGCCCCGGCCGCCAGATCCAGGCCGTGCCCTCCGCGCTCGCCCCGTTCCACGCCACCTGCAGGAAGCGGGCCTTCAGCGTGGTCATGGCGTTGAAATAGGCCTCGACCCGGCGGAGATCCGCCTGATCGCGCGCGGACAAAGCCGCGGCCTGGGCCAGCGCGGGCCGGGCCAGGCCCGGCAGCAGCGGTGTGGCAAGGAGGAAAGGGGCGGAGAGCAGCAGGCGACGTCGCGACATCCTCCGCATGTGGCGGAAGAAGCGCGGCGGAAAAAGGGCCCCGCCATGACGGCGATGCGTCACATGCGGTGGATGCAGGGCTTGAGACGCTGCTCCGGCGTTGCTCTGTCCCCGGGGGGAAGCTCCGCCTTCACTCCCGGACCCCCCATCCGCCAGGACCAACGAAAGCCCGGGGTCCGGGGACCGGTGGAGGCAGCGCCTCCACCGGGGCCGGACACCAGGCATGCGGGATCGGGAAAGGCCGCCCCCCCCCCCCCGCCTCAGTCGGCGAAGAGGCCCACCGGCGTTCCCGCCACGCCGAGTCCCTCGATCTCCAGCAGGCTGCCCTCGACCGGTCCGTCCCCATCCTTGCGCAGGCTGGTGACGTAGAGCGTTCGCAGATCCGGGCCACCGAAGCAGGGCATGGTCGGCGACTTCACCGGCAGGCGGATGCTCCGGTCCAGCGTCCCGTCCGGCAGCCACCGGTTCAGCACCCCGGCCGAAACGCCCGCGGACCAGTAGCCGCCCTCGGCATCCACCGCCGCCCCGTCCGGCCGTCCGGTCTCGTTGGCCACATGCGCGACCTCGCGCGCCGGGCCGACCTGCCCCGTCCGGGGGTCGTAGTCGCTGATCCAGATCCGCGCCTGCCGGCTGTCGGAATGCCACAGCGTCCGCCCGTCCGGGCTCCAGGCCAGGCCGTTGGAGATGGTCAGCCCCTCCCGCAGCGTCTGATGGCTGCCATCGGGGGCGACCGAATACAGCGCCGCCCCTGGTACCTTGTCCGGCGTGTCATCCATCGAGCCCACGAGGAAGCGCCCCTCCGGACTGGTCTTGCCGTCATTCAGCCGGTTGCGGGGATGGTTGGGCTCGACATCGGCCAGCAACTCCAGGCTGCCGCTGTCCGGGTCAAAGACATGCACCCCGTTGCGCAGCGAGACGAGCACCCGCCCCGAGCGGCACAGCCCCATGGAACCGACATCGGACGGCATGCTCCAGCTCTCGATCTTCTGCCGGCGCGGATCGGTGCGGTGGATGGCGGGGCTCTGGATATCGACCCACCAGAGATGCCCCGTCCGCGCGTCCCAGACCGGGCTCTCCCCTGTGGTGGTGGCCGGCGGCACGTCCAGGATACGGATTTTCGGTTCGGTCATGGTGGCGGCCTTCCTGTCCCCTCGTGCCAGGTCAAGATCTCGCGATGTTAACGTGCGAGCTCTCGTAATCCTGCCAGGATGCGCCGGAGACGTGTCGCTGCGAAGGAGTCGCGCTCGTGTTTCCGGTTGCCGTGACATCACGACACCGGAGTTTCAGCCGTCCTGCCGGTTCTTGGGGGAAGCGCGAACGGCAGGTGACCAGAAGTTGCATTCACGATCTTGTGTGCAGTGACGCGTGTTCCGCCCCCGCATGCGGGGGCGTATGCCCATCTCGGTAAGGGGGATCATCAGATGGATGAAAGAACGAACACCGCATCGAAACGCCACGCGTATAGTGAGTATGCTAATTATAACCGCGGCATGACTTCAACTTCACCCGAGCCGGTCCGGACCGGGATCGGAACGTCAACGGCCCGCCATGGCTTCCGCTTCCTGCTGCTGGCCGGTTGCGCCGCCTCCCTGCTTGCTGCTGCCCCGGCCCGCGCCCAGTCGGTCGAGGATCTGAAGGCGCAGCTCAACCTCCTGCAACGCCGTATCGAGCAGTTGGAGCAGGAGCAGCGCCGCGCCGCGCGCCGCGAGACCGAGGCCCGCCAGACCGCCCGCCGCGCTGAGCCCCGTGGCCAGACGCAGGCTCAGGCCCAGCCCCAGGCTCCGCTCGGCGCCGCCACCGCGCCCGGCTCCGTCCAGTCCCAGCAGGCCCAGGGCCTCCCGCAGACCACGAACCAGGCTCCGCCCCAGGTGGCCTCCGCCATTCCTGTCCAGGCGCAGGCTGGCGAGGACCCGCTGGCGCAGTGGCGCGGCTCCTTCCCCGGCTCCTTCCGGATTCCGGGCACCGATACCTCGGTCCGCCTCTACGGCTTCGCCAAGCTGAACATGTCCGGCGACTTCGGGCCGCGGAATCGCTCCGACACCACGACCGGCTCCTCCATCCCGCTGTCCCACGGTGCCAACGGCGCCCGCTCGGATGGCGACTTCCAGGCCAGCGCCCGCCGCTCGCGCATCGGCATCGAGACGCGCACGCCCTTCAGCGAGGCCTTCGGCGAGATCCGCACCCAGATCGAGGTGGACTTCGCGGGTCAGAACACCGACCTAACCACCCAGGCCACCAGCAACGCCTATACGCCGCGCCTGCGTCAGGCTTTCGCCGAGTTCGGCCAATTCCAGCCCGGCGGCTGGGGCACCGTGCTGGTCGGCCAGTCCAACTCGCTCTTCTCCGAAAGCTCGCT
Source organism: Roseomonas gilardii subsp. gilardii (assembly GCF_023078375.1). Taxonomy (NCBI): domain Bacteria; kingdom Pseudomonadati; phylum Pseudomonadota; class Alphaproteobacteria; order Acetobacterales; family Roseomonadaceae; genus Roseomonas; species Roseomonas gilardii. The sequence continues at coordinate 260,087 of NZ_CP095554.1, read as the reverse complement.
GCTGCCGCTGCAATGGCTGAACGACTGGACGGCGGTCGGCGTCGGCAGCATCCGCCAGGCCCAGCTCCGCTACACCCACCGCTTCACCAGCGGCTTCAACATCTCGGCCGCGGTCGAGAACAGCTACAGCGACGTCACCGCCACCTCCGGCACCAGCTATCCCGACAGCAATGGCGGCGCCGGCTTCGGCATGAGCCATGTGCCCGACTTCACGGTGCAGGCCCTCTACCAGGGCGACTGGGGCTTCGCCGCCCTGCGCGGCGTGCTGCGCGAGGTCCGGATCAGCAACAACGGCGCCACCATCCCGTCGCAGCGCTACAGCGACAGTGATGTCGGCTTCGGTGTCGGTGCCACCGGCGCCGTCAACCTGCTGAACAAGCGCCTGGTCCTCGCTGGCAGCGTGAACTATGGCAAGGGCCTCGGCCGCTACCTCGACGGTTCCTCCGCCGGCTTCAGCGCCGTGACGAATTACGGCCTCACCGACGCCCAGGGCGGCGGCACCGAGATCGACATGGTCGAGGTCATGGGCGGGCTGGTCGGCGCCCAGTACAAGTGGACGGACTCGATCCGCTCCAATGTCAGCCTGCATGGGGTGCGCCTGAACTACCCGAGCTATGTCCGCAACTTCTCGGGCTGCGTCGGCACCACCGCCACCTCGAGCGCGGTCTGCGACGGCATCAACCGCGATATCTGGGCCACGGTGGTGAACCTGATCTGGAGCCCGGTGAAGCCGATCGACCTGGGCATCGAATACACCCATGTCGAGCGCACCCTGCAGGCGCAGGACATCTACGGTGCCAAGGGTGGCAAGGCCGACCGCATCCAGGCCTCCGCCATCGTCCGCTTCTGACCAGGGCCCGCCCCGCATCGCCGCGGGGCGGGTTCCACCGCCCGTCTCAGTGCAGTTCCTGCGTGTAGATGAAGCGCGGCATGTTCCAGTTGTAGCGCAGCGCCAGCAGCCGCAGCGCGAGGCCGAAGCCCATGGCGGCGAAGAGCACCGCATCATGCGGCAGCCCCATCGCCATCCCGCCGATATAGGCCCCGCCGGTCAGCACGGAGACGCTGGCATAGAGCTCGCTGCGGAACAGCAGCGGCACGTCGTTGCAAAGCACGTCGCGCAGCACGCCGCCGACACAGCCGGTGATCATGCCGGACACGATCGCCACCGGCACGGACAGCCCCATCGCCATCGCGATGTTGCAGCCGATCACGGTGAAGACCACCAGCCCGACCGCATCCAGCAGCAGGAAGAGCCGCCGCAGCGGGTACATGAACCGCGCGAGCGGAATGGTCGCCATCGCCGCCACCGCGGTGACGCCGAGCAGCGCCGGATTCTCCACCCAGGACAGCGGATGCCGCCCCAGCAGCACGTCGCGGCACGACCCGCCGCCCAGCGCCGTCACCGAGCCCAGCAGGCAGACCCCCACCCAGTCCATGCGCCGCCGCCCGGCCGCCAGGGCGGCGGTCATCGCTTCCGCGACAATGGCGACGAGGTAGAGGACATGCAGCAGCATCTCGGCCTTCCTGGCAGCGTTCCGGCCTCCCTCATGGCCCATCCAGCCACACCTCGCCACTTCCGCTTCGTGGCGGCCCGCCGTGGGAGAGGCGCCGCCTCTCCCACACCCTCTCCGCCGGGGACCGAAGCCGGTCCCCGGACCCCGGGCTTTCGTGGGTGCTGGTGGTGGCCGTCAGTCTGACACCCGATCCCTGGGAACAGGTGGATCAGTGGGGTGCCCGAAAAGAAAACACCTTGTTCGCGCGGGCGGTGCCCGCAGTCGCCGGAGAGCAGGGCTCTCCGGCGTGATCCGGCCGACAGCAAGCGCCAACGAACCGGGTCCAGGGCCCGCAGGGTCCTGGCGGATAGGGGGGCCGGGGGAAAGGCGGAGCCTTGCCCCCGGGGACAGCGCAACGCGGGACGGTTCAGCCCGGCAGGAACTCCGGCACCGACAGGTAGCGTTCGCCGGTGTCGTAGTTGAAGCCCAGCACGCGCGACCCTGCCGGCAGTTCCTTCAGCTTGCTGGCGATCGCCGCCAGTGTGGCGCCGGAGGAGATCCCCACCAGCAGCCCTTCCACGCTGGCCGAGCGCCGCGCGTAGTCCTTCGCCTCATCCGCCGAGACCTGGATCACCCCATCCAGCAGATCGGTGTGCAGGTTCTTCGGCACGAAGCCCGCGCCGATGCCCTGGATCGGATGCGGGGCCGGCGAGCCGCCCGAAATGACCGGCGAGGCCGAAGGCTCCACCGCGAACACCTTCAGCCCCGGCCATTCCTTCTTCAGCACCTGGGCGCAGCCGGTGATATGCCCGCCCGTGCCCACGCCGGTGATCAGCACGTCCAGGCCCTCCGGGAAATCCGCCAGGATCTCCCGCGCCGTGGTGCGCACATGCACGTCGATATTCGCCGGGTTCTCGAACTGCTGCGGCATCCAGGCGCCGGGCGTCTGCGCCACCAGCTCCTCGGCCCGCGCGATCGCGCCCTTCATGCCCTTCTCGCGCGGTGTCAGGTCGAAGCTCGCGCCATAGGCCTGCATCAGCCGCCGCCGCTCCACCGACATGGATTCCGGCATCACGAGGATCAGCTTGTAGCCCTTCACCGCCGCGACCATGGCCAGCCCGATGCCGGTATTGCCGGAGGTCGGCTCGATGATCACCCCGCCCGGCTTCAGCCTGCCCTCGGCCTCGGCGGCCTCGACCATGGACAGCGCGATACGGTCCTTGATCGACCCGCCCGGATTGCTGCGTTCCGACTTCACCCAGACCTCGGCCTGCGGAAACAGCCGCGCGAGGCGGATATGCGGCGTGTTGCCGATGGTCTGCAGCACATTCTCGGCCTTCATGGGCCCTTCTCCTCGGCTTTCCGGCCCCGTGATGCGCATCCGGTGGCATCCCGGGGCGGGGGTGGCGAAACGGCCTGGGCTCTTCCCGGGCCTGCTCCAGCACCCTGGTCTGGCGTCGTGTCCGATCATGGCGGGGGCGAGCGGGAATTCAACCGGAACAACGGGCGGCCATCGCGAAATTCTCCATCCCACCACCCCTTGCTCTCCTCAGTGCCGGCCGATACCCCCGTGCGGGGCCCCAGGTGGCCCATCCCCGGGTTCCAGGATCTCTAGCCGTGCCAGGTCGCGCACGCTGCGCCCACCCCGCACCTCGCCCGGCACGGCGAGGCGCAGGGCCACCGGGTCCAGTGCCCGCCCATCCATCCGCAGCGCCAGCAGCACCGGCCGCCCCGCGAAATCCGGTGCGATCTCGCCCAGCGCCAGCACGGCCACATAGCCGTCGCGCCCGGTGGCCAGGACCACCCGCCGCACCTGCTCGCGCGGCTGCGCCGGGTTCACCGCGCCTGCCTCCGCCAGCACCGACCAGAGCGAAGGCCCTTCCAGCACCACCGGTGCCGGGGGAGGGGCGTTCGCGGCGGAAGCATGACCTGGCAGTTCCACCCGCAGCTGCGGCAGCCGCGCCAGCGCCTCCGGCGTCAGCAGCCGCATCGCCCCACCCCTTGGCCCGACCAGTACGCCCCCTGGTATGCCCCCTGATATGCCCCCTGGCACGCCCTCCGGCGGAACGGTGGCGGGGGCGGCCGCCGTTCCGGCCTGGGCCTGGATCACCGAGCCCATGGCGCCCTGGGGCCGGGCCTGCGCCGGGCGCGTCACCGTCTCCCCGGCCATCGCCAGGCCCGCCGGCACGGCAAAGGCCAGAGCCAGGGCCCCGAACAGAATCCGGACCATCCCGGGGCCCGGCCCCCGGCCCACGCCGCGCATCGCCTACTTCCCGACCATCACGTCAGAGGCCTTGATCACCGCCACGGCCTCGTCGCCCACGGCCAGCGCGAGGTCGTCGATGGCCGCGTTGGTGATGGAGGCGGTGATCACCACGCCACCGCCGATATCGATCCGCACATGCCCGGTGGTCTGGCCCTTCTCGACCGACACCACCTTGCCCTTGATCTGGTTCCTGGCGCTCAGCTTGATCATCCGGACATCCTCTTTCGCCCGGCCCGGAAGGGGGCGGGCCGACGCGCCATGCTGGAACGGATATAACGTTCTGCCCACCGCCCCGCGCGTGACATTCGCGTGCCTTCGCCTCCGGAGTGGGTGAACCGGGTGGCGAACCGGGGTAGGCAAGAGGCGGCCGGAAGGCGCGGCCCCTCCGCGGCGGCCCCGGCGCTGGCGCGGATGTCCCAAAGGAATGGGTCGCCGGCCCTACAGCAGCGCCATCTGCACCGGCCTGTCCCCGGCCTCCGTCTCCGCCCCCTCCAGCCCCGAAAGCGTCACCCCCAGCAGCCGGATTCCCCGCTCCGGCGGCAACAGCCCGCGCAGCAGCCCCAGCGAGCTCTCCTCCAGCGCCGCGAGTTCCGGCACCGCCCGTGCGAAGCTCTGGCTGCGCGTCACCTGGCGGAAGTCGCTGAACTTCGCCTTCAGCGTCACCGTCCGTCCGCGCGTGCCGTGGCGTGCGCAGTGTTCCCACACCTTCGCCGCCAGCACCCGCAGCGCCGCCGCCAACTCCGCCTCCGCATGCAGGTCGCGCGCGAAGGTCGTCTCCGCCCCCACCGATTTCCGGGGCCGGTCCGCCCGCACCGGCCGCTCATCCTCGGCCCGGCTGATCGCGTGGTAATAGGCCCCGGCCTTGCCGAAATGCGCCTGCAGGAATTCGAGGCTCTGCGCCCGCAGGTCGCGCCCGGTCTGGATGCCCATCCCTTCCATCCGCGCCGCCGTCTTCGGCCCGATGCCATGGAAGCGCCCCACCGGCAGGTCCTCGACGAAGCCCGGCCCCATGCGCGGCGTGATGACGAAGAGCCCGTCCGGCTTGCGTTGGTCGGAAGCGAGCTTGGCCAGGAACTTGTTGTAGGACACCCCCGCCGAGGCGGTGAGCCCGGTCCGTGCCCGGATCTCCGCCCGGATGCGCTCCGCGATCTCGGTCGCCGAGCCGATGCCCCGCAGCTTTCCTTCCTGGAGGCTTTCGGTCACGTCCAGATAGGCCTCGTCCAGCGACAGCGGCTCGATCACCGGCGTGTATTCCGCGAAGACCGCCCGGATCTCCTGCGACACCGCCCGGTACACCTCGAAGCGCGGCTTCACGAAGACCAGTTCCGGGCATTTCCGCCGCGCCACCACCGAGGGCATGGCCGAGCGCACGCCGAAGCGCCGCGCCTCATAGCTCGCCGCCGCCACCACGCCCCGTTCCCGCGCGCCGCCCACCGCCACCGGCAACCCGCGCAGCGCGGGATCGTCCCGCTGCTCCACCGAGGCATAGAAGGCGTCCATGTCGATATGGATGATCTTGCGCACCACCGCCCGGCCGGCCGGCCCACCGCCACGGCTGTCCCCGGCTCCGGCCCTGGCGCTTTCCCCCCGGGCCGCTTCCGCCTCCGCCATCTCCGGCACGATGTCCGGCACCGCGCTCCTCCACCCGCCCATCCCCGCCACGCCGGCAGAAAGGGTGGCGGCACGAACAATCCGGGAACGAGCATAGGCCAGCGACCGGGCCGCCGCCAACCGCAACCGTCCCGGCCGGCGGCGGAAGGCCCCGGCCCGTGCCCTCAGTAGCGTTCCGGCACGTAGAGTTCCGGCGGCAGGGTCCGGCGCTCGTAGTTCGGGTCGAAGACGCGCTCGGGCAGCGCCACCGGCTCCTGCGGCACTTCCTCATAGGGAATCAGGGAGAGCAGATGCGCGATGACGTTCAGCCGCGCGCGCTTCTTGTCGTTGCCCTCTACGATGTACCAGGGCGCCTCGGGGATGCTCGTGCGCTCGAACATCTCCTCCTTCGCCTTGGTGTACTGCTCCCACCGCACCCGCGACTGCAGGTCCATGGGCGAGAGCTTCCACTGCTTGATCGGGTCGTGGATGCGCATGAGGAAGCGGAGCTGCTGTTCCTCGTCGGTGATGGAGAACCAGTACTTCACCAGGATGATGCCGGACCGGACGAGCATCCGCTCGAACTCCGGCACGTCGCGGAAGAAGTCCTCGACCTGCGCCTCGCTGGCGAAGCCCATCACGCGCTCGACACCGGCCCGGTTGTACCAGCTCCGGTCGAACAGCACGATCTCGCCCGCCGCGGGCAGATGCGCGACATAGCGCTGGAAGTACCACTGCGTCCGCTCGCGGTCCGATGGCGCGGGCAGGGCGACGACGCGGCAGATGCGCGGGTTGACGCGCTGGGTGATGCGCTTGATGGCGCCTCCCTTGCCGGCGCTGTCGCGCCCCTCGAACAGCACGACGACCTTCAGCCCGTTCCGCGTGACCCAGTCCTGGAGCTTCACCAGCTCGCCCTGCAGCCGCAGCAGCTCCCGGAAATAGAGCGGCCGGTCGATCGTTCCCTTCTTCCGCTCGCGCCGGATCTGCCGCAGCGCCTCGGGGAGCCGGTCGTCGTCGAGCTCCATCTCGAACTCTTCGTCCATGTCGTCCTGCATCTCCAGCCGCAGCCAGGATTGCTGCCGCTCCTCGTCCTGCCCCTTCATTCCGCCGCCCTGGTGATGGTTCCGTGAGATGGATGAGCTATAGATAGGCCGTACGACCGCCCATGCGACGGTTCCGTGATGGTTTCATGGCCGCCGCGCAGCGAATTCGTTCTCATGGTTGCGCCCGGGCCTGGGAAAGGTTGCCGTGTCAGACCCGGACGGGGCGTGCCGCTTGTCTCATAGAGCCTGCAATGTCTCGCTCCCTCGATGGCAGCATCGACGGAGTCGTTCCATCATCCGGCTGGTCGGCATGCCAGCCGTAGCGATGCCGTCGCAGTTGTGCTCAGCCCGCTCGGTCTACCAAAAATGCCGTAGCGGCTCAGATGCGGCAGACGCACAACAACTCGTCCGTCAGCACTCACCGAACGTCCGATGGTCACCTTCCCCCAGCCGGCAGGATAGGTTTCCTCGGCTCCGGCTTGCGTGACACGGGCGAGGCCGCGCGCCGCTTCCATGCCTAGGCACAGAAAGAGGCGCGCCGGTGATTGCTGTAATACCCAGAGCCAGAGCTTCTGACCGAAAGCGATAGCTTCCGCCCTGTTCTGTAGGCGCTGCCAATCCGCGCTGCGAAAGGGGATAAACTGAGCTGCCAGATAGCCATCCGGTGACAACCCTAGCAACTGCTCCATGGCATGGATCTGATTTTGCAGCGGCGAATAAAACTCCGTGCCTTCGGAGCCACGCCATTTCTCTTCATGGTAGGCATTGCCGGCCTCGCTCGACCATAGGCCGAGCCCTTCGTGGGAGCCGCCAGGATTGAGGCCGACGAGACAGACTTCAGCATCGTTCATGCGGGCCGCCGGAGTCGCCATGAAGGACCAGCCAAGCCGGTAACCGAGCCTCTTGTACTCAGCATCGATGTCATCGGGCGTCACGACGGTATCAATGTCCTTGTGTATTCCCGCAGATCATCGCAGCAGGTCCATTCGCATCCTGCAATGGTCGATGGATATTGCATTGGTGGTGGCGCATGATCCGAAGATCTCACTGCCCTGGAAGATCAGGTGGAAGGCGTTGTGCCCTGCTATAGTGCGCATCGCCGCGAACCACCGTACGCTCCGGTGGCAGCGCGAAGGCCGCATGGATGCGCACAAGGCGCCCCGGCGTCATGAGCTGCCGGTCGGCATACAGGACGAAACGTCCGGCAGCCCGCTCATGCACGATGCGCCCACGAGGCCAGGCATCGTATTCGGTGCCCGTGACAAGAGCCTGGAGAGCGGGCAGAGGCAGCGTCAGGACGCGCCGTTGCCAAGCTTCCCAGATATCGGCATGCCCATCGGGCGACGTGTCACAATCGCCATAGGATTCGGCCTCGGCCAGGGCATAGGGCCGCGCGAGCAGATGCACAGCCCTGGCGGCATCGGCGAGAAACCAGAAGATGCCGAGCGATGGTGAGTCGTTCAGGTGACGTTTCCCCGGTGCGATGTGGCTCGGTCTTTCATGGCTTCGCCGGCGTCCTGTCCCAATCGAGTTTCCGGAGGGGTGGGCACGGGCCTTCACCCCTCCGCCCGCATCTCCACCCCCAGCCGCCCCAGATCCCGCCAGAAATCCGGATAGGTCTTCGCCACGCAGCCCGGGTCGAGGATCGTCACCCCCGGCACCATCAGCCCGGCCAGCGCCATGCTCATGGCGATCCGGTGGTCGCCATAGGTCTCGATCCGCGCCGCCCGGAACCCTTCCAGCGGTGCCGGGGTCACCACCAGGTCGTCCCCATCCTCCACCGCCAGCCCGGGCGAGAGCCGCGACAGCTCCGTCGCCATGGCATGCACCCGATCGCATTCCTTCACCCGCAGGTTGGCGATCCCCGTGAAGCGCACCGGCGCGGCGCCGAAGGCCGCCACCACCACCAGGGTCGGCACCGCATCCTGCATCTGCGACCCGTCGATCACCGGCGGCATGGCCCGGAAATCCCGGATCAGCGGAGAGGCCGCCGCATCCGGCTGGGTGAAATCCCCCGCCGCCACGCCCAGGTCGATCGCCCCCCCGGTCAGCGCCTCCGCCGCCCAGAGATAGGTCGCCGCCGAGGCATCCGGCTCCACATGCAGGTCCGCCGCCCGGTAGCCGCCCGGCTGCACCACCCAGGCCGAGCCGCCCTCCGTCTCCACCGAGGCGCCGAAGCGCCGCATCGCCGCCACGGTCAGGTCGATATAGCCCCGCGCCCCGATCGCATCGCCGCGCAGCGCCACCCGCACCGGATGCGCCCCGCAGGCGGCCAGCATCAGCAGCGCGGAGACATACTGGCTCGACAGCCCGGCATCGACCACGACCTCGCGCCCCTCGAAGCCGCCCCCCGCGCCGCCGCGCCCGCGCACCGTCACCGGCGGGCATCCCGTCGGCGCCTCCGCCTCCACCCCCAGGCTCCGCAGCGCCTCCACCAGCGGCGCGATCGGGCGCTTCCGCATATGCGCGTCCCCGGTCAGCACCACCTCTCCCCCTGCCAGCGCCGCCGCCGCCGTCAGGAAGCGCACCGCCGTCCCCGCATTGCCCAGGAAGAGCGGTTCCGCCGGCGCGCGCAGCCGCCCGCTGCCCCGCACCACGAAGCCCGTCTCCTCCGGCTCCTCCACCGCCACCCCCATGGCGCGCAGTGCATTCGCCATGTGCCGCGTGTCGTCGCTCTTCAGCGCGCCCGTCAGCCGGCTTTCCCCCGCCGCCAGCCCGGCCAGCAGCAACGCCCGGTTGGTGATGGATTTCGACCCCGGGGGCGAAACCCGGCCGCGCAGGGGCTGGCCGGGGGGCAGGATGGTCAGGGCTTCGGTCATTGGGGTCCGCTCCGGTCGATGGCGCGAAGAGTAGGGGAGGGGGGCCTATAGCACCCCCGCGCCATCCTGGCGCCGCGCATGGGGTGCCTAGCCCTTGGGCTTCCCCCGGCACCAGCCCAGCTTGTGCGCCCGGTCCACGTTGCAGCGGCGGCAGGCGACGGCGAGGTTGCAGGGACGGTTCCCGCCGCCCTGCTTGCGCGGCAGGATGTGCTCGAAGCTCGGCCGGTCGTCCGGGTCCGGCGCATCCGCATACATCCGCTTGCCGCAATGGCAGCAGCGGTGGTTCTGCTCCGCCGAGAGCCTTTCGCGCAACCGTGGCGAGTTCCAGTCCACGAAGCCGTGCAGCCGCGCCTCCTCCGACAGCAGCGCCCGGTGGTAGGCTTCCCAGTCGTTCACCGCGCTGCTGGTCGGATAGCATTGCCCCCGGTGCCGCGCCCAGGCCGCCTCGCACTCCCGCTCCCGGCGCAGCCGCTCCGCCTCGCGTTCCGCTTCGGAAGCGTCAGGAGGGTCGGTCGCGTCGGGAAGAAAGCTGGGGGTGTCTCGCATCGGTCTGGCGGTGGATGGGGCAGGGCGCACCGAGCATGGCATGCCCGGCAGCCCCTTCACATGGTGTTGTGCAGAGCGTTTCGCCACCCGCGGGAAGCGGGGCCGGAGCGCAAGCGCCGTGGGGGCAGCGCCCCACTTCGCCAGACCCCGGCACCGCCCATCAGACCGTCAGGAAGCCTCGCCCTCTTCCTCGCCCTTCTCTTCCGCCGCCGGGGCAGGGGAGGAGGGCAGCCCCATCACCGGCCGCTCCGTCAGCCCGCGCAAGGCCCGCAGCGTCTGTCGCAGCGCGATGGAATCCCCATCCTCCGGCTCCAGCGCGAAGAGCAGCGCCGAGCGCCCGGTCACCAGGTATTCCTGCCCGGTCTCGAAGCTCTCGATCTCCACGCCTTCCGGCAGGTTCGTGTCCATCAGGCAGTGCCAGGTCGTCCCTCCCACCACCTCGGGCAGGGTGAAGCCCACCACGTCATGGTGCGCGTTCACCACCAGCAGCGCCGTGATGTCCATGGTCGGCCGGTGCAGCCCCGTGGCCCGCGCCCGCCCGTCCAGCAGCATCCCCAGGCACTTGGCGCTGGCATCCTCCCACTCGTGGTCCTCCATCGGCTTGCCGGTCGGCGAGATCCAGGCGACGTCCTTGACGTCCAGCTCCTCGTTCACCCGCCCGGTCAGGAACCGCCCCCGGCGGAGGATCGGCAGCGACTTGCGCAGCGTGATCAGCTTCCGGGTGAAGTTGATCAGGCTCTCGCCGTCCTCGCCGATCCCTTCCCAGTTCACCCAGTTTAGCTCGTTGTCCTGGCAGTAGGTGTTGTTGTTCCCCTCCTGCGTCCGGCCCAGCTCGTCGCCCGCCAGGATCATCGGCGTTCCCTGGCTCAGCAGCAGCGTCGCCAGGAAGTTCCGCTTCTGCCGCTCGCGCAGCTTGTTGATCTCCGGGTCGTCGGTCGGTCCCTCGGCGCCGCAGTTCCAGCTCTTGTTGTCGGAATGGCCGTCGCGCCCCTCCTCGCCATTCGCGTCATTGTGCTTTTCGTTGTAGGAAACGAGGTCGTGCAGACAGAAGCCGTCATGCGCGGTGACGAAGTTCACCGACGACCACGGCCGCCGCCCGCGCTTGTTGAAGGCGTCGCCTGAGGCCGTCAGCCGCGTGGCCATGTCCGGCAGCTTGCCCTCGTCGCCCTTCCAGTACTCGCGCACCGTGTCACGGAACTTGTCGTTCCATTCCGCCCAGCCCGGCGGGAAGCCGCCGACCTGATAGCCGCCCGGCCCGATATCCCAGGGCTCCGCAATCAGCTTCACCGAGCTCAGCACCGGGTCCTGCCGGCAGGAATCCAGGAAGCCGCCGCCCTCGTCGAAGCCATAGGGTTCGCGCCCCAGGATGGTGGCGAGATCGAAGCGGAACCCGTCCACATGCATCTCCTGCACCCAGTAGCGCAGGCTGTCCGTCACCATCTGCAGCACGCGCGGATGCGACAGGTTCACCGTGTTCCCGGTGCCCGTCTCGTTGATGTAGTAGCGCTTCTGGTCCGGGATCAGCCGGTAGTAGGAGGCGTTGTCGATCCCCTTGAACGACAGCGTCGGCCCCTTCTCGTTGCCCTCGGCCGTGTGGTTGTACACCACGTCGAGAATGACCTCGAGCCCGGCATCGTGCAGCCGTGCCACCATCTCCTTGAACTCGGCCAGCGACCCGCTCGCGGAATAGCGCAACTCCGGCGCGAAGAAGCCGATGGTGTTGTAGCCCCAGTAGTTCGCCAGCCCCTTGTCGGTCAGATGCTGGTCCTGCACGAAGGAATGCACCGGCAACAGCTCGACCGAGGTGACGCCGAGCGACCTGATGTAATTGACGATCTCCGGCTGCCCCATCCCCGCATAGGTGCCACGCAGCTCCTCCGGCAGCGCCGGATGCAGCTTCGTGAAGCCCTTCACATGCGTCTCGTAGAAGATCGTGTCCGCCCAGGCGATGTTGGGCCGCCGGTCCTGCCCCCAGGTGAAGGCCGGGTCCACCACGCGGCTCTTGGGCATGAAGGGCGCGCTGTCGCGCTCGTCGAAGCTCAGATCGTCGCCGCCTTCCATCTGGTAGCCGAAATGCGACGGGTCCCATGTCAGGGCGCCCACCAGCCCCTTCGCATAGGGGTCCAGCAGCAGCTTGTTCGGGTTGAAGCGGTGCCCGTTCTCCGGCTCATACGGCCCATGCACGCGATAGCCGTACACCGTCCCCGGCCGCGCATCCGGCAGGTAGCAGTGCCAGACCTCGTCCGTGTATTCCGGCATCACGATCCGCTCCAGCTCCCGCTCGCCCTTGGCGTCGAAGAGGCAGAGCTCGACCTTGGTCGCATGCGCGGAGAACAGCGCGAAATTCACCCCCAACCCGTCCCAGGTCGCCCCGAGAGGAAAAGGGCGGCCTTCTCGCAGCCGCATCTCGCGTTGAATGGCGGCCGCCGCGAATTTCGCGTGGCCAGAGGCGGGCGGAACGTCGGACATGCGCTGGGCGAACCTGCTGTCAGGAGAACATAAACGCCACCGGATCGACGGCGGCCCCTCCAGAACCCCGGCCCTCCCCACGAAGTTTCAGCCTCTCCGCTTCGGTCCATCTTCTGTGGCGCTGCAACAACGCTGTCCGAGGGGAAGGCTCCGCCTTTTGTGTACTCGAATGCTTTCACGGTGCGCTCGTTTACAACGACGGCGCGCCGGCCGTTTCCGGCCGGTTCATCCCCGCGCTCGCGGGGAACACCACGGCGGAGGCGACGTTCCAGCCGCCGGCCATGGTTCATCCCCGCGCTCGCGGGGAACACATGCGGTCGGCGGCCTGCTGCATGGTAAGGCCCGGTTCATCCCCGCGCTCGCGGGGAACACAGCGGCTCGGCGGGGTCCATCCCCTCCGCCAGCGGTTCATCCCCGCGCTCGCGGGGAACACGGCCACGTGGTGATCGACATCGACGACGACAGCGGTTCATCCCCGCGCTCGCGGGGAACACCCCTGCAGGCGCCGGACCAACGCACGGGACTGCGGTTCATCCCCGCGCTCGCGGGGAACACGCCGCGATCGCCTCCAGCACCTCCAGCGGCACCGGTTCATCCCCGCGCTCGCGGGGAACACTTGAGGTCCGTGATGGCGGGCACCTGGGTCGGCGGTTCATCCCCGCGCTCGCGGGGAACACCGGGCCGGCGCCCCGGCCGGCCCGCGTGTCGCCGGTTCATCCCCGCGCTCGCGGGGAACACACCGACGCGATGGTTGAGGCTGGCTTGCAAGCCGGTTCATCCCCGCGCTCGCGGGGAACACCACCTGCGAGAGCATCTTCGGTGATACCCCGGCGGTTCATCCCCGCGCTCGCGGGGAACACACCCCAGGGCGCCCTCCGACCGGAGCGGCGCCCGGTTCATCCCCGCGCTCGCGGGGAACACTGAGGGCGTGTCCGCGCGCGTGGTCTATAAGGCGGTTCATCCCCGCGCTCGCGGGGAACACTCCTCCCTCCCGAACTTTGTTCACGACGCCGCCGGTTCATCCCCGCGCTCGCGGGGAACACTGGATTCCGCGACGCTTGCCGCCTTTGAGCGGCGGTTCATCCCCGCGCTCGCGGGGAACACCCCAGTTAACCGATCGATGTCGAATGACCACGCGGTTCATCCCCGCGCTCGCGGGGAACACTCGAGGGGCAGCGCTGTATCATCGGGATGGACCGGTTCATCCCCGCGCTCGCGGGGAACACTCCTCGCATTTACCGCGAGGAACCTCACCCATCGGTTCATCCCCGCGCTCGCGGGGAACACGCGCGCCGCAACTGCCTCATGTGCCGCAAGCCCGGTTCATCCCCGCGCTCGCGGGGAACACCGCGTGGAGCAGGAATTTTTCCCTCATGCCGCCGGTTCATCCCCGCGCTCGCGGGGAACACCAGGCGGTGGCCTACGGCTCACCGCGCATCGCCGGTTCATCCCCGCGCTCGCGGGGAACACGAATTACCGAATGACTGTCGGCGTTTTGGCGGCGGTTCATCCCCGCGCTCGCGGGGAACACCGGGACAATCCCATGGCCGAGGCGGCCGTGGCGGGTTCATCCCCGCGCTCGCGGGGAACACCGTCCCGATCCGCACCGAAAAAGCCTGAAATCCGGTTCATCCCCGCGCTCGCGGGGAACACTCGCGCGCCAGCTTCAGGGTCTCCGGCAGGTGCGGTTCATCCCCGCGCTCGCGGGGAACACTGAAGATCGGGTCGACGAAGCTGACCGCCGCGCGGTTCATCCCCGCGCTCGCGGGGAACACCCCACATAGGTGCGCAGCGCGGCGCCGGTATCCGGTTCATCCCCGCGCTCGCGGGGAACACGAAGCGAGGGAGGATATGTTTCTTCCCTGTTTCGGTTCATCCCCGCGCTCGCGGGGAACACCCTCCTGGGCTGGCATATGGTGCTTGGTCACTCGGTTCATCCCCGCGCTCGCGGGGAACACTCCCAGACCCGGTATTTCCGGCCGCGCTCGGTCGGTTCATCCCCGCGCTCGCGGGGAACACCCGGTCAGCGCCAGGAAGCCGCCGGAGAAATACGGTTCATCCCCGCGCTCGCGGGGAACACTCCATGTCTCCGGCCAGGATGATTCGCCGAACCGGTTCATCCCCGCGCTCGCGGGGAACACGCCAGGGAGGGCGGGCTGATGCCGGGGCTGACCGGTTCATCCCCGCGCTCGCGGGGAACACTTGGTTAGCGCCAGCGCCGCCTGCCGGTCAGGCGGTTCATCCCCGCGCTCGCGGGGAACACTCCATCCCGTCCGCGTCGGTCGGATCGGCCACCGGTTCATCCCCGCGCTCGCGGGGAACACTCCATGGCGATTGCGTCGATGTGCTAAGTCAGCGGTTCATCCCCGCGCTCGCGGGGAACACCTCGGGCCGCCGCCGCCGAAGGCATCCACGCCCGGTTCATCCCCGCGCTCGCGGGGAACACGGGTCCGGCTTCGGCGGCACGGGTGCCGTGGTCGGTTCATCCCCGCGCTCGCGGGGAACACAGGGTCTCGCACCAGCGGCCCGTTCTCCAGACCGGTTCATCCCCGCGCTCGCGGGGAACACATGCCTTGCGTCCCCTGATCGCCCTTCGCTCCCGGTTCATCCCCGCGCTCGCGGGGAACACACTGGCCCTCTCAGGTTCCCGCCTGAGGGGGCCGGTTCATCCCCGCGCTCGCGGGGAACACCCTCGCTGGAGCATGATCATGGCGAAACTCCCCGGTTCATCCCCGCGCTCGCGGGGAACACTCCCCTAGCCTCTCGCTGGCACGGATGGGGTTCGGTTCATCCCCGCGCTCGCGGGGAACACGAGATCATGTGGCCTTGCCCCACTTTCACGGACACTGTTACGCGGCTGATGCCGCTGTTTGGAATGTCGCTGCCTTCTGCTCGGGGGTGAGATAGCCGAGCGCCGAATGCAGGCGGCGTCGATTGTAGAAGCCCTCCAGATACTGGAACACGTCGGCCCTGGCCTCGTCGCGAGTGAGGTAGTCGCGCTGCTCGACGAGTTCGCCCTTCAGGGTGGCATAGAAGCTCTCCATCGGCGCGTTGTCCCAGCAGTTCCCCTTGCGGCTCATCGAGCAGAGCATGCCGTGCTCGGCGAGCCGGCGGCGATAGCCATGGGCGGCATATTGCACGCCGCGATCCGCATGGTGCAGGAGGCCAGGGGCGGGCCGTCGGCAGGCGATCGCCATGTCGAGTGCGGCCAGGGCGAGTTCGTGGCCGAGGTGGTCCGCCATGGCCCAGCCGACCACGCGGCGCGTGCACAGGTCCAGCACCACGGCCAAGTACAGCCAGCCCTCGGCGGTCCACAGATAGGTCAGATCGGCCAGCCAGACCCGGTCGGGCGCGGCGGCCGTGAAGTCGCGATCGAGCAGGTTGGGGGCGACCGGGAAGGCATGCCGGCTGTCGGTGGTGCACCGGAACCGGCGACCACGCCGTGCCGACAGCCCCATGCCGCGCATCAGCCGCGCCACCCGCTTGCGGCCAACCCGCCGTCCTTGGGCGCGCAGCGCGGCATGCACGCGCGGGCTGCCGTAGCGGCCACGGCTGTCGGCGTGCGTGGCCCGGATCTCGGCTGCGAGGACCCGGTCGGCCGCCGCCTGCCTGCTCTCCGGCCGGCGAGCCCAGTCGTAATAGCCGCTGCGGCTCACGCCCAGCACCTCGCACAGGATGGCAACCGGAAAGACGGCGACGTGATCGCGAATGAAGCCATAGCTCACCTCCGGTCCGTCGCCTGGCCGAAGATGAGCGCCGCTCGCTTTAAGATGTCGCGCTCCATGCGCAACCGCTCGACCTCGCGCCGCAGCCGCCCGATCTCGGCCGCCTGCTCGGCCGGGCTCGGGCCGACGCGACGCGCCGGCGCCGCCGGTGGTGTCGGAACCGCCAGCGCCGGCGCGCCGCTCCCCACCGCCGTGCCCGTCGGCGCCCAGCGCAGCCAGCTGCGCACCAGCCGGTCCGGTAGGCCCAACTCGGCCGCCACCTGCGATACCGACCGCCCACCGCGGACCGCTGCCACCGCCTCCAGCTTGAACGCCTCCGGAAAGAACCGGCGCTTTCCGCTACCCTCTGCCATCCGTACCTCCAGGCCCTTCAGCCTATCAGAGGTGTCCGTCACAGCGGGACAGGGCCAATGGATCAGGTGTCCGACCTGGAGCCCGGTTCATCCCCGCGCTCGCGGGGAACACCAGCAGGCGATTGCCGAGGGCCTTGCTCCAGCCGGTTCATCCCCGCGCTCGCGGGGAACACCCCTCCTCCAGAACCTGTTCGGCTACATGGCCCGGTTCATCCCCGCGCTCGCGGGGAACACTCCCGGTGGCTGGTGCGGAACAACCCCTATGCCGGTTCATCCCCGCGCTCGCGGGGAACACCCAGGTCGGCCCTGGCATTCATCTCTGTTTCCCGGTTCATCCCCGCGCTCGCGGGGAACACAGGACGGAAACCCGCATCTGGCAGGAAGCCGTCGGTTCATCCCCGCGCTCGCGGGGAACACGCGTCCCTGTACACCGCAAGCCCGATATCAGCCGGTTCATCCCCGCGCTCGCGGGGAACACCGGCGGAACCGCCGGAGGAGAAGGGGGTCAACCGGTTCATCCCCGCGCTCGCGGGGAACACGGCGGCGACCGGCGCCGGGTTGCCGTATTTCGCCGGTTCATCCCCGCGCTCGCGGGGAACACACCTGTTGAGCTACCGGGGCTATTACGACCACCGGTTCATCCCCGCGCTCGCGGGGAACACTGGCGGGGCAAACTGGAGATGGCCATCCTGGGCGGTTCATCCCCGCGCTCGCGGGGAACACACCAGGACCGCCCATGGCATCCCGGTGGTGGGCGGTTCATCCCCGCGCTCGCGGGGAACACAAGCCCACGGCAATTGCACCGCCGCCGGAGACCGGTTCATCCCCGCGCTCGCGGGGAACACGAGAGCGGCTCCAGCGCCACCGTGGCACCCAGCGGTTCATCCCCGCGCTCGCGGGGAACACCACCCATGCGTGGCCAGGAACGTGAACAGATCCGGTTCATCCCCGCGCTCGCGGGGAACACAGGGTTGCCGTACCCGCCACGCGGCCCGCCGTCGGTTCATCCCCGCGCTCGCGGGGAACACCTCAAGATCGAGACGAACAAAGGGGAAGACGCCGGTTCATCCCCGCGCTCGCGGGGAACACTTCGATGCAGCGCACGAACTCGCTGGCGGCCCCGGTTCATCCCCGCGCTCGCGGGGAACACATGCGGCGAAGAAAGTTGATCATTTTACCTTCCGGTTCATCCCCGCGCTCGCGGGGAACACACTCTGCCGATTATGAAGAAATGGTCTATATGCGGTTCATCCCCGCGCTCGCGGGGAACACAGCGCATGAGCCTTCTGGACTTGGCGTTTACGCGGTTCATCCCCGCGCTCGCGGGGAACACAAGTCCATGCGACGAATTGGCGATGATCTTAGCGGTTCATCCCCGCGCTCGCGGGGAACACTCTTCCTGTAAGTGGCTGTTTCGATGGTTTTATTCTGCTGTCAAAGAAGCTACCGCCTGGAACGTCTGTTCTGGTCAGATGTGGGCGGCAAGGTAGGGTATGCCGCTTCCGGGCCAAAGGCGACCAGCCGGAACCCGTCCATGTCGGTCGGCACACGCCGATTTCGCCCACATGTCTCAAACAGGAATCCGGCATCGGTCGGAGCGGCCCAGGCCATGACGGCGTTGCCTTCCTCGATACCTGACTGCACCTGCTCCCAGATCATTTCCCGCACGCGCCGGCCATAGGTGCCGACATAGACCCCGGCCCGGATCTCCAGAAGCCAGACCGCCAGCCTTCCCCGCAGGCGAGGCGGCGCGTTTTCAACCACGATGACCAGCATCACCCAAACCCGGCGGAGCCTCGAAGGCCACAGGCATCGCTTCCTCGGGTGCGGCCGGCAGTGGCAGGCCCCCGGCTGCAAGAACCTCTTCGATGAGAGGAATCAACTTTCCCAGCACATCGCTCCGCCGGAACGCGTCGCGACAGCGGCGGCGCACTTCGGCCACGGGATCGCGCACCGGTTGTCCGTCCAGCGGCCGTCCCGCCTCAAAGGCGGCACAGACGCGGAAGGCCTCCGGCACCACCGTCTCGAACTTCAGGATGTCGGCGATGTCGTAGACGAAGCTCTGTGGCTTGCCGGTGTGCAGGAAGCCGATGGCAGGAGCATAGCCTGCCGCCAGCACCGCCGCCTCGGTCACGCCGTAGAGGGCGGCGGTCGCGGCGGAAAGGCAGCGATTCACCGTGTTCGAGACATCCCATGCCTGGGGATCGTAGCGCCGTCCCTCCCAGGCGACGCCGTGCCGCTGCGCCAGCAGCTTGTAGGTCTCGCGCACCCGCACGCCCTCGATGCCGCGAAGCTGCTCCACCGATCGACGCGCTGGCGCGTCCTCACCGAAACGCAGTGCGTACATCTTGCGCACCACCCGCAGTCTGGCCTCGTCGTCGAGCGCGAGCCGAGCCTGCAGCAGCAGCCGATCGGCCCGCGCACCCCCGGGCTGGCCGGCGGCGTAGAGGCGCACGCCAGCCTCCCCTACCCAGATGAGCAGCGTGCCGGCGCGGGCTGCGAGCACCACCGCGGCGTGGCTGACACGGGTGCCCGGCTCCAGCATCAGGCACACGAGTCCACCTACCGGGATGTGCAGGCGCACACCTTTTTCGTCCACAAGCACGAAGGCGCCATCGAGCACGTCCAGCCGCCCCTTCTCGACGAAGAGAATGGAGGCACGCTCGCGGATCGGGATGGGCCGGGGCGGTGGCAGGCCGGGGATTGGACGCGTAATGGACATCAGGGCCTGGCGCGGCGGATCAGCATCAGGCCGAGACCGAAGGCACGAGCCTTGCCGAAGCCGGTGGCAATGGCAGAGAGGAAGCGCGGCGGGTCCTCTACCGTCAGCGTGCCCTCGAACTCCAACACGCCGAAGACCGCTGCTCCACCCCCTCTCGCGGCACCTGCCGGCGCTCGTAGCCATCCACCGCCACATCCCCATTCAGGCGGAAGCCATGCCGATCCCCTTGCCTCGCCATCCAGGCACGCCCAGCCTCAATGACCTTCGCAGGCCGCTCTTCGGCTCGCCCCGGCCCTGGCGGCACCTGGCGCAGAGCGTCCATCACCACGTCGTGCCGCTGGCCTCGCCGGCCCGGTCCGGCGGGGCGGGACACCACGGGGTTGGCCCGCAGCGCGAAGCCCAGCCGGTCGCCGGGTGCCAGGACCGGCGCGAAGGGACGGCTTTCCAGCGCGAAGAGGCCGGTGGCGTCCTCGGGAGGACGGGCGGAGAGGGCGAGGAAGCGGCCCGGTGCCTCCTCCCGCCACAGGAAGTCGCGGCGACGCTCCGGCCCGTCAGAGAAGACGGACCAGATCAGATGGTGCCCTGCCGCGGCCCGCGGTCCCGTTCCCTCCGGCACCAGCAGCCGCGCCAGCGCCGCGACCGGCGCTTCCTGCCGCAGCCGGATGCGGGACAGCCAGAGCTCCCCCAGGGGCCCGCTCATGTCGCCGTCCCGCGCAGCACGGCTTCCGGCCGCAGGTCGAACTGCCAGCGGCGGCGGGAACGCGGCTGGTCGCGCCGCATCTCGACCCGCAGCAGGCGCGGGCCATCTCCCGCATCGGCCGCGTCGAGCACGATCAGCGGATCGGCGGGCTGGTCGGCCAGCGTGCCGCGGAGGGGAACCTCGCGCCAGCCGGTCTGGGGCAGGAGCAAGCGCGCCTCCGGCCCCTCGGCGTGGCGGTGCTCCAGTGCCGCCACGGGATTCTCCGCCTCCGTCACCTCAGGGGCGAGCGGCAGGCCCAGCGGGCAGGACTTGCGGCCGAGATAAGGCACAAAGGCCGGCCGTTCCATGGCCTCCCGCAGCCGCTCCAGCGGCCAGCGTGGTTCCTCCCTCCGAGCCCACAGGGCGCCGAGATGCCAGGCGCCGCTGCGGTAGTCCCGCCGGGACAGGACCGTGTTCAGGTCCCGCGAGGCCAGTTCCTCTGCCCGGGTCGCAAAGCGCCGGTTGCGCGCGGCGGGCGGCATCTGGGCCGTGTGATAGTCCGGCAGGAGCTGGCCAGGGGCGTGGCAGAGCAGGGCCAGCCCGTAATCCGCGGCCAGCGCCGCCTGTCCCGCATCGTCCTCGCGCTCCACGCCGAGGCAGGCACCAAGCAGGCCGAGCACGGCCGAACGCGCCGGGCGGTCCCAGCCTCCGCGCCGTTCCCCCACCGCGATGCCGCCGAAGGAGGCGAGGGGCGCGACGAGGGCGAAGGTGAGATAAGCGGACACCGGCTCAGCCGCGCGCGAATGCGATGATGTCGGCCAGCGTGCCCTCGCCGCCCACCACCATCTCGGCCGAAGCCTCGGCGGCGCTGCCGTAGGCCTTGTCGAGGGCGGCGCGGAAGGCGCGCAGCCGGGCGATCGAGGCGCCCATGATGCCGCCTATGCTGTCAGGGCCGTGCCTATCCTCCGGCTCCACGGGGCTGGCGAAGGCGCCGGCGAGCGTCCGCGGCTGGCGAGCGCCGCGCTCGGCCAGCACGTAGCCGGCGCGGCCATGCGCGGCGAAGGCGTTCTGCTTGCCGCGGGGCGCGACGGTCGCCGCCGCCTCGGCCAGCGCGCCGAGGGCAGTGGCGGCCAGCGCCGCATCGCCGCCGAGATTGCGCGCCAACAGCGCGGTGTCGACACAGAGATAGAGGTAGAACACGCCGGAGCCGAAGGCGGCCTCGCCGAGGAAGCCGGCGCCCGCATCCTCGCTCGGGCGCTTCAGGTCGTCCACGGCGGTGTAGTAGTCGTCCTCGACCGTGACGCGATGGGTGGTGATGGCGTGCGCCACCTGCGCCGCGGCCTCGCGGTTATAGTCCGGACTGTCCGCCAGCATGCGGCCGAAGAGCGCGATGTCGGCCGCCGTATCCGTGCGGCGCAGCAGGCCGGCCGCCTTCGCAGCAGCCTCGTCCACCTTCTCCCCGGCAAGGGCACGGTCGGCCAGCGCCAGAGCGGCCGCGCGCTCCTCGGGCGCCACGAAAGCGAGCTGCTCGATGCGCGCGGGGTTCTTGTCCTTCGCGTCCTTCACTTTGCCGAACACGCCGGCGACGGCACGGGCGACGGCCACCGCCTTGTCCTCCGCCATGCCGCCCGCCTTGAGGTGGTCCAGCACATCCTCACCCAGGCGCTGGGTGCGGTGGCCCATATGGTCCGCCAGCGCCTCCGCGAAGACCTCGGAGGTGCGCCAGGCGCGCTTGAGCGCCTGGGAGGACAGGCGCAATCGCGTGGCGCCACCCACCACGGCGGTCTTGGGCCGTCCGGTGTCGTCGCGGTTGAGGTTGGCGGGCGGAAAGAAGGTGAGGAGGTGGAGCTGCAGGAAGCGGCTCATGCGGCATCGTCCTTGTTGGGCGCGGTCATCGGGGTACGGGCGGCGGGCTGGCCGACGCCCCAGTAGTCATAGGTCCAGCGGCGGCGGCGATCCTCTGTCCAGTCGAGCAGTGCCGCGGACAGGTCACGCAGGTTGAGCGCGCCGCCGGCCAGCGCGACAAGGCGCCGCATCGCGGCCAGCCGCTCGTCCGGCGTAACGGCCGTCATCAGCCGCTGAAAGCGCAGCGGCTTCATCAGGGCGGTCTCCAGCGCCTCCGGCCCGCCCTGCGGGCCGATCTGCCGCGCCACGGTCATTCCTGGTCGGTCCTCCCGCAGATGCGCCAGCACGGCGGCGGTCAAGGCCACCTCCACCAGGGCATCAGGGTGGCGGACGTCGCAGCGACGGGCGAGGTCGATGGTGGCGGTCTCGTTCATCGCGTCCGCGACGCTGCCGCAGCGGCGCAGGCGAGCCAGGGCACCACGGTCACCCGCGCGGCGCGGCGGGTCGGGTTGCAGGTCACGCCACCAGGCGGTGGCGGCGGAAACCTTCTCATCGCGGGTCACGGGGCATTCCTCTTCTTCTGGGCCGCCGGAACCGGCAGGGGCAGGCCAAGGATCCCGAACAGCGCGGCGCCGTCCTTGCCGAAGCCTGTCAGGGCGAAGAGCAGGCGACGGCGCGCGGCGGCGATGCGTGGAGCGGCCGATGCCATGCTGGTCTCGGGACGAAGCGGTGCGGCCTCGTCGAACAGGCTCAGCGCCACCTCGCGCAGCAGGCGCAGCCACCGGGTCTTCGCGTCTGCCTCCGGCTCCTCGCCCTGGTGCAGCAGCGCGGCAAAGAAGGCGGGCTCGGTACGCTCCCAGAGCCGTTCCCGCTGGCTGGCCAGGAGTTCGGCATCGAGCTTCACCGTGGCGCCGGCCGAGAACAACGCCTGACGCACCGCGTTCCGCAACGCTCCGGCCACGAGGTCGGCCGAGCGCACCAGGGCCCGTGCGAGCTCGTCCTGCGCCTCTGGATCAGAGGCGCCGGGCAACGGCATCTCGCTCTCCACGAAGCCGCGGGCCTTCATGTTGTCCATGTCGTAGCCGGCGGCGAGCAGTCGGGTGTGCGGGCTGAGGTCAGTGGCACGCCGACCCGTGCGTCGCCAGGCGGTGACGACCGCAGCCGGGGTACGCAGCCCGCCATCACCCTCCGTCACCAGGCCGAGCCAGTGACGATAGCCAATGCCGCCGGGTTGCGGGTGCAGGGGCAGTACCTCACTGCCGGGCTTGAGCTGGTAGTGTGGTGTCAGGGGGTGGCGGCCGCCCCAGGCGGCGTAGTTCGGCCCTCGCGGCCGCTGCCGCCAGCCGGTGACGCGCACTGCGTCGGGCGCGCCGGTCAGACCGCAGGGCATCGGCGTAGCACTGGCAGCAAAGTCCAGGCGGATGCGGCGCGGCATCCCCCACCAGCATTGCAGCGGATGGGCGTTTCCCTCGGGCACCACCACCGTCGCGCCCTCGGAGGTGATGGTTGGTGCCAGCCAGGGAAAGACGCGCGGCAGGTCCTCCGGTGCCGGTGCTTCCCCCACCAGGACATTGGCCCAGAGCAGGTGCCACAGCGTCTCCGCCTTGCCGGGCGCCACCAGCGTCACCATCGGGCCGCCACCGCGCAGCCCGGTGCGGTTGCCGGCACCCCCGCCGGCGCCCAGGACTGAAAGGTGTAGAGCGCCATCGCCGCCGCGGGGCGACCGAGCGCGGCAAAGCGGTTGCGGCGCACCAGCAGATCGGTGTTCTTGCTGATGGTGCTACCGCCGGGGCTCTCGATCAGCAGCCGTTCCACGGGCTCGGAATCGGAGACGAGTTCCTCGCGGTCCTGCAGGAAGCGCGGGCCAGGGCCGTCGAGATCGAAGGCGTGCGCGATCGGCGCGAAGGCCGCGTCCAGTTCCTCCGGCGTCGGCGGTGTGTCCCAGCCGTCCAGCCAGTCATTGTGCTCGGCGGGTGGGAAGGCGGTGGACAGCAGGCCGATCAGGAATTCCAGCCCGGCCACGCGGAAGTCGGCACGCGGCCAGTCGAGGGCCACAACGGGGTCCTCGGCTATGCGGTCTGTGAGTTGAGCAGGGCGGATGGTGTCCCGCGCGCCGCTGCGGCGCAGGACCGGGAGCCAAGTGGCAGCGAGGAGGTTGAAAAGCGTGGCTGGGAACGCTGTGTTCTGGGGCTCCACTGTTCCTCCACAGGATTCGCCGTTCCTGTAGAGGCTGGAGAGCGAATTACGGAACGTCAATCCGCATCGGAATCATTCCTTCCAGCACCCTCCCACGTCAGGCCCGAGGTTTTTCCATACCGCAGGCTGACCAAGGCGCCCGCCTCTGAAACGGCATCAATGCAGCCATCCTCTGTCAACACCGCCAGCAGATGCCGTGGCGACTCCCGCTCCCACCGCCCCCAGCTCGCTTTTGCCTTCTCAACCGCTGCCTCCAGCCCCACCGGCACCGGACAGGCCGCGACGCGGTGGCGCGCCACGCTGACTTCCGACAGTGCCCATGCCCTTCGCAGGTCGAGGTCGTCGGCATAGGGCACCACGACCCCGTCCCGGACCACCGCCAAGCGCAGCGTCACCGTCTCCCGCTCCTCCAGCCGCGTCGGCGTTCGGGTGTCGGGCTCCCAGGCGCCGTGCTCGCGCTTGTAGCCCTTCCACACGTCCAACACGTTCTGCGCTGCCAGGCCGGTGGCGGAATGCGCCTTCCCCTCCGCTTCTTCCGCGGCACGGGTCAGGGCGGGCGGGACGGAGCCGGGGGAATCCCGGTCGTAGGCCGCCTCGATCAGCGGCCGCATGTCATCGGGCGTCACGATCGCACCGCGCCCGAACACCTCACGCGCCGTACGCCACAGCAAGGCTGGATCGCGATACACCGCCGCCGTGCCCGGCAGGGCGTCGCGCAGCCACCCGACGGGCGGTTCCGCCACCGGCTCGGGCGAGATCACCAGCAGTTCCGGTCCCGGCACCGGGCGTGGGCCGCGATCATGCCGCCATAGCCGCCCGGCGCGCTGGATCAGCAGGTCCATCGGCGCGAGATCCGTCACCAGCAGGTCGAAATCTAGGTCGAGCGACTGCTCCACCACCTGGGTCGCCACCAGCACACCGCGCCGCCCCGCCGGGTCACCGTCGCGGCCGAAGCGGCGCAGCACCTCTGCCTCCACCCGCAGACGGTCCACCATGGCGAAGCGGGCGTGGAACAGGATCGGGTCGAGGCCCTGTGCGCGCAGCGTGGCCGCCGCCGCGATCGCATCGTCCACGGTATTGCGGACCCAGGCCACGGCGGCACCGGCCGACGCGGCTTCCGCGATCCGTACGATCGATGCTGCCTGATCGGGCAGGCGGGTGATGGCGACACGCCTCGGCAGGCCTTCGCGCGGGGCGCAGGGCGTCTCGATAGCATCCGAAGCGCTCACGAGCGTTGCCAGCGGGTAGGCCGTGGCGGAGAGCGCGGTGCGCGACGCCTCCAGCCCCTCGCGGAAGGCGTCCACAAGCCCCTGCCGCACCGCCCTCGGCAGGGTAGCTGAGAGCAGGATCGCCGAGCCGCCCAACGCCGCGTGGAAGCGAAGCAATGCCCGCAATTCGCGATTCATGTAGGGGTCGAAGGCATGGGCCTCGTCCACGATCAGCACCTTGCCGGCCAGTCCGCGCTGCCGCAGCGCCGCGTGGCGCACCGGCAGCACCGACAGCAAGGCCTGGTCGATCGTTCCCACCCCCACCTGGGCCAGCAGGGCGCGGCGGCGATCATCAGCCAGCCAGGCGGCGCAATGTGCCTCGGCTGTCTCGTCTGCGGGATCGGAGGGGGCGCGGCCACGGTCGGGTGCTGCGGCCATGTCGTCCTCGCGGGCGATGGCGGCGCGGAAGCGTGGATCGAGATCGGCACGGCCATGCGCCAGGGCGAGGGAGGGTTGCGCTGAGACCGCGAAGAGCCGGTGGTAGGCCCCGGCCAGGCGACCAAACATGGCCCCGGCGGTCGCCATGGTCGGGAGGGCGAGGAACAGTCCGTCGGCCCGCCCGCCCGCCATGAGCCTATGAGCCAGGGTCAGCGCCGCCTCGGTCTTGCCGCTGCCCGTCATGTCTTCGATCACGGCCAGGAGCGGGCCGGGCTGCAGTGGCGCGGTTTCCGCCCAAGCCTGGACAGGGGTGGGTTGGTGGATGCCAGGGAACAGGCGTCGCACGCCGCCGAAGGGTGCCACCCTGGCGCTGCCCAGCCCTGCCACCTCGATCGCACGCGCCGCACGCGGCAGAGCTTGATTCCAAAGGTAGCCAGCTGGATCGTCCAGCGCCTCTGGCGCCGCATAGGGGAACCACTCCTGCCGGGAACCGATCCAATCCGACAGGGTGACGAGGCCGGCCAGTTGCCAGCCCAGGCGTTCCACGGCGCGATCTCCGCCCGGCCAGGGGAGAGGTGGCGGCCGGAAGACATCCAGCATGGCGACAACAAAAGCCTTCGCCGCGGCGGTCGCCTGGGGTCCGAGTTCGGTTTCGCCGGGAGTGCGTGCGAGATCGGCTGGACGGCCATGATGCCCTGCCAGGGCATGCAACAGGGGATTGGGCCAGCTTCGCCGTCCCTTGGCGTCTGGCAGGAAGGCTGGCGTCAGTTCCGCCCGCAAGGTGCTGGCAAGGAGGTGCAGGCCCATGGCGTCGTGTGGGAAGCCCGGAACAGATCCAGGCAGAGGACCAAGGAGAGCATCGGGCCAATGATCGGACGCTTGCGCCTGGAAGGCCCGCGAGATCTTTCCGATGTCGTGCAGGGCCACAAGGAAGCCCAGGCATCGTCTGTCGATACTCAGCCGATCTGCGTCCGGCAGGAGCATCGCGACGGCGGCGACATCAAGGGAGTGAGCCAGAAGGGGGTGAGCCGCGACGGCCGCGCCGAGGGCAGGACGAGCTTTTCCCCAGAGTGATGAAAGCTTCATGAGTGACAATAACACCCTGGGAACAAACCTGTCCGTTGCGATCTGGGTTAGGGATCTTCACGCCCCTGCCAACCAGTCCTCGCAGCGCGGCCCCTCCAGCCGGCCGAACTCGCCCAGGTTGCCCGTCACCACCACCAGCCCGCGGCTGCGCGCACGGCCGGCGACCATCAGGTCATAGGGGCCGATCACCCCGCCGCATCGCCGTCGAAGGGCAGCACGCCCAGCCGGGCCGCGAGGCGCTCCACCTCCCTGCGTACTTCCGCGGGCCTGGCCGAGCATTCCGCTCCGTAGAGCACCACGTCCGACGTGCAGAGCGCCTCGGCCTCGGCGTTGAAGCGCTCCCGCAGGCCGGCCAGGTGGTCGCGCAGCACCCGGATGCGCAGGTTGGTGTCGAGCCCGGGATGACGGCGGAGCGGCCGCCCAGCAACGTCTCGGCCCCAGGATGGCAGCGGAAGGAGGAGCCGATGATGGGGTTGAGCGACCAATGGCCAGCCACGGAGCGTCACCTCGATCCAGCCCGATTGACGCCGGAACTTATCTGACTAAAGTCAGACATCATGCCCCTCGACCCGATCAGCCGCTTCCGCCGCTTCAGCCGTGCCGTCACCCGGGAGGTCGGGGCGCTCGACACGTCCTTTCTCGGCCGTGGCCGCCCGCTCGGCGCGGCCCGCGTGCTCAACGCCATTGGCCATGGCCGCACGGATGTGGCCGCGATCCGCGACTATCTGGGCCTGGATTCCGGCCTGATGAGCCGTCTGCTCCGCAGCCTGGAGGAAGAGGGCCTCGTCACCACCGGTCCGCACCCCGCCGATGCCCGACGCCGCATCGCCCGGCTGACCGGGGCGGGCGAGCAGGAATTCGCGGCTTATGAGGAAATCTCGAACGACCGGGCCGCGTCCCTGCTCGCCCGCACCCCGAGGGCCGAGGCACTGCTCCAGGCCATGGACATCGTCGCCGTCGCCTTGGGCCGGGACGATCTCGTCATCGAGGAAGCCGACCCCCGTGGCGAGGCCGCGCGTCACTGCCTCGGCGAGTACTATGCCGAACTCGGCCGCCGCTTCGAGAGGGGCTTCGACGTCTCGCTCTCCCGCGACCCCGAGGCCACCGACATGATCCGGCCCCGGGGCGGCTTCTTCCTGGCCATGTCGGACGGCCTTCCCCTCGGCTGCGTCGGGCTCAAGGGCACGGGCAAGGAATGGGCGGAGATCAAGCGCCTCTGGGTCTCGCCCGCCGCGCGCGGCCTGGGCGTCGCGCGGCGCCTCATGGAGGCCGCCGAGGCCGCCGCCCGCGAACTCTCGATCGCCGTCCTCCGCCTCGACACCAACCGCGCACTGCCGGAGGCCATGCAGCTCTACCGCGGCAGCGGCTGGAAGGAGATCCCGCGCTTCAACGACGACCCCTATCCGGACACCTTCTTCGAGAAGCGGCTCTGAAGGAAACGGGTCAGGCGGCCAGTTGCCGTGCCAGCTCCACGAAATCCGGGGCGACGAAGTCCCAGTCCTCCAGGGGTTCCAGGTCCGTCACCTGCCCCGGCCCGTGCTCGGTCCGGCGGGGCACGAAGGCCGTGCGCATCCCGCAGCGGCGGGCCGCCGAAAGGTCGCCGTTATGGGCGGCCACCATGACGATGTCGCCCGGCGGCAGGCCGAGCAGCGCCGCGGTCTTCAGATAGGCGTCCGGCGACGGCTTGTAGGCCCGCACGACCTCCGCCCCCAGGATCGCATCCCAGGGCAGGCCGGCCCGCTTCGCCATGTCGAGCAGCAGGCTCACATTGCCGTTCGACAGGGGCGCGATCACCAGCCCGGCCTTCATCCGGCCCAGCCCCTCCACCGCATCCGGCCAGGGGTCCAGGCGGTGCCAGGCGCGGTTGAGCGTCTCCAGCTCCTCCTCCGGCCAGCCATCCGGCCCGATCCCGAACCCGGCCAGGGTGTCGCGCAGGTTCTCCAGATGCAGCAGGTCCAGCGGCACGAAGGGGTGCCGTCCGCTCCGGACCTCCTCCATGGCGGGGGAATAGCGCCGCCTCCAGGCATCCGCGAAGCGCCCCGCATCGACACCGCCGATGCCCCGGCGCCGAAAGGAGGCCGAGACCTCCCGCATCACCCCGCCACGCCAGTCCACCACTGTCCCGAACACGTCGAAGAGCGCGGCGCGCATCCTCGTCCTCCCTGCCGATGCCCCCCGGCACCGGCTTTCTCGCACGCCCCGCTCCCGCCGGGAAACACACCCGGCGCTCAACCCCCGGGGAGGACTCGACCCTCCTCGGTGGACCACCCCCTACGCCCGTGGCAATTTGCCAGCCGCATGCTCTCCATCCCCGCCAGCCGCCCCAACGCCTATACCGGCAGCCCCCTCGACCGGGTGTCCGGCCGCCGGGACGAGGAGGATTTCGTCGCCGTCCAACTGGCGCGCGAGGATGCCCTCTTCATTCCCGTCTGGCGCAGCCAGTCCCTGCTGCGCGACAATGCGGCCGGCGAGCCCGAGGCCGTCCTCCTGACCCCCGCGGCCGCCGAGGCCGTCCGCATGACCGCCGGCCCGGTGCCCGCGCCCTGGGTGCTGCTCGGCCTCTTCGAGGAAGGCCCCCTGAAGGGCCGCCCCGTCTTCGCCGTGGACTGCTCCACCGCCGGGGACCCGCTTCCCCTCCTGCCGCCGGAGATGGGCCGCTTCGCCGACCTGCGCCCCGTCGCTGCCCTGATGCCGCCCGGCGAGGCCAGCCTCCTCGCCCATGCCCGCGGCATGCTCCACTGGCGCAGCCGCCACCGCTTCTGCGGCGTCTGCGGCGGCGCCTGCGAGCCCCGTGCCGCCGGCAACACGCTCCGCTGCGCGAATTGCGGCACCATGCACTTCCCGCGCACCGACCCGGCCGTGATCATGCTGATCCTCCACGGCGACCGCTGCCTCCTCGCCAACTCCCCGCGCTTCCCCGACACCACCATGTACTCGACCCTGGCCGGCTTCGTGGAACCGGGCGAGAGCCTGGAGGAAGCCGTCCGCCGCGAAGTCCTGGAGGAAGCCGGCATCCGCGTCGGCGAGGTCCACTACCACTCCTCCCAGCCCTGGCCCTTTCCCGCCTCCGTCATGATCGGCTTCCATGGGGAGGCCCTGACCGACGCCATCACCATCGACCCGGACGAGATCCGCGACGCCCGCTGGTTCACCCGGGACGAGATCCGCAACATCGAAGCCCTCGGCCTGCGCCTCCCGCGCGCCGATTCCATCGCGCGCCGTCTGATCGAGGACTGGCTGGAGAACGCCTGAATGCCCGCCTTCGCCCCGCGCCCCACCCGCGCCACCCTGCCGCTCACCCTCCTGGCCGCCCTGCCGCTCCTGGCCGCCTGCAACCCCGGCGGGGCCATCGTCCAGCCCGTCTCCCGCGCCGAAAGCCCGGAGGAGGCCGCCTGCCGCCGCGAGGCCGCCCGCCGGCCCGAGGTTGTCGCGCTGATGCGCCAGCAGCCCCCCATCGACAACATCACCTGGTACCAGCGCTGGAAAGCGGAGGTCGCCAATGCCCAGCTCCGCGCCACCAACGACTGCCTCCGTGCCGGAGGGCAGCCGATCAGCGGCGGTGTCGAATCCGTCCGCCAGCCCGGCATGGGGGGGCCGGACGACCGGTCGCTCCGCTGACCGGCCGCCCGCGGCCCCTGTCGCCGCGGCCAACCCTTATGCTCCGGGCGGCTGCCGAACTCCCACTCGTCCCGGCCGGGCGGCTCTGCGTCTCCTTCCGCCTGCGCCACGCCTGGCCGTGACCGTCCCCATGCCTGAACGCGGCGGATACCCGCCCTGCGCCCATTCCCCTTGCGGCCAGGGCCAGCCCGCGCCTAATCCGCGCGGCATGAGCGATGCCCTCCCGATCCGCCGTGCCCTTCTCTCCGTCTCCGACAAGGGGGGCTGATCGACTTCGCCCGCGCCCTCGTCGCGCACGGGGCCGAACTCCTCTCCACCGGCGGCACCGCCGCCGCCATCCGCGCCGCCGGCCTGCCGGTGAAGGATGTCAGCGACCACACCGGCTTCCCGGAAATCCTCGATGGCCGCGTGAAGACGCTGGTGCCCCAGGTCCATGGCGGCATCCTCTTCCGCCGCGACCTGCCCGCCCATGTGGCCCAGGCCGAACAGCACGCCATCGCCCCGATCGACCTCGTCTGCGTGGACCTCTACCCCTTCGAGGCCACCGTCGCGAAAGGCGCGCCCTTCGAGGACTGCATCGAGAACATCGACATCGGCGGCCCGGCCATGATCCGCTCCGCCGCCAAGAACCACGACCACGTCGCCGTCCTGACCTCCCCGGCCCAGTACGCGGAAGTCGCGCAGGCCCTGTCCTCCGGCGGCACCACCCTGGCCCTGCGGCGGAAGCTGGCCGCCGCCGCCTATGCCCGCACCGCCGCCTATGACGCCGCCATCGCCGCCTGGTTCGCCCGGCAGGAGGGCGAGGAATTCCCCAACCGCCTCAGCATCGCCGGCACGCTGAAGCAGACGCTGCGCTATGGCGAGAACCCGCACCAGCGCGCCGCCTTCTACATCGACGGCACCAACCGCCCCGGCATCGCCACGGCGCGGCAGGTCCAGGGCAAGGAACTCTCCTATAACAACCTGAACGACACGGACGCCGCCTACGAGGCCGTGGCCGAGCTCGACGGCCCCGCCATCGTCATCGTCAAGCACGCCAACCCCTGCGGCGTCGCCCTGGGCACCGACCTGGCGGAGGCCTGGGACAAGGCCCTGCGCTGCGACCCCGTCTCCGCCTTCGGCGGCATCGTCGCCGCCAACCGCCCGCTCGACGCCGCAGCGGCGGAAAAGATCGCGGCCATCTTCACCGAGGTCGTCATCGCCCCCGACGCCTCGGAGGAAGCCAAGGCCGTCTTCGCCCGCAAGAAGAACCTGCGCCTCCTCCTCACCGGCGGCCTGCCCGACCCGGCGGCGCCCGGCACCATCATCCGCTCCGTCAGCGGCGGCTTCCTCGCCCAGTCCCGCGACGCCGGCCGCATCACCCAGGCCGAACTGAAGGTCGTCACCAGGCGCGCCCCGACCGAGCAGGAACTGGCTGACCTCCTCTTCGCCTTCCGGGTCTGCAAGCATGTGAAGAGCAACGCCATTGTCTATGCCAAGGGCGGCGCCACCGTCGGCATCGGCGCCGGGCAGATGAGCCGCGTGGACAGCGCCCGCATCGCCGCCTGGAAGTCCGAGGAAGCCGCCAAGGCCGCCGGCCTCGCCACTCCGCTGGCCCAGGGCTCGGTCGTTGCCTCCGATGCCTTCTTCCCCTTCGCCGACGGCCTCCAGGCCGCGGCGGCGGCGGGCGCCACGGCGGTGATCCAGCCCGGTGGCTCGATGCGCGACAATGAGGTCATCGCCGCCGCCGACGAGGCCGGGCTCGCGATGGTCCTCACCGGCATGCGGCACTTCCGCCACTGAGCCCGGCGGCGGACATCCCCATCCCGGGGGCGGCGGGGGAGGGCGTTCCATCGCGGACGCCGCCCGGCCCATCCCGGGGCGCACCCTGGCCGGACGGTATCCGGCGCCCCACATGCGCCGCGTCATCCGGGAGGGCCGCCACCATGAACATGACGCAGATCCGGGCGATCACCCATTTCTGGCGGGAGGCCGGTCCCGCCCGCTGGTTCGCCAAGGACGCGGCCTTCGACGCCGCCATCCGCGAAGGCTTCGAGCCCCTGCACCACGAGGCCGCGCGCGGCGCCCTGTCCTCCTGGCTGGACGAGGCCGAGGGCGCCCTGGCCCTCCTCCTCCTCACCGACCAGTTCCCGCGCAACCTCTACCGTGGCTCGGCCCATGCCTTCGCCACCGATCCCCTGGCCCGCGCCGTCGCGGCGGAGGCCCTGGCCCTGGGCCATGACCGCGCGACCGAACCCACGCTCCGCCCCTTCTTCTACCTGCCCTTCGAGCATTCCGAGGATCCGCGCGACCAGGCCCGCGCGGTCCATCTCTTCACCCGCCACCGCGACGAGACCGGCGACGAGGAATCCCTCCGCTACGCCCTCCTGCACGAGGAACTGATCCGGCGCTTCGGCCGCTTCCCCCATCGCAACCTGGCCTTCGGCCGCGTCACCACGCCGGAGGAGCGGGCCTATCTCGACGGAGGCGGATTTGCCGGCTGAAACCCGACGCCCCCGGACCCGTCTTCAGGACAGCCGGAGCCACAGCCGCATGACCACCCCGAGCCGCCTTCCGGCGGCCCTCGTCCTGATCCTCGCCGCCACCCCGGTCCTGGCCGCGGACCCGCCGCCGCCGCTCGCCACCCAGCAGATGCTGCCCGCCACCGACACGCTCCGCGTCTTCGGCCGCGACGTGAAGAGCGCCTCGGGCACCGTGGTCGCGCAGATCGTCAACGTCCTGGTCAACGAGGCCGGGGAGCCCAAGGCCGCGATCCTCGACTATGGCGGTTTCCTCGGCGTCGGCCGCCGCCGCATCGCCGTGACCTGGGAAACCCTGTCCTTCACGCCGGACGGCATCACCTTCCTGCTGACCCGCGACCAGTTGAAGGGCTTCCCGGACTTCGTGGAAGGCAAGCCGATCCTCGCCGCCGCCCCGCCAGCGGAAGGGGCCCCCGCCCCCGCCGAGCCCGTCCCGGAACCCACACCCCACCCCGCGGCCGAGGCGGCACCCGCCCCCGCTCAACTCGCCCCGGCCCAGCCTGCCCCGGCCCAGCCTAGCCCAACCCAGGCCACCCCGCCCCAGGCTGCTTCCCCCCAGTCTGCCCAGGCGCCCGCTCCTCCGTCATCCAGCCCTGCCCAGGGCAATGCCCCCGGAACCGGCGCCCCCCAGGGTGACACCCCTCCGGTCAGCACCTCTCCAGGAAGCGGCGCCCCGCAAGGTGCCGCCCCGGACAGCGATGCGAAGGGCCATAGTGCAGGCAGCGGCAGCCCCCAGGGTGATGCCGGCCAGGACGGCACCGCCAAACCCGGGGCCGATCCGGCCCCCGCCACATCCGGCACGGCCCCGGCGCCACAATCGCCGCCCTCCGCGGCCGCCCCCGCAACTCCCGGTGGCAAGCCGGATTAAGCGCCCATGTCATCCGGTCGAACCGGGTCGGCGCGCAGTGCGCGCGGGCTCGACCTGCTCAATTTCTTTG
Organism: Roseomonas gilardii subsp. gilardii; assembly: GCF_023078375.1. Taxonomy (NCBI): domain Bacteria; kingdom Pseudomonadati; phylum Pseudomonadota; class Alphaproteobacteria; order Acetobacterales; family Roseomonadaceae; genus Roseomonas; species Roseomonas gilardii. Next base: position 226,534 of record NZ_CP095554.1, on the reverse strand, counting down.
TCGCAAACATCCAGACCGGCTTCGGTCCCTTCATCGCCGTCTATCTGAGCGCCCAGGCCTGGACCGAGTTCGAGATCGGCCTCGCCCTGAGCGTCGGCACCTTCACCGCCATGGTCAGCCAGCTCCCCGCCGGCGCCCTGGTGGATGCCACGCCGCGCAAGAAGCTGGCGGCCCTGGTCGCCATCCTCTGCATGCCCGTCAGCGCCCTGCTGCTGGTGGCGGTGGAGCCGCGCCAGCTTCCGGTCATGCTGTCCGAGATCCTCCATGGCATCGCCAGTTGCGTCCTCGCGCCCGCCATCGCGGCCATCAGCCTCGGCCTGGTCGGGCGGGCGGCGCTGGGGGAGCGCCTCGGCCGCAACGCCCGCTTCGCGGCCATCGGCAATGGCGTGGCCGCCGGGATGCTGGGGCTCGCGGGCACCTACATCTCCAGCGCGGCGGTCTTCTGGCTGACGGCGGCCCTGGCCATCCCCAGCCTGATCTCCCTGGCCATGATCCGGCAGGCCGACCTGGTCACCATGGTGCAGCGGGAACAGGCCGCGAAGGGACGGGGCGGCCTGCTGGCGCTGCTCCGCAACCGTGGCGTCCTGGTCTTCTCCGGCTGCTGCCTGCTCTTCACCCTCGCGAACGCCGCCATGCTGCCGCTGGCCGGCTCCGAGGTCACCCGCAACACGGGCGACGAGGCCAATCTCATCATCGCCGCCTGCATCGTCGCACCGCAGCTCGTGGTGGCGGCGATCTCCCCCTGGATCGGCCGCCTGGCCGAGCGGCGGGGCCGGCGCGTGGCCCTGATGATCGGCTTCGCGGCCCTTCCCCTGCGCGGCCTGCTCCTCGCCGTCGTGTCCGATCCCAAGGTCCTGATCCTGGTTCAGGCCCTGGATGGCGTCAGCGCCGCGTCGCTGGGCGTGCTGCTGCCGCTGCTCTCGGCGGATCTGACGCGCGGCACGAACCGCTTCAACCTGTGCATGGGCATTTTCGGCCTCGCGGTGGGCATCGGCGGGACGCTCAGCACGACGGTGGCGGGGGCAACCGCGACCTGGTTCGGTTCCGGCGTCGCCTTCGGCTTTCTGGCCGTGGTCGGCCTGCTGTCCTTCCTGCTGGTGCTCTTCATGATGCCGGAAACCGGGAACACCGATTCCGGCGGCCTGATTCGCACCTCCCCGCCACCGGCCACGGAGCTGCCGGAGCAGCATCATTCCGCGGAAGCCGGGGCAGAATTGGCCCGCGATATCGGGGCAGGGGTTGGACCGAGGCGGAACATCTAGAACATGGCGGGCGCCACCCCGCCATTTTGCCCTTCATGGTCGAAAAACAAACAGATAAGCAACCTTTGGATGTTGGATCCGGGTTGCCCAGGCCATTATGCGGCCTTGCACAAAGAGAAGACGCCTCACGGATAATTGTGTTCGGCTCTTGGGTGTAGGAACCTGCCCTTCTCCACGACGGCGGGCCACCGGATGGCATCGGGAAGCAACCAGGATGGCGGGACAGCGGAGGGCGCACGGCGCGGCCGTGCGGCCGGCCGGCATCCGTCATCCGAAGGGAACAAAGCCGCTTGAACTACAGCCTGCCCGGACAACCCGGACCGGAATATCCCGGCGATGTCTCGTCTCCTCCCGCCATTTTCCGCAGCGGCGCGCGCACTGGCCTGATCTGCGCGGCGCTGGTGCTGGCGGCCCTCGGGCTGATGCTCTTCGTGCTGCTGCGCACCCCGATGAAGGACGACATCGCCTGGCTGCTCTGGGTGGCGCGGCAATGGCTGAAGGGGAAGAGCCTCTATGTCGATGTCATCGAGGTCAATCCGCCGCTGATCATCTGGATCAGCGCGATCCCGGTGCTGATCGGCGACGCGCTGGGCGTGTCCGCGAAACCGTTGGCCCTGCTCCTCTTCGCCGCCGCCGCCCTGGGCTCCGCATGGATGACGGCACGGCTGCTGCGGGGGTGGGGCCGGCCTTCCGCAGCCTGCCTGCCACCTTCGCGGCCATCGCCTGCGTCCTGATCCTGATGCCGGGGATCGAGTTCGGGCAGCGTGAGCACCTGCTGACCATCGCCGTCCTCCCGCATCTGGCCGTCCTGATCCGCGCCCTGGAAGGCCAGGCGACCGGCTGGCGCATGGCCACCGGCAGTGCCGTGCTCGCGGGCCTGGGCGCGGCGCTCAAGCCCCGCTACCTGCTCTGCCTGGGGCTGGTGGAGGTGGTGGGCTGGATGCAGCGCGGCTTCCGCCCCCGCCTGCCGGCTTTCGTCGCCTTCGGCGTCGCGGGGCTCTATGCCGCGGCCATCCTGTTCCTCTATCCCAGCTTCGTCGATCGCGCGGTGCCCCTCGCCCTGACCCTGTATGGCGGCACCGATTCCAGCTTCCTGTCCCTGCTGGCGGATTCCTGGCGCCTGATGGTCGCGATCATCCTGGCCGTGGCGCTGACCTTCGCGATGCCACGGGGCAGCACGGCGCGGCGGGTGATGGCGGTGCTGTCAGGCTTCGCCGTCGCGGCCACGGCCGTGATGTTCCTGGACGGCAAGAACTGGTTCTACCACCGGATTCCGGCCTCGATCGTGGTGACGCTCGCCCTCATCTACTGGTGCGCGGAGGCGGCGGCCCTCCGCCGCCAGGGCGGCCTCCGGGGCTGGCGCTTTCCCGTGCTGATGCTGGTGGCGCTGATGCCCCTGGCGATCCAGGCGCAGAGCCTGGGCGGGCGGCTGGAGGACCGGCTGGTGCTGGCCATGGAGCCGGAGCTTTCCACGGAGGTGAAGCTGGAGCGCCTGATCCGGCAGGAGAAGGCCAGGACCTATGTGGCCTTCTCCGAATGGATCGGGCTAGGCTTCCCGATCGTGGACGACACCGGCGTCACCTGGGCGAGCCGCTTCGATTCCATGTGGGCGCTGCGGGGAGAGCTGTGGCGGGCGCGGCTGGACGGCAGGCCGCCGGCGGAATGGCCGATCCATCTCTGGGTGGCGCAGGACTTCATCCGGGGCTGTCCGGACCTGGTGGTGGTGGATGGCCGCCGCGGGGCGGAGGACATCAACTATCCCAGCGTCCTGGCGCAGGCCGATCCGGGTTTCGCGGCGGTCTGGGCGCTCTACCGGCAGATCGCCGTGGTGGATGGGTTGCAGGTGTTCAGGCGGGATGGCGAGGCCTGCCAGCCTGGGAAGCCAGCCACCGCATCGCCTTGACGGGGCGAGGTGGCTTTCATGCCGTGCCGCCCTATCATGCGGGCCGGTGGGGGCGCTGAGGGGATGGCATGACGCTGGAGCAGCTGCGTGTCTTCGTGGCCGTGGCCGAGCGCCAGCACGTCACCCGGGCGGCGGAGGCGCTGCACATCGCCCAGTCGGCCGCCAGCGCGGCGGTGGCGACGCTGGAGGCGCGCCATGGCGTACGCCTCTTCGACCGGCTGGGGCGCGGCATCGCCCTGACGGAGGCGGGGCGGATCTTCCTGGCCGAGGCCCGCGCCGTGCTGGCCCGGGCCGAGGCGGCGGAACGCGTCCTGGCGGAGCTGGGCGGCCTGGAGCGGGGCGTGCTGACCGTGCAGGCCAGCCAGACCATCGCCAGCTACTGGCTGCCGCGCCATCTGGTGGCCTTCCGCCGCGCCTATCCGGGGATCGAGATCCGCCTCGGCATCGGCAACACGGCACAGGTCGCCGCGGCGGTGCATGACGGGCTGGCGGAGCTGGGCTTCGTCGAGGGCCGCGTGGAGGACCCGGTGCTCGCCAGCCGCGACGTGGCCACCGACCAGCTCGTCCTGGTGGTGGCGCCCGGCCATCCCTGGACCATTGCCCTGCCGAAGGATCTGGCCGGGCTGGTGGCGGAGGGGGAATGGGTGCTGCGCGAGCCCGGCTCCGGCACCCGGTCGGCCTTCGAGGCCCTGCTGACCGGCACGGGCCTGCGGGAGCGCCTGCGCGTGGCGCTGGAACTGCCGTCCAACGAGGCGGTCCGCGCGGCGGTCGAGGCGGGCATGGGGGCGACGGTGATCTCCGCCTCGGTGGCGGCCCCCAGCCTGGAGGCGGGCCTGTTGCAGCAACTGCCGTTTCCCCTGCCGGAACGCGCCTATCACGTCCTCAGCCATCGGGAGCGGCGCTACAGCGGTGCGGCGCGCAGGCTGCTGGATCTCGTGACCGGCGGCCTCCGGCCGGCCAGGGTCATGCCGGCCGAAGCCGCACCGGAGTGATGCCGCCGGGAGAGCAGGACCGGCCCTGGCCGGCCAGGGGGGCAGGGAGGCCCGGCGGAACATGGCCGGGCCTCTCGCGCAAATGGTCCCGGGGGTGGCCATCCTGGGATGGCCTCCGTGGCGGGAGGGCCCGCGCCGCCGGGCACCATGCCCGGCAGGCGGCCTGCCACGGTCCTCATCCCCCCGGGTGAGGCTCGTCAGTAGCGGTACTGCTCGGCCTTGAAGGGGCCGGCCTGCGGCACGCCGATATAGTCGGCCTGCTGCTGGCTCAGCCTGGTGAGCTTGGCGCCGACCTTCTCCAGGTGCAGGGCGGCGACCTTCTCGTCCAGGTGCTTCGGCAGGGTGTAGACCTGCTTCTCGTACTTCGCGCCATTGGTCCAGAGTTCGATCTGCGCCAGCGTCTGGTTGGTGAAGGAGGCGCTCATCACGAAGCTCGGATGGCCGGTGGCGTTGCCGAGATTCACGAGGCGGCCCTCGGAAAGCAGCGTGATCGCCTTGCCGTCCGGGAAGGCGATCTCGTCCACCTGCGGCTTCACATTGGTCCACTTCAGGTTCTTCAGCGCCGCGACCTGGATCTCGCTGTCGAAGTGGCCGATGTTGCACACGATCGCGCGGTGCTTCATGGCGCGCATGTGGTCGATGGTGATCACGTCCACATTGCCCGTGGCGGTGACGAAGATGTCGGCGCGCGGCGCGGCATCCTCCATGGTCACCACCTCATAGCCCTCCATCGCCGCCTGCAGCGCGCAGATCGGGTCGATCTCGGTGACCATGACGCGGCAGCCGGCATTGCGCAGCGAGGCGGCGGAGCCCTTGCCCACATCGCCGAAGCCGGCCACGCAGGCGATCTTGCCGGCCATCATCACGTCGGTGCCGCGGCGGATGCCGTCCACCAGCGATTCACGACAGCCGTACAGGTTGTCGAACTTCGACTTGGTGACGCTGTCGTTCACGTTGATGGCGGGAAAGAGCAGCTTGCCTTCCTTGGCCATGGTGTAGAGGCGGTGCACGCCCGTGGTCGTTTCCTCGGACACGCCCTTGATCGAGGCGGCGAGCCTGGCGAACCAGCCCGGCTTCTCGGCGACCAGTTTCCTGATCAGCGCGAAGAAGACGGTCTCCTCCTCGTTGGTCGCCTTGTCGAGGAAGGCGGTGTCGCCCTTCTCGGCGCGCAGGCCGTAATGGACCAGCAGCGTCATGTCGCCGCCGTCGTCCAGCAGCATGTTCGGCACGTCGCCGTTCCAGTCGAGCGTGCGGTACACGTAGTCCCAGTATTCCTCCAGCGTCTCGCCCTTCACGGCGAAGACCGGCACGCCGGTGGCGGCGATGGCGGCCGCGGCATGGTCCTGGGTGGAGAAGATGTTGCAGGAGGACCAGCGGACCTCGGCGCCGAGGGCGGTCAGCGTCTCGATCAGAACGGCCGTCTGCACGGTCATGTGCAGGCAGCCGGAGATGCGGGCGCCCTTCAGCGGCTTCTCGGCCCCGAATTCGCGGCGCAGCGCCATCAGGCCGGGCATCTCGTCCTCGGCCATCGCCAGTTCCTTGCGGCCCCAGTCGGCCAGGGTGATGTCGCGGACCTTGTAGTCGGTGGCGGGCACGTTGGTATCGGGCATGGGTCGTCCGGAACTCCGGCTTGTGGGCAGACCATGGCGCCGGCGGAACCGGGCTGGGTCAAGTATCAAGATATCTTTATGTCATTTGAGCGGGTTTGGGAAGCGTGAAGCGGTCCTGCGGGGCCGGCAGCTTCCGGAGGCATGGGCGGCACCCATCACCTCCGGAACTGCCGGGGCGGCCCCGCATTCAGATACTGACGGTGGTCCCTATCGTGACCTCGCAGGACACGCTGGTCCTCTTGAACGTGCAACTGACACAGATCTTGAAGCAGACTTTACCGAGGCCGAAGGGGCCGCTTTTGCAGGTCTGGTAGCATTTGGGGGACGGGGGAGCGGTCCTGCCGGCGGGAAGCTTTTCCGGCGGCAGCCGGATCGTGATCTGCCAGTTGCCATTTCCCGCATCCGTCGTGCCGGTGGCCTTGTCCGCCTCCAGCAACTGGATCGGAGCCTGTCCCAGGCTGGCTGGCACCAGGAGGCCCAGGCTCCCGGCCTGGCGCCTCGCATCCTTGTCCGGCAGCTGGCCCTCATCACTGCGGTGGGACAGTTCGTGGAAGAACTTGGCCACTTCCAGCATCGTCTCGGCGGAAGCGAGAAAGTCCGTGTTGCCGGCCATGATCCGGCCCTCCCTTGTCTGGGCGGCGCCATTCCCTCCGGCCTTGGACGGGGCGACGGGCGTCAGGCTGGGTTCCGGTTCAGGCTCCGGTCTGGGCCCGCGGGCAACCGGGCGCACGGGAACGGCCGCCGCAGCAACCTACGCGATTTAAGTTCGTTATCGTTATGAATATTTGGAAAGGGCCGGCTGGGTGAAGCGGGGCTGCCCTAGCTTCGCCAGTCGGCGCCTTCCTCGAAATTCAGCACCAGCTCCTGGATCCGGCTCGGATCGGACTGCTCCATCACCCGGCGGGCGAAGCGGGCGCAGTCGTCGATGTTGAGGCTGCGCACCGCCTGCTTCACGCGTGGCACGGCCGAGGCATTCATCGAGAGGCTGCGCAGCCCCAGGCCCAGCAGCAGCGGCACGAGGCGCGGGTTGCCCGCCATCTCGCCGCAGACCGAGACCGGCATCCGCAGCCGCAGCGCCGCCTCGGTGGAGAACTGGATCAGCCGCAGCACCGCCGGGTGGAGCGGGTCGTAGAGGTGGGAGACCTCCGCCTCCGCCCGATCCACCGCCAGCGTGTACATGGCGAGGTCGTTGGTGCCGATGGCGAAGAAATCGGCCTCCAGCGCGATGGCGTCGGCGGCCAGGGCGGCGCCAGGCGTCTCGATCATCGCGCCCAGCGGCGGCAGCTTGTCCGGCAGCGCCACGCCGCCGCGGCGGCGCAGGCGTTTGGCCACGCGTTCGTAGATCTCGCGGGCCTGATGCACCTCCTGCGGCACCGTCACCATGGGCAGCAGCACCCGCACCGGGCCGAGCGCCGCCACGCGCAGGATGGCGGCGAACTGCACCTCCAGGAGTTCGGGACGGCGCAGCAGCATGCGGATGCCGCGCAGGCCCAGCGCCGGATTGGCGCCGCCCTGGGCGTAGTCGATGGTCTGGGCGAGGGCCTCCATGTCCTTCTCCCCGCCCCAGTCGAGGACGCGGATGGTCACGCCATCGCCCGCGATGCTTTCGACGATCTGGCGATAGACCTCGAAATGCGCCTCCTCGTCAGGGGGGACATCGCGGTTCATGAAGAGGAACTCGGTGCGCAGCAGGCCGATGCCATGCGCGCCCGCGCCGGCGATCAGCGGCAACTCGGCCGGGATCTCCATATTGGCCTGGAGGTCCACCTCCTCGCCATCCGTGGTGACGGAGGGCAGGCGGCGCAGCTTGTTCAGCCGGGTGCGCTCGCGCGCATAGCCGGCCAGGGCCTCGCGCCCCAGGGCGAGGGATTTCTCGTTGGGGCGGATCACCACCATGCCGGTGCCACCATCCAGCACGCAGAGGTCGTCGCGCCGCGCCGCCTCCGTCAGCCCCTCGCAGCCCAGCACGGAGGGCACGCCCAGGGCGCGCAGCATGATGGCGGTGTGGCCGTCGGCGCCGCCTTCCTCGGTGGCCACGCCGGCGATGCGGGAGGGGTCGATCAGCGCCGCATCGGCGGGCGTCAGCTCCTGCGCCACCAGGATGGAACCGGCGGGCACGTCCTTGAAGGAGCGGAAGCCGGTCTGCGTCAGGTTGCGCGTCAGGCGGCGGGCGATCTCGCGCACCTCGCCGGCCCGGCGGCGCAGGCCGGGCTTGTCGTCGTCCTTCGCGGCCAGGATGGCGGCGGCGATGGCCTCCGCCTCGTCGGCCACCGCCGTTTCCGCGGAAAGCAGGCCAGTCTCGATGCGCTTGCGGGCGCCGCGCAGCAGGCGGGATTCGCCCAGCATCATCGCATAGGCGTCGAGCAGCGGCTCCAGCTCCTCCTGCGCCTCCTCCGGCAGGACGGAGAGGCGCTTCTTGAGCTTGCTGACCTGCTTGCGGGAGGTCGCCGCCGCCGTGGTGAGGCGGGCCTTCTCCTCCTCTAACTCGGCCGGCTGGATGGTGCGGCGGGGTGCCTCGGCCGGGGGCTCGGAGGTATCGTAGACCGGCCCGATCGCCACGCCCGGCGCGATCGGCAGGCCTTCCAGCGTGACCTCCCGCGTGCGGCGGCTGGCGCGCCTGGCCTCGGACCGGGCCTCCGCGGGCTTGGCCTCGGTGAGCTTGGCCTCGGTTCTGGCCTCGGCCTTCTCAGTCTTCATGGAAGCCGGCCTCGATCAGGCCGGCGACCCCGTCCAGGGCCTCGCGGGCATCCCAGCCCTCGGCCTCGACCGTGATCGTGCTTCCCTTGCCGGCCCCCAGCATCATCAGGCCCATGATGGAACAGGCCGGGACGCTCTGGCCGTCATGGACGATGTTCAGGCAGGCGGAGTAGCGCTCCGCCAGCGTCACCAGCTTCGCGGCCGCGCGGGCATGCAGGCCGCGCGTGTTGACCACGGTGACCTTGCGCCGCAGGACCGGCGTGCCGGGCTGGACGGTTTCGGTGCTCATCGGCTTCCTCCCTGCGCGGCCTGGGATATCCCCTGGGATATCCCCTGGGGTATCCCTTGGGCCGCCCCTTCCTCGCTCTTGGCGGCGTAAGGCAGGGTACCGCGCAACTCGGCCACCGTGCCGAGATACTTGCGCGCGGCCATGACCGCATGCTGCACCGCCTGGTGCATCGGCTCCACGCCCCGCAGCTTGGCGAGCTTGACCAGCAGCGGCAGGTTGACGCCGGCCACCACCTCCACATCGCCTTCCTCCAGCATCGAGGTGGCGAGGTTGGCGGGGGTGCCGCCGTACATGTCGGTCAGCACCACGATGCCGTCGCCCTGCCGCACCTCGGCCACGCGGGCGCGCAACTCCTCGCGGCGGTTCTCGGCATTGTCGTCCGGCCCGATGCACAGGCAGGCGACGTTCTTCTGCGGGCCCATGACATGTTCCATGGCGAGGCGGAGTTCCTCGGCCAGGCGTCCATGGGTGACCAGTACCATTCCGATCATGGTGAGAGCACTCGGGCCTCCGGCCCAGGCGAAGGCGCGGCGGGCTCGACCGTCAGGCGCAGTTCGCGATGCGAGAGATCGACCCGCCATCCCTGGCGGGCCAGATGGGTCGCCAGCCGCTCGGCGGTCAGCACCGACCGGTGCTTGCCGCCCGTGCAGCCGAGCGCGATGGAGAGGTACTTCTTGCCCTCGGCCTGATAGCGCGGCAGCAGCGGGTCCAGCAGCCCGGTCAGATGGGCCCAGAACGGGGCAAAATCCGGGTCGGCCTCGATGAAGGCCGCCACGGGGGCGTCTCTCCCTGTCATGGGACGCAATATGGGGTCGTAATGCGGGTTGCGCAGGAAGCGCAGATCGAAAACCAGATCCGCGTCCCGCGGAAGGCCCTTGGGGAAACCGAAGGACTTCACCGAGACCGACATGCCCGGCGCCCGGTCGGGCCGGAAGCGGGCCTCCACCATCCGGCGGAGATCGGGCAGGGGCAGGCCGGTGGTGTCCACCACCCAGTCCGCCGCGTCGCGCAGGGGGGCCAGCAGCTCCGCCTCGCGCGCGATGCCCTCGGCGGCGCTGCCCTCGGGGGCCAGGGGATGGCGCCGCCGCGTCTCGGAATAGCGGTGCATCAGCGTGTCGGCATCGGCGGCGGCGAAGACGATCTGCAGGTCCATATCCGGCCGGAGGCGCAGGGCCTGCAGGCCGGCGGCGAGAATATGGGCGTCGAAGCCCCGGCTGCGCGTGTCCACGCCGACCGCCAGGGGAGGGCTGTCAGGGGAGCCGCCGGAATCCTCCCCGCCATCGGTGAGCAGGCTGCCCAGCACCGAGAGGGGAGGGTTGTCCACGGTTTCGTGACCCAGATCCTCCAGCACGCGGAGGATGGAGGCCTTGCCGGCTCCGGAAAGGCCGGTGACGATGACGACCGGACGCAGGGCGCTCATGCGGCCCCGGGAGACGGCGGGGGGGCGAAGGCCCCGGCATGGCAGGACAGCAGGCCCCGGGCGGCGAGCAGGCCGAGTTCCACCTTGCGGGGCGCCGAGGCGTCGAAGGGGTGCAGCGCCACCAGGGGCACCGCGCCGCCGGGCGGGATCGCCGGGCCGGCGGCCTGCCCCCAGAGCTGCGGGAGCGGCAACCGGGGCACCCGCTGGCGCGGGACGCAGGCCACCGCGAGGCCGACCGTCACCTGATCCAATGTTTCGAAGCCTTCCAGAACACCCAGCCCACGAACCTCCAGCATGCCCTTCAGGGCGGGCGGTGCCTGGGCGAGCAGGGCACCGTCATGGTAACGCAACAGAATCTGGTCGTCGGCGACCAGTTTCCATCCCCTCCGATCCAGGAGCCGCAGGAGAAGGTCCGACTTCCCGGCCCCGGACGGGCCGAGCAGGAGGACCCCCATGCCCCGATAGGCGGCGCAGCCGCCGTGCTGGAGCCGCCACTCCCCGTTCTCGTCCATCTGGAAGCCGATCATGACGAAAAGGACAAGCGGGGAAAAGGGCCTCGCGTCCGGGAAGGAAAGGCCAGGGGGCCGCCGGGCGCCGCTTGCCGGCCGGGATGGCGCGCCCTAAAGCCCACCTGGAATGGATGCGCTGATCAGCGGCTTCGAGGCCTGGATCCGGGAGAACGAGGCCTGGGCGCCCTGGGCCGCGATGCTGCTGGCCTTTTCCGAATCGTTGCCGGTGATCAGCCTCCTGGTGCCCTCGACGGCCCTGCTGCTGGGGATGGGCCTGCTGATCGGCAATGGCACGCTGCCCGCCTGGCCGGTCCTGCTGGGCATCGTGGTGGGCGGCGTGGCGGGCGATGCCGTGGGCTTCTGGGTCTTCCGCTGGCAGGGGCGGCGCCTGCTGCGGCGCTGGTTGCCGCGCGGCCAGTGGCGGACCTATGCCAAGGCGGTGCTGTTCTTCCGCCGCTGGGGCTGGATGGCGGTCTTCCTCAGCCGCTTCGTCGGCCCGGCCCGCGCCTTCGCCCCGGCCATCGCCGGCCTGTCGGGCATGCGGCAAAGCCATTTCCAGATCGCCAACCTGTGCTCTGCCATCGTCTGGGCACCGCTGCTGGTGATGCCGGGTTATCTGCTGGACATCCTGGGCGGAATCCTTCTGCGCCCGGGTGCCTGGATGATCCTGCTGCTGATCGCCCTGCCGGTGATCGGGGGCTGGAGCCTGTTGCGGCGGCGCTGACGCCAGGCGTCATGGCCGGTTCGCTTCTGTGCTGAAATGGTATCGTGCGGGAAAATTCCCGCATGAGGTGTCGGGGCGGTATTGAACTCTTTTATGGCGTGTGTGCGTCATCGCGGAGCCCGAAGCCTGCTCCGTGTCCCGTCTTCTCGTCCTTCTCCTCCTTCTGCTCTCCAGTGCTGCCATCGCTGAGGAATTGCCCGCCACCGGCGGGGATTTCGGCGGGATGGGGCTGCTGGAAACACGCAATGCGCGCTTCCGGGAGGATGGGGTCCTGGAAGCCGGGGCATCGCTGCGCACCGACCGGCGCTTCTGGTTCCTGAACTTCCAGGCACTGCCCTTCCTGGAAACCACCTTCCGCCTGAGCGAGAGGCTGAACGGCACGACGGGGCAGGGCACCACCACGGACCGTTCCTTCGACCTGAAGCTGCGGCTGGTGGAGGAAAGCGCCTGGCTGCCGGCCGTGGCGGTCGGGCTGCAGGACCTGATCGGCACGGGGATCTATGGCGGCGAGTATCTTGTCGCTTCCAAGCGCTGGTACGGCTGGGACTTCAGCCTGGGTCTCGGCTGGGGGCGGCTGGGTTCCGCCGGCGGGCTGCGCAACCCCCTCCGGCGGATCTCCGGCCGCTTCGATGAGCGGGAGCGCGATGTCGGACGCGGCGGCACGCTGCGCACGGATTTCTTTCAGGGCGCGGATGTCGCGCCGTTCGGCGGTGTCGAATACAGCCTGCCGCCTCTGCCCACGCCCTGGGGCGCGGTGGAGGGGCTGCGGGCCAAGCTGGAATGGTCGGGCGACGAGTTGCGTGACGAGCGCGGCGGCTATCCTGGCCGGACCACCGGGCTGCGGGGCCGGGCCCGGTCGCAACTGAATGCCGGCCTGCAATGGTCCAACGAATGGCTGGATGCGGGGCTGGCCTTCGTGAACGGGACCGATCTGCTGGCGCGGCTTTCCCTGCGCCTGGACCCGAACCGGATGCCGGACATTCCGCTCCCCGCGCCGCCGCCGGTGCCGGCCCGGGCCGCGCAGGCCGAAGGGGAAGGGGCGCTGGCGCCGCGGGTCTTCGCGGCCCTGGCTGCCGCGGGTTTCCAGCCCAGGGCCTTCGCGCTGGAGGGCGGAGAGGCGCGGATCGCCGTGTCGGGCGGGCGCTTCCGCACCCTGCCGCAGGTGCTGGCGCGGATCGTCCGGGCCACCGAGGGGCTGCTCCCGCCGGAAGTGCAGGTGCTGCGCCTGTCCTGGTGGCTGGGCGGGGCGGAGGTCGCCCGGGCGCTGGCGCCGCGCGACATCCTGGCCGACGCGGCGCGCGGCCGCGTCAGTCCGGAGGAAGCCTTTGCCGCCGTGACCCTTCTGCCCGCGGCCGGTGACTCCTGGCCTGGCGAGAGCCGCGCCCCGCCGCAACGGCTCTCCTATGGGCTGGAGCCGAGGCTGGGGCTGATCCTGGGCGATCCCACCCGCAGCCTGCGCTGGCAGGCGGCCATCGCCGGAACGGCGCGGCTGGATCTGGGGGCCGGCTTCGCCCTGGCCGGATCGGTGCAGCAGAGGCTGCTGGGCAATATCGGCGGCGGCCTGCCCTCCGACAGCCGGCTGCCGCATGTGCGGAGCGACTATGCCCGTTATGCCAGGGAGGGGGAGACTTCCATCCCGGCGCTCTATGCCGAGCGGATCTGGAACCTCGCCCCCGATGTCTTCGCGCGGGCCACGGCCGGTTGGCTGGAGCCGATGTTCGGCGGCGTTTCGGGCGAGGTGCTGTACCGCCCGCATGAGCGGTCCTGGGCGGTGGGGCTGGACCTGAACTGGGTGCGGCAGCGCGACCATGACGGGATGCTGGGCTTCCGGAACTACAGCGCCGTGACCGGCCAGGCTTCGTTCTATGCCGACCTGCCGGTCTGGAACCTCTACGGCGTGCTGCGGGCCGGGCGCTACCTGGCCGGGGACTGGGGCGGCACGGTCGAGCTGGGCCGGCGCTTCGCCAACGGCATCGAGGTCGGCGGCTTCGCCACCTTCACCAACGTCTCCTTCGAGAAGTTCGGCGAGGGTTCCTTCGACAAGGGTATCTATCTCCGCATCCCACTCGACCTCTTCGGGGCGCAGACCCGCAGCACCGCCCAGGCGCTGATCCGCCCGGTGCAGCGCGACGGTGGGCAGCGGCTGATGGTGGACAACCCCCTTTGGGGGCTGACGCGCGACGGACGGGACGAGGCGTTCGAACGGAGCATCACCGGCTTCGCACGATGAGCGACGAAGGCCGCGCATCACGTCTGGCGTGGCGATGTCCCGGGGGATAGGGTTCTACCTTCTCCCCCGGACCCCTATCCGCCAGGACCCCGCGGGCTCCGGACCCGGTTCGCTGGTGCTCGCTGACACCGGCGACGGCCGGCGCCACCAACGCGGGCAAGGTGTTCTTCTTTCCGGGAGCCCCGCTTTCCGGGAGCCCCGCCGGCCCACCCGCTCCCAGGGATCAGACGTCAGACCAGCCTTTCCACCCGAACCCATGAAAGCCCGGGGTCCGGCTCCGGTTCCCGGCGGAGAGGGTGTGGGAGAGGCGGCGCTCCTCCCACGGGGGCGCCACCTTCAGGACCCAGGGGCAAAGCGCTTGCGGAAAGGCTTATGGTCCGGGAGCATCGGGGCACTCATGAAGAAGGGGCTGCGGTCATGCGGCGTGTGCTGGAGAGGCGGATCGACCAGGCCCTGGGGCGCGAGAAGGCCGATCTGGCGATCAGGGACGCCCGGATCCTCGATCTGGTGACGGGGACGGTCCGGCGCGGCGACATCGCCATCTGCGGCGAGCGGATCGTGGGAATGCGCGAGAGCTATGAAGGCGTGCGGGAGATCGATGCCGCCGGGCGCTTCGCCGTGCCGGGCTTCGTGGACAGCCATGTGCATTGCGAGAGCACGCTGGTCACGCCGGGGGAGTTCGACTGCTGCGTGCTGCCGCGCGGCACCACCACGGCGATCTGCGACCCGCACGAGATCTGCAACGTGCTGGGCGAGGAGGGGCTGCGCTACTTCCTCGATTCCTCGCTGGCCACGGTGATGGACCTGCGGGTGCAACTGTCCTCCTGCGTGCCGGCGACGGGGCTGGAGACGGCGGGGGCGCGGCTCGACGCGCCGGAGCTGGTGCGGTACCGCGACCATCCGCAGGTGATCGGCCTCGCGGAGTTCATGAACGTGCCCGGCGTGCTGAACAAGGACCCTGTCTGCCTCGACAAGCTGGCGGCCTTCGCTGACGGGCATATCGACGGCCATTCGCCGCTGCTCTCCGGCCGGGCGCTGAACGCCTATCTCTCCTGTGGCATCCGCAACTGCCACGAGACGACCAGCTACGAGGAAGGGCTGGAGAAGCTGTCCAAGGGCATGCAGGTGCTGATCCGCGAGGGCACCGTTTCCAAGGACGTGACCGCGCTGGCGCCGCTGATCGGGGAATTCACCTCGCCCTTCCTCGGCCTCTGCACCGACGACCGCAACCCGCTCGATATTTTCGAGCAGGGGCACATGGACTATCTCGTGCGCCGGGCCATCGCGCTCGGCGCGCCGGTGGCGGCGACCTATCGCGCGGCGAGCTGGTCGGCGGCGCGCGGCTTCGGGCTGCGCGACCGCGGGCTGATCGCGCCGGGCTACCTCGCCGACATCCTGTTGCTGGAGGAGCTGGAGAGCTGCGCCGTCAGCCTCGTGCTGCGCAAGGGCGTGCCGGTGACAGCGGAAAGCTTCGCGGGGCGCGCCCTGCCGGCACCGCCGGGCGGCAATTCCGTGCGCCTCGCCCCGGTCGGGCCGGAGGTGTTCCGTGTTCCGGAGAGCGCCGCCGCGCTGCCGGCGATCGGCATCATTCCCGGCAAGATCATCACCGCGCGGATCGACGATGCCGCGCCCCTGGTACGGGGCGGGCAGTGCGAGGCCGATCCGGCCAGCGACCTGTTGAAGGTCTGCGTGCTGGAGCGCCATGGGCGCAACGGCAATGTCGGACGCGGCTTCGTGCGCGGCTTCGGCCTGCGCGGCGGGGCGCTGGCTTCCTCGGTCGGGCATGACAGCCACAACATCTGCGTGTTGGGCGCCAGCGATGCCGACATGGCCGTGGCGGTGAACCGGCTGATCGCGCTGGGCGGCGGCTTCGTGGCGGTGCGCGACGGCGCTGTGCTGGCGGAACTCGCCCTGCCGCTGGCCGGGCTGATGAGCCTCGATCCCTTCGAGACGGTGCGCCACGCGCTGCACGGGCTGCGCGACACGGTGCAGGGGATGGGCTGCGCGCTGGAGGAACCCTTCCTGCAACTCGCTTTCCTGTCCCTGCCTGTGATCCCGCATCTGAAGATCACCGATCGCGGCCTGGTGGATGTGGACCGGTTCGCGCTGATCGGCTGAGAGCCCGTTTGAGAATGGGGCGGCGGAGGGCTGGCGAGGGATTTTTCGTGCCGGGCAGGAAGGTCCGCCGCCCCGATGCGGGGCATCGGGGCAAGGGCCTGACGCCCCCGGCGCGGAAAAGACCCGCCAGACCGACCCGCGGCCATTCTCAATCGGGCTCTGAGGCGCGGATTCCAGCCGGGACGGGAATGGTGGCCCGCCATGGCTGGACAGGCGGCATCCGCTGGCGCGAAACAGGGGCGGCTGGATCGGGGAGCTTCGCGACATGCGCGTCACCGTGCTGGGGGCCGGGGTCATCGGCGTCGCCACCGCCTATTGGCTGCTGGAGGCCGGGCACGAGGTCACGGTGGTGGAGCGCCGCGAGGCGGCGGGGGTGGAGACGAGCTGGGGCAACGGCGCCATCATCCATGTCAGCTCCGTCCAGCCCTGGGCCGCGCCCGGCGTGCCGATGAAGGTGCTGCGCTGGCTGGGGCAGGAGGATGCGCCGATGCTGCTGCGCCCCTCCGCCCTGCCGCGCATGTGGCGCTGGGGGCTGGGCTTCATGATGGCGGCCCGCCCGGCGCGCTATCGGGACACCTGCGTCGCCAATCTGGAACTGGCGCTGCAGAGCGCGCGCTGCATGGCGGAGATCCGGGCCCGCACCGGCGTGGCCTATGACTATGCCGGGCATTGCGTCGTGAAGACCTTCGCCGATGCCGCGACGCTGGAGGAGGCGGCGCGGGCGCATGAGGCACTGGCGCCCTTCGGGCTGGAAACGGAGCGGCTGGACCGCGCCGCCTGCGTGGCGCGGGAGCCGGCCCTGGGCCCGGTGGCGGAGCGTATCGCCGGCGGCCTGTACTTCCCGCAGGACGAGATCGGCGACTGCAACAAGTTCAGCCAGGGGCTGGCCGCCTGGTGCGCGGCGCGCGGCGCCCGCTTCCACTACGGCACCACGGCGGAGGATCTGGTGCTGCGCGAGGGGCGCGTGGCGGCGGTGCGGACCCGTGCCGGTGGGGACAGGGGTGAGATCGCGAGCGACGCGGTGGTGGTGGCGCTGGCCAGCCAGAGCCCGATCTTCCTGCGCCGCCATGGGATCGCCCTGCCGGTCTATCCGGTGAAGGGCCTCTCGGTCACCGTGCCGCGCCGGGTCTGGCCGGAGGGGCCGCGCAACGCCATCCTCGACGACATGCGGAAATTCGCCCTGACGCCGCTGGGCGACCGCTACCGCATCGTCGGCTCGGCCGAGGTCGCCGATTACGACACGACGCCGTCCCCGCAGCGGATCGGGGCGCTGATGCGCAGCGTGGCGGAACTCTTCCCGGCGATGGCGGGTGCGGAGAGGGCGGAGGGCGCGGTGCAATGGGCCGGGCTGCGGCCGATGGTGCCGGATGGGCGGCCCCGCATCGGCCCGACGCGCATCCCCGGCCTGTTCCTGAACACCGGCCATGGCCATACCGGCTGGACCATGGCGGCCGGTTCCGGCCGGCGCCTGGCGGCCCTGATCGAGCGGCCGGAGCAGGTACCCGCTGCGGCGTAAGGGAAGGGACGGGAGCACCGCGCCCTACGGGGCGCCGCTGTCCCCGCTGTCGCCCCAGCCTGTCGCGGCGCGTTCGGACAGGTTCACATAGGTGTCCTCGTGGCGATCGACATGGACCACCAGGCCCATGGCCCGGGCCGCGAGGATGAACATCCCTTCCCCCACATAGCAGTCGCCCGCCGGGTCCATGGCCTTGTGGAAGCGCTCCGCGACATGCTTCCAGCCATAGGTGGAGCGCCTGGGGTTGACGATGCGGCTGGGGGGCGCCTGCTCGATGAAGCGGGCGGCCCGGAGGAGCTGGGCGACGCAGCGGGAGGAGGTCATCTCGGCGCGGCGGGCGGCGTGCCGGGCGGTGGCGTCGCGGTCGATCACCCGGTCGATCGGACGGATGATGCCCTTCCAGCTCAGGAAGGGATCGGCCTCCCGCCCTTCGGCGATGACGGCCAGGGGATCGGCCTCGAGATCGGTCAGGGTCCGCGGACAGGCCACGGCGCGGCCTGTTTCCTGCCCTCTGTCCTCTTTCGGGGCGGCCGATGGCCTTTGCCGGGTGAGCTCTTCCATCCGGGGAACCTCTCAGGGTTCCACTGGGCCGCGACGGGGGCCGAGGTCAAGCGGCGGCATGCCCCACGCGATGGCGCATGGGGCTTCCACCCTCACGCATCCTCCTCGAGGGCGATCTGGGCGATCTGCCGGGCGCCACCGTTGAAATGGGCGGCCATGGCATGGCCCAGGGCCACCGCCCCGAGGCAGAGCAGCAGGGAGGCGCCGATGTTGATGGAGGCCCGCAGCACGGCGCCGCTCCTCAACAGGTCCAGCGTCTGGAGGCTGAAGGAGGAGAAGGTGGTGTAGCCACCGCAGAGCCCGATCATCACGAAGAGGCGGATGTTCTCCGACAACGGGTAGCGGCCATGGGCCAGGGTCAGCGTGCCGAAGAAGCCGATGACGAAGGAGCCGGTGAGGTTGATGATGATGGTGCCCCAGGGCAGGTCCCGGCTGATGGGCAGCGCCAGCACGGAAACGACATAGCGCGCCAGGGTGCCGAGGGCACCGCCGATCATGACCAGCAGGCAGGTGGTGAACGACATGCTCGCTCCTTTTGTCGGGGCGAGCATGAAAAAACCCGCCCATCGGCAGGTGATCCGGACGCACCCCTACCGCTTTTCGTGTTCGCGGTAGGAGCCATCAGCCCGTCCGGGAGGTTTCGGGGGAGCTCCATCCCCATCGGGGGCAGACATAGGTCCAGGGCGCGCCGAAGGCAACGGCTCAGGAAGCCCCTGGCTCAGGAGGGGCTTGCCGGGAGCGGAGCATGACGACGCTCCGGATGTGATAGCGCATCTCCGCCTGGGCGATGCCCGTCTCCCGCCGCCGCATGGCATCGAGGATCCGGCGATGCTCGGCGACCACCTGCCCGGCCCAGTGGGGGCGGCTGCCCTCCATCGCGCGCACCAGCGTCGCCTTGTCGTGGAGCATCTCCAACTGCCGCAACAGCGCGGCATTGCCCGCGCCCTGGCCGATGCGGAGGTGGAAGGCCCCGTCCAGGGCATGGAAGGCATCGAGATCCCCCGCGGCGAAGGCCGCCTCCTGTTCGGCGATCAGCCTTTCCAGCACCGCGGTGCAGCCGGGCTCGCGTTCCACCGCCAGGCCGACCGCCATGCATTCCAGGGCCTCGCGCAGTTCGCAGACATCGCGGATCTCGGCCTCCGTCATGCGGATGACGCGATAGAACCGGCCGAAGCGTTCCACCAGCCCGTCATGCAACAGGCCCTGCAATGCCTCCCGCACCGGCGTGCGGCTGACGCCGAAGCGCTGCCCCAGCGCCACCTCCTGCAACTGTGTGCCGGGGGCGAGGCGCAGGGAGACGATCTCCGCCTTCATGGCGGCGTAGAGATCGGAGCTGCGAGCCGTACTGCTGTCGGCGGGGAGGGTGGCCATCTCGTCCATGCCCGCATCTCCTCGGTTGGTATCAGGGTTGGGTATGCCGAAATCCGTACCTTTGTCGAGAGAAGCAGCGATGCCCCCGAAATTTCCAGGAACTCTTACGGCCAAGATGGATTTTGCAAAGCAAGAACAATGATATTGTATACCGAATGGCAGAATCTTTCGCGATCTATCGCCGGGAACGGGCATCGTGGCCAGGACCCTGCCTGACGCCGGGCTTTCCCGGCGCACGGTCGCGCCGGGTCATCATGAGCCGGTGGCGGCCGCCTCCTGCGGCATCTGGCGCGCTGCCTGTGGCGCCGGATCGCGGTGATGCATTTCGGCAGGCTGCGGGAGACCGGGCCGGCCGGGCAGGTCTTCACCCGCCCACGCCACGGCGATACACGCGCGCTGATCGGCACCCGCACGGCGTGCCGGAACGCGGCGCCGCCCGAGGAGATCCGCCATGCCCGCCCGCAAGATGATCAGCCTGGGCCTGTCGATGCGCTATCTGGGCTATCACGCCGCGGCCTGGCGCCATCCGCAGGTCGATCCGGGCGGGGCCTCGGACTTCGCCCACTTCCTGAACGTCGCGCGGCTCGCCGAGGCCGCGAAGTTCGACATGGTGTTCCTGGCCGATGGCATCGGCATCCGCGCGAAGGACGAGCCTCCGGGCTCGCTCTGCCGCTCCGCCCAGACGGCGGAGCTGGAGCCGCTGACGCTGCTCTCCGCCCTGGCGCCGATGACCACGCGGATCGGCCTCGTCGCCACGGCCTCCACCACCTACAACGAACCGTATCACATCGCCCGCAAATACGCCTCGCTGGACCGGATCAGCGGCGGCCGCGCGGGCTGGAACATCGTCACTTCCTGGTCGGATGCGGAGGCGCAGAACTTCAACCGCGACCAGCATCTCGACTACAACACCCGCTACGAGCGCGCCGCCGAGTTCGTCGAGGTGGTGAAGGGGCTCTGGGATTCCTGGGATGCCGATGCGCTGGTCCGCGACAAGGAAAGCGGCATCTTCTTCGACGCGGCGAAGCTGCATGTGCTGAACCACCAGGGCAGGCACTTCAAGGTGAAGGGGCCGCTCAGCGTGGCGCGCAGCCCGCAGGCGCGCCCGGTCCTGGTGCAGGCCGGCGCTTCCGAAGCCGGCATGGAGATCGGAGCGGAGAGCGCCGAGGTCATCTATGCCGTGCCGCACGAGATCGACACCGGCCGCAGCTATTACCGCGACCTCAAGGAACGCGCCGCGCGCAAGGGGCGGGACCCGGAGGGGATGAAGATCCTGCCCGGCATCACCCCCTTCATCGGGGGGACGGAGGCCGAGGCGCGCGAGAAATACGACCTGCTGAACGCGCTGGTCGCGCCGGAACTGGGGCTGTCCTACCTCTATGGCCAGATGGGCGACCTTTCCGCCCATCCGCTGGACGGTCCCGTGCCGGAGCCGAACGACCCCAAGGTGCGCAGCATCGCGCAGAACCTGCTGAAGCTGGCGCGGCGCGACAACCTCACCATCCGCCAGCTCTACACCACCATCGCGGCGGGCTTCGGCTCGCGCATCCTGATCGGCACGGCGAGGCAGATCGCAGACGAGATGGAGGCCTGGGTGGAGGCCGAGGCGGCGGACGGCTTCAACATCTGCCCCGCCGCCCTGCCGGTGGGGCTGGAGGATTTCGCGGCGCAGGTGGTGCCGGAACTGCAGCGGCGCGGGATGTTCCGCACGGAATACGCCTCTCGCACCCTGCGGGGGAATCTGGGCGTGCCGGTGCCGGCGAGCCGCTATGGCGGGGCCGTCCTTCCGGAGCGCTGACCCAAAAAGCAGCCCGGTCGTTGCCGACCGGGCTGAGGGAGTTTCCGACGTCTGAATGCAGGAGGCATTCGATGGGATGCGGGGTAGTGCTGCCCGCGGGACAGGTTTAAGCACGGCCTGACGTTAAATGCAAGTGATTATCATTATCCGATTTTCGCGATATCGGGATGGACCGGCCCGGGGCAGGGGCGTCAGATAGGGGGCTGGAATCCGGCCTGATCCGAGGGGCGCCATGACCGATCTTTCTCCCGCCATCGACCATGTGGTCATCACCGTGGCCGACCGGCTCGACGAGGCGCGGGACCGGTATGCCCGCCTCGGCTTCGACATGACGGAGCGTGGCCATCACACGCTGGGGTCGAGCAACCATCTCGCCATCTTCGGCCAGGACTACCTGGAGCTCCTGGGCTACGAGCCGGGCCGGGCACCGCAGCAGGCCGGCCTGCACAGCGAGCCGCCAGGGCTGAGCGGGTTGGTCTTCAAGCCCGGCGCGCCCGATTTCGCCGAGCGGCTGCGGGCCCGTGGCGCCCCGGTCGGCGAGGCGCGGGAGTTCAGCCGGCCGGTGAGCCTGCCGGAGGGCGCGCGGGATGCCCGCTTCCGCACCGCCTATGTCACCGACCCGGCCTTGCAGAGCGGAAGGATCTTCTTCTGCTACCACTACACGCCCGAACTGGTCTGGCGCGACGAATGGCGCCGGCACCCGAATGGCGTGACCGGGGTGGCGGAATTCGTCTTTGCCTCCGAGGCTCCCGAGCGGATGGGCGGCCTGTTCCGCCGCCTCTTCGGACCGGAATCGGTGCGGGAAACGGAGGGCGGCCTCTGCCTGCCGGCCGGGCCGGCCTCGGTGCTCGTCCTGCATCCGGATGCCGCCGCGCGGCGCTTCGGTGAGATCCCTGCGCGGGAGGAAGGGCGGGACCGCATGGTGGCGCTGACCCTGCACACGGCTTCGCTGGAGGGCACGGCGTCGCTGCTCTCGGACCAGGGTATCCCCACCTCGCAGCACGGCACGCGGCTGGTGGTGCCGCCGGCCGAGGCGGCCGGCCTCGCCCTGGCCTTCACGGCGTGAGCGTCCCGCCCCGGGAATGACGGCGGAGCGGAAGCCCGCTCCGCCAGACGGCTGAACCCGGGCCGGGGATGGGCGTTTTCCCGTTGCCATGGCCGAACCCGCTCCGCTCGCCTCCTATCGCCGCAAGCGCGATTTCCGCCGAACGCCGGAACCCGCCGGTGCAGAGCCGCGCGCGCATGCGGGCGGCGGACTCTTCGTGGTGCAGAAGCATGACGCCACCCGGCTGCACTACGACTTCCGGCTGGAGATGGGCGGGGTCCTGAAATCCTGGGCGGTGACGCGTGGGCCGAGCCTCGATCCGGAGCAGAAGCGGCTGGCGGTGGAGGTGGAGGACCACCCCATCGAATATGGCGGCTTCGAGGGCCAGATCGGCTCCGGCTATGGCGCCGGAACGGTGATGCTGTGGGATCGCGGCCGCTGGGAGCCGCTTTCCGACGATCCGGAGGAGGAACTGGCCAAGGGCCGCCTGCATTTCCGCCTGCATGGGCAGAGGCTGAAAGGCGACTGGCACCTCGTGCTGATGCGGAGCCGTGGCACACGGCGGAACTGGCTGCTGATCAAGGACCGGGACGACGAGGCGCGGCCAGGTTCGGGCGATGCGCTGCTGGAGGATGCGACCACCTCGATCGTGTCCGGGCGCGACCTGGCGGGTATCGCCGGTGGTGCGCCGCCCAGGCCGGGGAAGACGCCGAAGCCCAGGCGTGAACCACTGGAGGATGCACCGCCGGAAGGCGGCAGAAGCCGGAAGCGGAGCGTGACGGCATCGCGCAGGACCGGCACCATGCCATCCCCGGAGGACGGGCGCGGCGGGGTGCGCTCGCCCCGGGTGGCCGGCGTGGTGCTGACGCATCCGGAGCGGATCTACTGGCCCGCTTCCGGCGATGAGGAGCCGGTCACCAAGCATGGCCTTGCCCTCTATCTGGAGAAGGTGGCGCCGCGTCTGTTGCCGGCCATCGCCGGGCGGCCATTGACCCTGGTGCGGGCCCCGGAAGGGATCGAAGGGGCGCGCTTCGTGCAGCGCCATGCCGCGCGGGGGCTCTCGCCGCTGGTCGGCACGGTGCGGCCGCGCGGCGAGGAAAGGCCGCTGATCCAGGTGGATTCGGTGGAATCCCTGATGGCCCTGGCCCAGTCCGGCGTGCTGGAGATCCATCCCTGGGGTGCCCGCAGCGTCCGTCTGGCGCAGCCGGACCGGATGGTGCTGGACCTTGATCCGGCCGAGGGCCTGCCCTTCGATGCGGTGGTCGCGGCGGCGCTGGCGCTGCGGGAACGGCTGCTGGCGCTGGATCTCGTGCCCTTCTGCAAGACCACGGGCGGCAAGGGCCTCCATGTGGTGGTGCCGCTGGCCGCGGGCGCGCGCTGGGACCGGCTGCACGCCGTGGCGGAGGCGATCTGCGAAGGGCTGGCACGGGCAGCACCGGAGCGTTTCACCACGCAATCCGCCCTGGCCGGGCGGAAAGGGCGGATCTTTCTGGATTTCCAGCGCAATGCGCGCGGGGCCTCGGCGGTGGCGCCCTGGTCGCCCCGCGCCAGGCCCGGCGCCCCGGTGGCGATGCCGCTGGGCTGGGAGGAGGTGAAGGAAGGTCTCGACCCCCGGCACTTCACCATCGCGACCGCCCCGGCCCGGCTGGAGGCGCCGGACCCCTGGGGCGGGATGGAGGCGGCGGTCCGGCCTCTGCCGCCACTGCAACGGCTGCGCTGATCCGCCGGGCGCTGCTTTCCGGGGGCAAGGCTCCGCCTTTCCCCCGGACCCCCTATCCGCCAGGACCCTGCGGGCCCTGGGCCCCATTCGTTGGCTCCTGCTGTCGGCCGGGGCGCGCTGGAGAGCCATGCTCTCCGGCGACTGCGGGTGCCACCAGCACGGACCCCGCGGCTTTCTTCTTCTCGGGCGCCCCGCCGATCCACCTGTTTTCAGGGATCGGCCCGCAGACTGGCGGCAGCCGCCAGCGCCAACGAAAGCCCGGGGTCTGGGGACCGGCTTCGGTCCCCGGCGGAGAGGGTCCGGGAGAGGCGCCGCCTCTCCCGGGGATATCAGGCAGCGGGCCGGCAGACAGGCCTTGCCCTTCCCGGCCGGCGCCTATTGCGGATGGACCGGCGGTACGCGGCGCCACCAGGTGGTGCGGCGGGTTTCGCGCAGGAAGGTGAAGAGGCCGGAGCCCACGATCACCGCCATGCCGAGGAACATC
The DNA here is from genome assembly GCF_023078375.1 of Roseomonas gilardii subsp. gilardii. Taxonomy (NCBI): domain Bacteria; kingdom Pseudomonadati; phylum Pseudomonadota; class Alphaproteobacteria; order Acetobacterales; family Roseomonadaceae; genus Roseomonas; species Roseomonas gilardii. The sequence continues at coordinate 202,285 of NZ_CP095554.1, read as the reverse complement.
CAGCCGTCCAGCTGGTCGCCGAAGACCGCGTAGCCCAGCCCGACGCCCCAGAGCATCTGGCTGTACTGCGTCGGCGCCACGAGGCTGGCGGGGGCCTTGGCCGAGGCCAGCATGATCAGCACATTGCCGCCCGCGGCGAGGAGGCCGTAGCCGGCGAGATAGAGCCACTGCTCGCCGCTCGGCCAGGCGAAGCGGGGCAGCATCAGCAGGAAGCTGACCAGGATCGGTCCGATCAGCCCAGCGCCGTAGAGGGAGATCCGCTTCTCCTTTCCTCCCAGGGCGCGCAGGATGATGATCGTCACCGCGCCGGAGAAGCCGCCGATGATGGCGGCCAGATGCCCGGCGGTAAGTTCCCGGAAGCCCGGCCGCAGCACGATCAGCACGCCCAGGAAGCCCACGATCACCGCCGACCAGCGGCGCCATCCCACGGCTTCCTTCAGGAAGATCACCGAGAGGATCGTGACGAAGACGGGCAGCAGGAAGATCAGGCAGAAGGCCTCCGCCATCGGCAGGGCGGTGAAGGCGATGATGCTGGACAGGCTGCCGACCACCGCGAAGACGCCGCGCAGCAGCCACAGGCCGTGATGGCGCGACACCACCAGATCCGTCAGCCGGTCACCGGGGCCGAGGATGAAGGGGACCGCCCCCAGCCCCAGCACAGCGCCGAAGAAGGCGACCTCGAAGGGGTCCAGCGCGCCTTCGATCAGCTTGATCGAGGCATCGCTCAGCGCATAGGACGCATAGGCGAGGAAGGCGAGCAGCACGCCGTTCAGGACACGCTTATCCATGGCGGGGGCGTCGGCGGGCTGTGGTCATCATGGCACCGGGTGGGGATGGCGCACCGGAGGCGCCGGGTCCGCCACGCAATGTCAGCCCCGCCGCCCCGGGGCCAGCCCTGTCACGAGAAATTCTTCGTGGCCATGTTCCGGGGGAAGGGCTGATTCAGCCGGGGCGGAAGACACGCAGGCGATGGCCGTCCGGGTCCTGCGCGGTGAAGCAGCGGCCGAAATCCATATCCGTGGGCGGTTGCAGGATGGTGACACCGGCGGCGGCCCACTCGGCATGGACGGCGTCCACATCCGGGGCCAGGAAAGCGAGTTCCGAATTGCCCGGTGCCCCGGCGGAGGATGGTTCCACACCGTCCCGCTGCCAGAGGCCGATGCCAGCGCCGGGCCCGCTGCGGAAGAGGGCGAAGGTGGCGGAGGCTTCCTCGGGTGCCTGGCCGAGCAGCCGGGCATAGAAGGCCGCGCTGTCCGTGGCGCTGGCGACATGGAGGATCGTGAGGTCGAGTTGCGGCATGCCGGAATCTCCTGATCTGCGGTTCGGAAGGCAGCATGGCCGGGGGCGGTGACAGTTTCCGTCAGCAGCGGTCAGAACAAGGCTTCGAGATCCTGTTGCAGGCGCCATTCGGCCAGGAGCAGCCGGCGGCGGCGTGGGTAGCGGGTCGCGTCGATCCGCAGCGCCGCGATGCGGTCGAGGCGGAAATGCCGGAAGTCCTGCCGCATCTCGCACCAGGCGGCCAGGACCTCGGCCTCCCCGAAGAAGCCGATGGCCACCGGCCAGACGGTGCGCTCGCTCGCCGCGCCCTTCTTGTCCGTATAGCGGAAATGCAGGCGCCGCTCCTGCTGCATCGCCTCGCGCAGCGTGGCGAGGTGCGGGGCGCCAGCACTGCTGTTCATGCCCGACAGCAGGGCGCCGTCGCGTGCCTGGGCCTCTGCCTCCGGCGGCATGGCGGCGAGGATCTTGGCCAGGGCATCCTCGGCGGCCTCGTCGAGCACCGGGTCGCCACGCTGGGCGACGAAGCGCAGGCCGAGGAGGAGCGCGTCCATCTCGTCCTCGCTGAAGCGCAAGGGTGGCAGGAAGAAGCCGGGACGGAGGATGTAGCCGAGCCCGGCCTCGCCCTCGATGGCGGCGCCCTGGGCCTGGAGCGTGGCGATGTCGCGGTAGAGGGTGCGCAGCGAGACGCCGAGTTCCTCCGCCAGTTCGGCCCCACGCACGGGATGCCGCCTGCGGCGCAGAGCCTGGAGCAGGTCGAGCAGGCGGGCGGAACGGGACAGCGGCGTGACTCCCGGATGGGGAGGCCGAGTGTCGGGCGCAGCCATGCGGGCTGGCAAGCCAACCGGCTCAAAGCGCGGATATGAAAGGGAAATGGCGGACCCGATACGATTCGAACGTACGACCTTTGCCTTCGGAGGGCAACGCTCTATCCAGCTGAGCTACGGGTCCGTCAGCGCCCGTCTAGCGCATGGCGCCGGGGAGGGGAAGCCCCCAGCGCCATGCGAGCGGATGCCGTGTCCTTCAGGCGGCGGCCTGGCTTTGCGTGCCGGCCATCCGGAGCGCCGCTGTCCGCACCGCCTCCGTCCGGCTGGTCCAGCCTCGGCCGAAACGCGCGAAACCGTCCAGCGAGCGGTAATAGGCGAGGCGGGCTTCGGAGAAGGAGGCGATCAGGCGCTCCGATTCCAGGGTGCGCGCGGCGGCCAGGGTGATGGGGCCGACCGAACCGTCCGCCGTGACGCCCACCGCCCTTTGCAGCATCTTCACCGCGCGGGAGGGACCGGCATTCACCCCGAAATCGAAAACGCCGAGATCGACGCCCGGCGGCAGGTCCGCGCAGCGCATCGGCGTCCAGTACCGGGCGCGATAGATCTCGCGCGCCTCGGCGCGGGACAGGTCGCGGACCTCCTCCACGCTCACCGCCCGGTCGCGGAAGGCGCTGAGCACCTCCCGCGTGATACCCATGTTCGTGGCGCCGCCGGGATCCTGCGGATCGTTCACGAAGCCGCCTTCCTGTTGCAGCACGATGGCGAGGCAGCGGTCGAAGCGGGCCTCCGCCGAATCGGGGGAGACGGCGTTCCGGGGCAGGCTGGCCAGACTGGCCGTGCCGGGCGGTGCCGCGGCCATGTCGCGCAGGGTGGAAAGGGCGGACTGCACCTGCGCCCCGGCCTGCGCCGTCTGCGCCCGTTGCAGCACGCCGGCGAGGCGGTCCTTCTCATGCGCGGATTGTGAGGAGCCGATCCAGAAATTCACCACCGAGGCGAAGGCGGCCCCCAGCGTGCCCACGGTGATGTTCACCAGCGCCGCGGTTTCCGGCGGAAAGGCGTGGTTGAAGGAGACCAGCAGCACCATCACCACCAGGAAGGCCAGGATCACCAGGCTGGAGATCAGGGCCGGCCCCCAGGGCAGGGGTTGCAGGGGTGGCAACTCCAGATGGCCGGGGGCGGGCTTCTCACTGCGACCGGGGGCCGCGCCATCGCTTTCCGGGGGATGCGCCAGAAGGATCTCCGCCAGGCGCATCCGGAGGCTGGCCGCGAGTCCGGGATCAGCCGCCACGGTGGCATGGGCCGCCTGGGCATCGGTGGCGCCGGTGGCCTGGGCGACGGCCTCGGAAATCCGGCGGCCGAGAAGGCCGGAGGCATCGGTGGCAAGCCGCCGGGCGATGTCCGGCAACAGAGCCACCGCGAGGGGCAGATGAGGAAGGGGCATGGGGGCCTCGCGCGACGCACCGGCCGCGCGGAACCGGGCCCGAAGGCATGGCGGCGCGGCCATCCCCGGCCGCGTTGGGACGGCCGGGAATTCCGGTGCAGGGATGGTCTGGGGGAGGACCGCCGGGCGTGGTTCACCCGTTGGCCTTGACTTGTTAGGATATAAATCCTATAAAGTCAAGGAAATCGAGCCCAGCACCCATCAGCCGCCACGCGGATGCGCCTTGCGCCAGGTCTCCAGCAGCCCGGCGGCATCCACCGCCGCGTAGCGCTGGGTGGTGGACAGGCTGGCATGGCCCAGTAGTTCCTGGATCACGCGCAGGTCGGCGCCGCCGCCCAGCAGATGCGTGGCGAAGGAATGGCGCAGGGCGTGCGGGGTGGCGTGTTCCGGCAGGCCGGCGAGGCGCCGGTGGTTCTGGATCAGCTTGCGCGCCAGGGCGTCGTGCAGGCGACCGCCCCGGGCCCCGATGAAGAGCGGGTCTTCCGGTCGGGCACCGGGGCGGTAACGCAGGGATTCGGCGATGGCGGCGGCCACGGCGGGCAGGACGGGGACGAGGCGTTCCTTGTCGCCCTTGCCGCGGATGCGGAGCGTGCCACCGGGTTGCGGGGCATCGCGGACATTGAGGGACAGGGCCTCGGAGATGCGGAGCCCGGCGCCGTAGAGCAGCGTGAAGAGGGCATTGTCCCGGGCGGACAGGGCGGGATCGTCCTGGCCCTGGCCGATCTCCGCCACCACGCCGCGTGCCTGGGTGGCGGTGAGGGCCTTAGGGATGGGGGGCTTGAGCCGGGGGCCGCGCAGCCCCGCCAGCATGTCCAGCGGCAGCCCGTGGTGGCGGGCCAGCCAGCGCAGGAAGGCCCGCACGGCGGCGAGCTGGCGGGCGCGCGTGGCATTGCCGGCGCCATCCTCCTGGCGCCGGGCCAGGAAGGCGCGGAGATCGGCGGGCCGGAGGGCGGCCAGGGCGGCGAGGTCGGGTTCGCGGCCCAGGTGATGGGTCAGGAAGCCCAGGAAATCCGCCAGATCGCGGCCGTAGGCGGTGATCGTGTGGCGGCTGGAGCGCCGTTCCCCGGCGAGCCATTCGAGAAAGGCGGCGCGGGCGGCGATGGCGTCCAGCCGGGCGGATTCCGGCGACAGGGCGGTGCCGGATGGGGCAGGGACGGGACGCTTCATCCGGCCGCCACGCCTTCCTTCGTGGCCAGGAGAGCCGCGGCCGCGGCACGGGCGAGGAAATCCAGGGCCCGGCCGGAGCCCTGGAGGGGCAGCAGGGCGGGCTCGCGCGTGCCCAGCGCCAGCAGGCCGGTTCCGGGCAGGCGCAGCAGGGCATCGCGTGAGACGAGGGGGGCCGTCTCGCCATGCAGAATGATGTCGTCGGGCAGGCAGCCAGCGGCGCGGTCGCGCAGCAGCAGATGGCGGCCCGGGGGGAGGAGGCGGTCGAGCATGCCCGGGCGGAGCGGGCGGAGATGGCGGCGCGGCAAGCCCTCGGCGGCCAGGGCCACGGAATCCAGGCCGAGCAGGGTGGGCCATTCCAGGGCGATGGTTTCGGCCGGGTCCTGGGTGCCGATCAGCGCCAGGACGGCGCCCTGGACACGGGTGGCAAGGCTGTCGCCGGAGCGCGCGGCCCGGGCGGTGTCGCGCAGGGCATGGCGCTCGGCCGCCAACATCGCGGCCATGTGGTCGGCCAGCCTTTCCCCATGCACGCGGCGGGGTGGGGCGAGATGGCGGTAGAGGAGGGGGCGCTCGGCCAGGAAACTCGGCCGGGCGGCGAGCCAGGCGGCGATGCGCTCGGCCTCGTCCTCCTCCTCGGGGTGGGGAAGCAGGGTCATCTGGGGGCGATCCTGCCTTTCCGGCCCGGAGAAGGCCAGCACGCGATGCGGGGCGCGGTGGGCGCGGCCTCCCCGGGGTGGTAGGAGGCGGCGGAATGACCAGCGCGCGGCAGGCTCCCCATCGGGCGGACGAGATGACCAAGGACCAGGATTTCGAGATCTTCCTGGCGGCCCCGCCGGGGCTGGAGGCCGTGCTCCACGACGAGGTGCGCGGCAAGGGATTCAAGCAGCCCAGGGCGGTGCCGGGAGGCGTGACGATCCGCGGCGGCTGGCCGGAGGTGTGGCGTGCCAACCTGTGGGTCCGTGGGGCGGGGCGCGTGCTGGCGCGGCTGGATGCGTTCCGCGTGACGCATCTGGCGCAGCTCGATGCGCGGGCGCGGCGGGTGGAATGGGCGCGCGTGCTGCGGCCGGATGTGCCGTTCCGGGTCGAGGCCAGCTGCACCGGCTCGCGCATCTATCACAGCGGGGCGGCGGCGGAGCGGATCGCGCGGGCCATCCGCGAGACGGTGGGGGCGCCGGCCTCCGAGGAGGCGGAACTCGTGGTGCGGGCGCGCATCGAGCGGGATCTCTGCACGATCAGCCTCGACACCTCCGGCGAGCCTCTGCACCGGCGCGGCTTCAAACCCGAGGTGAACGCGGCCCCGATGCGGGAGACGCTGGCCGCGCTGTTCCTGCGGCAATGCGGCTTCACCGGCAGCGAAAGCGTGCTGGACCCGATGTGCGGCTCGGGGACCTTCGTGATCGAGGCGGCGGAGATCGCGGCGCGGCTGAACCCCGGGCGGGGGCGGCACTTCGCCTTCGAAAAGCTGGCGAGCTTCGACGCGGAGGCCTGGGCGGCGATGCGGGCGGTGAAGAGCGCGCGGGGACCGGCGGCCCCGTGCTTCGGCAGCGACCGGGATGCCGGGGCGGTGGCGATGAGCCGGAGCAATGCGGAGCGCGCCGGGGTGGGGGCGTTCACGCGCTTCCATCAGGCGGTGATCGGCGCGCTGGCGGTGCCGGAAGGCGCGGTGCCGGGGCTGGTGATGGTGAACCCGCCCTATGGCGGGCGGCTCGGCGACCGGGGGGCGCTGCTGCCGCTGTACCAGACGCTCGGGCAGGTGCTGCGGCAGCGCTTCGCCGGCTGGCGCGTGGGGATCGTGACCAGCGAGGCGCGGCTGGCGCAGGCGACGGGCCTGCCCTTCCTGCCCACGGAGGCGCCGGTGCCGCATGGCGGCGTGCGGGTGGTGCTGTACCGGACCGGGGTGCTCGGCTGAGGCGTCACCACATGGTCTGGCGCGCGCGCTCGGCCCAACTGCTGTCGTAGGTCTCACCGCCCACCCGGCCCTGGCTCATCTCCGCCAGGATCTGGCCGGGGGTGGGCAGGGTCTTCGGATCGACCTGGCTGTCCTGGCGCCAGAGGCCGGAGCGGATGATCGCGCGGGCGCACTGGAAATAGACCTCCGTCACCCGGATCACCATCACCGTCCTCGGCGCCTTGCCCTCCACGGCGAAGGATTCGAGCAAAGCGGGGTCGTCATCGATGGTGGCGCGGCCGTTCACGCGCATGGCGTTGCCGATGCCGGGGATCAGGAACATCAGCCCGACGCGCGGGTCGCGCACGACGTTGCGCAGGCTGTCGATGCGGTTGTTGCCGCGGCGGTCGGGCAGCAGGAGCGTGCCGGGATCGGCGATGCGGACGAAGCCCTTCACATCGCCACGCGGGGAGCAGTCCAGCCCCTCCGGCCCGGAGGTGGCCAAGGCGAGGAAGGGCGCGGCCTCGATGAAGCGGCGGTATTGCGGGGTGATGTGGTCGGCGACCTTGGCGGTCGAGGCCTCTCCGACGGCGCCGAATTCGCCGTAGATCCGTTCCAGTTCCTCGATCGTGGCGATGGTGGCCATGGCGATCCGCTCCGTCTCCCAGGACAGGGTGTTGCTAGACGAGGGGAGGGCGGGGGCCTATCGAATTCTTCTCGCCGATCTGTGCGGAAAGCTCACGGAGGCCCGGTCCTGCGCCGTCTGCCGCCTTTGTCCACGCTGCGGGCCTTCGAGGCCACGGCCCGGCTGGGCTCCGTCACGCGGGCCGCGGCGGAGCTGGGGCGCACGCATGGAGCGGTGAGCCGGCAGATCCGCAGCCTGCAGGAGGCGGCGGGCTTCGCGCTGTTCGACAAGGCGGGGACGGGGCTGCGGCTGAACGCGCGCGGCGAGGCGCTGCTGCGCGTGGTGGCCGGGGCGCTGGACGGGCTGGAGGAAGGCTGGGGGCGGCTGCTGGACGAGGCGCGCGGGCCCGTCCTGCATGTCGCATGCAGCGCCAGCTTCGCCATGCGCTGGCTGGTGCCGCGCCTGGCGGATTTCCAGCAGCGGCATCCGGGGGTGCGGCTGCGGCTTTCCATGACCACGGCGCGGGAGGTGCGGTTCGAGGGGGCGGAGCTGGTGATCGCCTGGGACCGGGGCTCCTATCCGCCGGCCGAGCAGGCACGGGCGATCCTGTTCGGGCCGGTGGCGGTGGGGCCGGTCTGCGCGCCCTTCTATCCGGTGCGGATGGAGGCGGGGCGGCTGCGGATGCCGGTGCGGATCGCGCATGAATACACGGACCGGGCCTGGGACGGGTGGGCAGCGGAATCCGGGTGCGTTGCCGCCTGGGAGGGGGAGCTGCGGTTTCCTCACACACATCTGTGCATCGGGGCGGCGCTGGCCGGGCTGGGCGTGGCCGTGGCCGAGCAGCGGCTGGTGGCGGAGGATGTGGCGGCCGGGCGGCTGGTGGCGCCCTGCGGCTTCACGGCCCTGCCGGAGCGGTGGGGGGCGGTTCCGTTCTCCGACAGCGTGGAGACGGGGGCAGGGCGGGAATTCGTGACGTGGCTGGCGGGGGCGCTGGATTAGGATTTAAGTGGTGTCAAAATATAAAATTGTAAGATTTAGAAAACATAGAAAAAGAAGAACAAGAGACAAAATTGGTAACCAAGGAGGGCGAGAATAATTTTCTGTCGCTCATAGAAGTGAATTTTCTCGCGCTTGTCTCCTCTTTTGATATTTACTTTGAGAGCGCAATATTTTTCTCTGATCACCCTATGACTTGGAAGATTCAATCAAAACTTCTACCCAAAGCCTAACATGCTAGATAGGTTGTGTTTTTATTAACTGCACCACTTGAGGTTGAAATAAAGCCGTGCTTTTATGTGGAATTTAATGATGAGATGTTAGATGTCATATCCTGCCAAATACCCAAATTATAAGGGAAATTCATGTGCTATTCTGTCGCCTGAAGATCGGGAAAAATTATGGTCGGCTGCGTGTATACTCATTGATCAGCGTGGACTAGTGGTGAGGATTACTAGCTTATTGGGGGGAGTTGTAGAACAGATTGGAGGCGCAGCTGCAGGCTTTGGCGACAAGATCTTGGGTGAAGGTTGGCGAGACCAAATTCAAGGGCTTGCAGAAGAAGCACTGTGGAAAGGGCATGATATTGCGACGTTGGGCCTCGACCCTCAAGGTGAAAGAGAGCCTTGGTCGTGGTTCAACAAAGCTATTGCTTCGATCACAGGGGCCGCAGGTGGTTTTTTTGGCGCTCCTGGAATGGCTATCGATATTCCGGCTTCTACCTTGATGATTATGCGGTCGGTTGCCGAAATAGCACGAGCGCATGGAGAAGATATTAGTTCGGATGATGGTAAACGAGCTTGTTTGGAGGTGCTGGCGTTCGGGGGGCCTGGCGAAGAAGATGATGAAATCGAAGTTGGTTACTGGTCCACGCGCGCTGTGCTTGCGCATACGGCTATTGAAATAATCATCAAACGTATTGCTGCTAGATTGGTTGTGCCTTTATCAGAAAAGGCGCTTGCGCAGGCGGTGCCGATAGCTGGAAGTATTGCTGGCGGGGGGCTGAATTATATTTTTATGGACTACTATCAAGAGATGGCTAGGGTGCATTTCACCATCCGGAGTTTGGAACGAAAATATGGTGATGACGAGGATGGCTCTGTCCGTGCATGTTTCGATCAATTGGTAAGACAGGCGCGTGAGCGTCGCAACCCACAGCGTTCCGAAATTTAAATGGGCAATTTAATCTTGTGGCCACTGCTGCGGGTGATTTTATTCTGATATTACCTTTTCATTTGTTAATCTAGAAGAATAACATTCTTAACGATGCGGCAGATAAGGGGGGCTGGGGGCAAAGGCGGGGCCTTTCCCCCAGAGCCAACCGCAAGCCACGCCACCTAACCCCCACCCTCGAACGCCTCCAGCATCCGCTCCGGCGTCACCGGCGCATCCAGCCGCTCCACCCCCGCCGCATCGGCCAGCGCGTTCCACACCGCCGTCGCCAGCATCAGCGGCGGCTCCCCCACGGCCTTGGAGCGGAAGATGGTGTCCGCCCGGGCGGGGGCATCCGCCAGCAGCCGCACCTCGAAGACCTCCGGCACGTCGCGGGAGCCGGGGATCTTGTAGGTGGAGGGGCCTAGGGTGCGGAGGCGGCCCTGCGCGTCCCACCAGAGTTCCTCGCAGGTGAGCCAGCCCAGGCCCTGGACGAAGGCGCCCTCGATCTGGCCGAGGTCCACGGCGGGGTTGAGGGAGCGGCCGCAGTCCTGGACCAGCCAGGCGCCGGTGCAGCGGTGCTCGCCGGTCAGGGTGTCCACCTCCACCTCCGCGACCGAGGCGCCATAGGAGAAGTAGAAGAAGGGCTCGCCGCGCATGGCGACGGGGTCCCAGCTCAGGCCGGGGGTCTTGTAGTGGCCGGCGGCGGAGAGGGAGACGCGTTTCGCGTGGCAGAGGCGGGCGAGTTCGCCGAAGCCGAGGCGGTGGTTGCCGGCGCGGGCCTCGTCATCGGCCAGGGTGATCTCGGCGGGGTCCACGGACCAGTGCTCGGCGGCGGCCTCGATCATCCGGGCGCGGATGGCGGTGGCGGCGATCTGGGCGGCCCAGCCGTTGAGGTCGGTGCCGGTGCTGGCGGCGGTGGGGGAGGTGTTGGGAACCTCCGCCGTGCTGGTGGCGGTGATGCGGACGCGGGACAGGGGGACGCCGAAGGTCTCGGCGACGATCTGGGCGACCTTGATGAAGAGGCCCTGGCCCATCTCGGTGCCGCCATGGTTCAGGCGGATGGAGCCATCGGCATAGACATGCACCAGGGCACCGGCCTGGTTCATGCTCTGGACGCCGAAGGAGATGCCGAAGGCGAGGACGAAGGAGCCGAGGCCGCGCCGCTTGTAGGGGTGGGCGGCGTTGAAGGCGTCCACGGCGGCGCGGCGGGCGTCCCAGCCGGAGAGGGCCTGGGTCTCGGCCCAGACGCGGCGGATGAGGTCGCCCTCCAGGGTCTGGCCGTAGGGGGTTTTGTCGTTGTTCTCGCCACCGGCGAAGTTGCGGGCGCGGACGGCCTCGGGGGTGGAGCCCAGGGCCCGGGCGACATGGCGGACGACATCCTCCGTCAGCAGCACGCCCTGGGGGCCGCCGAAGCCGCGGAAGGCGGTGTTGCTGACGGTGTTGGTGCGGACGACGCGGCCGTCGATGCGGGTGTGCGGCACGTCGAGGGCGTTGAGGGCGTGGGTGACGGCGCGGAAGATGACGCCGGTCGAGAGGTCGAGGGTGTGGCCGCCATCGGCGACCATGAAGGCGTCGAGGGCGAGCAGGCGGCCCGTGTCGTCGAAGCCGGCCGTCCAACGATAGAGGAAGGGGTGCCGCTTGCCGGTGGCGGCCATGTCGGCCTTGCGGGACAGGCGGAGCTTGACCGGGCGGCCGGTGCGGTGGGCGGCCAGCGCCGCGGCGGCGCCGACCCAGGAGGCGTTGCTTTCCTTGCCGCCGAAGCCACCGCCCATGCGGCGGGTCTGGACGGTGATGCGGTTGTAGTCGCAGCCGAGGATACGGGCGGCGATGTGCTGCACCTCGGTCGGGTGCTGGGTGGAGGAATGGAGGGTGAGGTCGCCATCCTCCCCGGGGATGGCGAGGCAGATCTGGCCTTCGAGGTAGAAATGCTCCTGCCCGCCGCAGCGGAACTCGCCGGAGAGGGTGCGGGGGGCGGTGGCGAGGGCCTGCGCCACATCGCCCGTGGTCATGACCATAGGGGGAGGAGGAGGTCACCCGCCTCCAGCGCGTCCTCGATGGAAAGGACGGGGGGCAGTTTCTCCACCTCGGCGGCGACCGCCTTGGCGGCGGCGATGGCGGCGTCGCGGGTGGTGGCGACGACCATGCCCAGCGGCTGGCCCCAGTGGAGGATCTCGGTTTCCGCGAAAAGTTGCTCGCCCGGCTTGTGGGCGGGGGAGATGTCGTTGGCGCCGGGGATGTCGGCGGGGGTGATGACAGCGACGACGCCGAGATGCGCGCGGGCTTCCTCCGTGTGGAGGCCGAGCAGGCGGGCATGGGCGGTGTCGGACAGGATCAGCGCGGCGTGGAGGGTGCCGGGGAGGTCCGGGATGTCGTCGGCGAAGCGGGCCTGGCCGGTGCAGTGGGCGAGGGCGCTGTCATGCGGGACGGGGGCGCCGGCGGTGCGGGTGAGGTTGGTGGGCGGGTTCGTGTCCATCAGGCGGCTTCCTGCCCGGACCAGCGGTGCCAGAGGCGGCGGAGAAGGTTGCCGGCGGCGCGCTTGCGGTAGGCGGCGCTGGCGCGGAGGTCGTCGAGCGGGGCGATCTCGGCCATCAGGGCCTCGGCGGCGGTGGCGAAGCTGGCCTCCGCGAAGGGGGCACCCGTGAGGGCAGCCTCGGCGCCGGGGGCGCGGGCCGCTTTGGGGCCGAGGCCGCCATGGGCGATGCGGGCGTGGCCGATGCGATCGCCGTCGCGGGTGAGCAGGACGCTGAGGCCGACGGCGGTGATGTCCTGGTCGTGGCGGCGGGACAGCTTCTCGCAGGCCAGCAGGGCGCCATCCGGCGGGCGGGGGAGAAAGATGTCGCGGATGACCTCGCCCGTGGGTTTCAGGGCGTTGCGGCGATAGCCGGTGAGGAAGTCCTCCACCGGCATCTCGCGCTCGCCTTCCGGGCTGGCGAGGCGAAGGGTGGCGCCGAGGGCGAGCAGCGGGGGCAGGGCGTCGCCGATGGGGGAGGCGGTGCCGAGATTGCCGCCGAGCGTGCCCATGCCGCGGATCTGGCGGGAGCCGAGGCGGCGGAGCAGGCTGGCGAAGGGGGCGTAGCCGGGTTCCGTGGCGCAGAGGGCGAGAAGGCGGCGGTAGGGGAGGGCCGCGCCGATGCGCATCCCCTCGGGCGTGACCTCCGCGATGGCGAGTTCGGGGACATCGAGGGGGCAGATCACCGCCTCCGGTACCTCCCGGTGCTCGGAGATGCGCAGGCCGAGATCGGTGCCGCCGGCGAGCAGCCAGGCGCCGGGATGGGCGGCGCGGAGGGCGGTGAGCTCCGCGAGGCTGGAGGGGCGGTGGAAGCGCTGGCTTCCGCTTTGCAGGAGCGGGGCGGGCGGCAGGGGCGCCGGGGGCGGGGGCGCGGCGGGTTCGGCCGGAAGGCGGGCGAAGGCTTCCAGGATGGGGCGGTAGCCGGTGCAGCGGCAGAGATTGCCGGCCAGGGCCTCGTGCGGGTCGCCGCCCTCGGTCTGGTGCGCCCAGGCGGACATGACGATGCCGGGGGTGCAGAAGCCGCATTGCGTGCCGTTGCAGGCGGCCAGGGTCTGCGGCACGGGATGGGCGGTGCCGTCGGGGGCGCGCAGCCCCTCCACGGTGCGCAGGCGGCGGCCATGGATCTGGCCCAGGGTGAGGAGGCAGGAATTCACCGCCACGCGGGCGCCGTCCGCTTCCTCCAGCACCACGGTGCAGGCGCCGCAATCGCCCTCGGCGCAGCCTTCCTTCGTGCCGGTCAGGGCGGCGGGGCCGCGCAGCCAGTCGAGCAGGGTGGTGGTGGGCGAGAGTTCCGGCGGCAGGTGCCGCGGCTCGTCGTTCAGGTGGAAGGCGATATGGGCCGGCATGGCCGGAAGCCTAGCAAGGCGGATGCCGGGCCCGCCATGGCGGGAATGGCGCGGCACCGGGGCTGGCTCCTGTCATGGAACGGACACTCGCCGCGCGGCGGTGCCGGGCGTAGTGCGGGCCGCATGACATCCCTGGATTCCGCGTGCCGCCCGGGCGCGTGCCGCCGGCCCGCATGATCCCGCCGCTTCAGGAGGAGGGCGGCCGGACCCATGGCCGTGTCTGGGCTCTGGACATGCCCGGATGGCGCTGGACCCACTACGACCTGGTGACGCCCGCGGCCTTTCCCGCGATCCAGGCGGAAGGATGGGAGGAGGATGTCCTCGCCCTGATGCGCGACAAGGACGAGACGCCGCGCCTGCAGTCGCGCGCCGGGATGGTGATGGGGATCCTGCCGGACTTTCCGCATCAGGCCGGGCTCGAATCCCAGGAGGCGGCGTACTGGCGATTCGCCATGCGGGAGGACCGGATCGTCACCGGGCGGCGGAGCTCGGTGGACGGGCTGTACCACGCCTGGCAGGCGGCCCGTGACGGGCACGCACCGGGGAGCCCGGCGGCGCTGGTGGATCTTGTGCTGGCGCATTTCGCGGCGGGGGTGGCGCAGCGGGCCGCGGTGCTCGATGGCGAGGCAAGGCGGATCGAGGACGACCTGCTGTCCGACACGCCGAAGCGGAGGCTGGACGAGAGCGGGCGGCGGCTGGGTGTGGCGCGGCGCGATGCGACGCGGCTGGTGCGGCTGGTCGCGCCGGTGGTGCGGCTGCTGCGCGAGGAGGATGAAGAGCTTCCGGGCTGGGTGCTGGCGCAGAGCCACGAGGTGGCGCGGCGCCGCATTCTCTCGGCGCTGGACGACCTGCGGGCGCTGCAGGAGCATGGGCGGGCCTTGCAGGACGAGCTGTCGGCGCGGCAGGCGACGGAGACCAACCGCAACGTCAACACCCTGTCGGTGATCACCGCCGTGCTGCTGCCGCCAAGCCTGGTGGCGGGGTTCTTCGGGATGAACACCGGCGGCATGGCCTGGGCCGAGCCGGAGGGCGGCACACTCTGGGCCGGGGGGCTGATGCTCGGCTCGGTGGTGGTGACGCTGCTGCTGCTCAGGCTGCGGCGGATCATCTGAGGCAGGGCGGCCGCCCTGCCGACCCCGCGCGATACCGGGCCGCGAAAGCCGGAACTCTCGCGGCCCGTGACCAGGGATGCCCGGTCAGAGGATGCTCTGGCCGGTCTTCTTCCAGTCGGCCATGAAGCCTTCCAGGCCCTTGTCGGTCAGCGGGTGCTTGACCAGGGCGCGGATGACGTTGGGCGGCAGGGTGGCGACATGGGCGCCGAGCCTGGCGCACTGGAGCAGGTGGACCGGGTGGCGGACCGAGGCGGCCAGGACCTCGGTCTTGAGGTGCGGATAGGCCTTGTAGATCTGCATGATGTCGGCGATCAGCTGCATCCCGTCCTGGCCGGTGTCGTCGAGGCGGCCGATGAAGGGGCTGACGAAGGTGGCGCCCGCCTTCGCCGCGAGCAGGGCCTGCACGGCGGAGAAGCACAGGGTCACGTTGACCATGGCGCCGTCGTTCACCATATGTTTGCAGGCCCGCAGCCCGGCTTCCGTGAGCGGCAGCTTGACCACGACGTTGGACGCGATCTTCCGGAGGACCTCGCCCTCCCGCATCATGCCGTCATAGTCCAGCGCCGTGACCTCGGCCGAGACGGGACCTGGGGTGATGTCGCAGATTTCCGCGATGATGTCCCGCATCGGCCGGTTGGCCTTGGCGATCAGGGAAGGGTTGGTGGTGACGCCGTCGAGCAGGCCGGTTTCGGCCAGGGAGCGGATCTCAGAAACATCCGCGGTGTCGACGAAGAATTTCATGGGTCACGGTCCCGTTCTGGTTGCGCAGGCATAGCCCATGGCGGCCCCCCGCAGAAAGCCTGGACATGTGAAGCGTGTCGGTTCCCTTGTCGGCCCGGTGCGCCCGCGCGTGAAGGTGCTGCTGCCGCTGCCGCTGGACGGCGCCTATGACTATGGCGTGCCGGAAGGCATGGCCGTGCCCCCGCCCGGCACCTTCGTGGAGGTGCCCTTCGGCGGGCGGGAGCTGCGCGGCGTGGTCTGGGACGGGGCGCCGGACCCGACGCTGTCCGAAGGCAAGCTGAAGAACCTGCTCGGCACGCTGATCGTGCCGCCGATGACCGGCAGCCTGCGGCGATTCGTGGACTGGGTGGCCGCCTATACGATGGCGCCGCCCGGCGCGGTGCTGCGCATGGCGATGAGCGTGCCCTCGGCGCTCGACCCGCCGGGGCAGCAGGCGGGGTGGCGGCTTTCCGCCGCGGGGGAGGCGGCGCGGAACGGGGCGCCGGGATACCGGCTGACGGAAGGGCGGCGGCGGATCCTGGACGTGCTGCTGCCGGGCGAGATCCGCTCCGGGGCGGAGATCGCGGATGAGGCCGGAACCTCGGCGGCGGTGCTGCGGGGGCTCGCGGATCACGGGCTGGTGGAGCCGGCGCTGATGCCGCGCCCGGTGGCCTTCCCCACGCCCGACCCGGCGCATCCCGGCCTGTCCCTGATGCCGGAGCAGGAGCAGGCGGCCGCCTCGCTGCGCGAACTGGTGGATTCGCGGAAATTCGGCGTGACGCTGCTGGCCGGGGTGACGGGCTCCGGCAAGACCGAGGTCTACCTGGACGCGGTGGCGGAGACGCTGCGGCAGGGGCGGCAGGCGCTGGTGCTGCTGCCGGAGATCGCGCTCTCCACCCAATGGCTGGAGCGGTTCGAGGGGCGCTTCGGCTGCGAACCGGCGATGTGGCATTCGGAACTGGGCGGGCGGCGGCGGCGCAACACCTGGCGCGCGGTCGCCGAGGGCGAGGCGAAGGTGCTGGTGGGCGCGCGCTCGGCGCTGTTCCTGCCCTTCCCCGACCTGGGCCTGATCATCGTGGACGAGGAGCACGAGACCGCCTTCAAGCAGGAGGAGGGCGTGATCTACCACGCCCGGGACATGGCGGTGGTGCGGGCGCGCTTCGCCCAGGCGGGCTGCGTGCTGGTCTCGGCCACGCCCTCGCTGGAAACGCTGACCAATGCGGAGACGGGGCGCTACACCGCCCTGCACCTGCCGCGCCGGCATGGGGCGGCGGGGCTGCCCGAGGTCACGGTGCTCGACCTCCGCAAGACGCCACCGGAGCGGGGGCGCTTCATCGCACCGCCGCTGGTGGAGGCGGTGAACCAGACCCTGGCGCGGGGGGAGCAGGCGATGCTCTTCCTGAACCGGCGGGGCTATGCGCCGCTGACCCTGTGCCGGACCTGCGGCCACCGGATGCGCTGCCCGAACTGCACCGCCTGGCTGGTGGAGCACCGGGCGCAGCGGCGGCTGCAATGCCACCACTGCGGCCATACCGAGCCGACCCCGCAATTCTGCCCCGAATGCGGGGCGGAGGGCAGTCTGACCGCGATCGGGCCGGGGGTGGAGCGGGTGCAGGAGGAGGCGGCCCTGCTCTTTCCCGAGGCGCGGCGGCTGGTCATGGCCTCCGACACCATCCCCGGCCCGGCCGCCGCCGCGGAGGCGGCACGGCAGATCGCCGAGCGCGAGGTGGACCTCGTGATCGGCACGCAGATCGTGGCCAAGGGCTGGCACTTCCCGCATCTGACGCTGGTGGGGGTGGTGGATGCCGATCTGGGGCTGGCCGGGGGCGACCTGCGCGCGGCGGAGCGGACGGTACAGCTTCTCCATCAGGTTTCCGGGCGCGCGGGGCGGGCCGAGAGCCCGGGGAGGGTGATGCTGCAATCCTGGGTGCCGGACCATCCGGTGATGATGGCCCTCGTCTCGGGCGACCTGGACAGCTTCATGGCGGAGGAGGCTTCCGCCCGCCGGCCCGGCGGCTGGCCGCCCTTCGGACGGCTGGCGGCGCTGATCGTCAGTTCGGAGGATGAGCGGGCAGCGGACCGGGTGGCGCGCGACCTGGGGCTTTCCGCCCCGGGCGGCGAGGGGGTGCAGGTGCTGGGCCCCGCCCCGGCGCCGCTCGCCCTGCTGCGCGGGCGGCACCGGCGGCGGCTGCTGCTGAAGGCCCGGCGCGACGTGGCGGTGCAGCCGCTGCTCTGGGACTGGCTGGGGCGGGTCGAGGTGCCGGCCTCGGTGCGCATCCAGGTGGATGTGGACCCTGTGAGCTTCCTCTGAGGGCGCGCCGCCCCGGGGTTCCTACAGGCCGGATTTGCGGTTGAAGCGGCGCGCTGCGTTGCGATATGTGTCCCCGCGCGCGGGCATCGGTGTCTGGGACCGGGAAGGAATGATCCGCCTGGACCCGGCCTGCCGGCGCGGGTTTTCCTGAAAAGGATTGCCGGCTTTCCCCCGGCGGGGCCCATGGGCTCCGCCCACCGATGCGCATCTTCACCGAACCGCCCGGCCGTGCCGGGTGGATCAGAGCATGGTCCCCGGCTCCGCATGTTGGGGGTCCCCACATCCCAGGAGGTTCCGGCGCGCGCCCGGCGCGTGCCCGACTTTCGCGAACCAGCGGAGCGATCCAATGGCCGACACGCGCACCCTTCCCGCCCATACGCCTGGTCCCGCCGATACGCCTGGGGCGAACGGCCCGGGCAGGACCTTCCCGCTGGCCATCGCCCTGGCGATGGCCGTGGCGGGCTTCCTGTGTGGCTACGGCACTGGAAGCATTCCCGGCATCCCGGACCAGGCCATGGAGGAGTTCGGTCCGGGGCAGGGGATGGTGGCCGCCTTGCCCCTGCTGGGGGGCCTGATCGGTGCCTTCGGCATCGGCTGGGTATCGGGGCGGATGGCGGGACGGGTGCCGGGGGTGCGCGGGCGCGGGCCGGCTGTGGACGGCTGCCTGCCCGGGCACCGGGCGAATGAAGGGCGGGCGGATGACGGGGAGGTTGCGGCAGGGGGCGGGGCAACCGCTCCTTGCCTGTCCGGCCCGGCCGCCCCCTGGGGGCGGGCCGGATCGGGCATTCCGGCGGTGGCCCTGGGCGGCAGCGGCCTCTCGCTTCCGCCGCGCCCCTGAGTAGGGACGGCCTCCCGCCCCGGGTGCCTCAGGGCCTTGGCTCGCGCTCAGACATCGATGGGATAGGTGCCGCGCCAGTCGCGGATCGTTTCGTGCGGGGTGTCCTTCTCGCGTTCCTCGGGCGGCAGGTCCTCGATCGGGTCCACGACCGGGCCGGTCACGCCGGTATGGGAGGCCGGGTCGGAGGCGGGGAAGCTTTCCTCCACCGTCTCGTCCAGTTTCTCCTCTTCCTGGCGGGATGGGCTCTTCTTCTCGGTTCCGCTCATGGCGCATGCTCCTCGGGGCAAGGGGTCAACAAGTGGGCCATGCGAATCAATCGCTGCAATGAGCGAGAAGTTACACGCGGGAAAGTTGCGTTGCCGGATTCGCGATTCCGGCCTCCGGGACCCGCCGGACAGGGCCGGGGAGGCGGGGATGGAGGTTTTCCCTGGCCCGGAAGCCACGGCCCGGGCATCCTGTTGCCGCAAAGCCGCGTCAGAAGTCCTTGGAAGCCCCCTCGCCCAGTTGCCGCAACGGCTTTCCATATGTTAAGGCGCCCGCGCTGCGAGAGGGTTTCCCTCAGCGCGCGCCCGGCTTCTCGGCCGTGGCTCAACTCACGATACGGGAACTCACGTGGCCTCTGACGCGACCACCGTTTCGCCCGACGCGCCCCGCGCTACCGGACTCGCGCAACGCTACGCGCAGGCGCTCCTCGACCTCGCCCGGGAGCACCGCTCGGTGGACCAGGTCGCGGCGGACATGGAAACCCTCCAGACGCTGTGGCGCGACGACGCGCCGTTCCGCGCCTTCGTTTCCGACCCCCGGCTCGATGCCGCGCAGCAGCAGAAAGGCGCCTTCGCGGTGCTGGAGCGCACCGGCATCACCGGGGATGTGCGCAACCTCGTCGGCGTGCTGGTGAACAACCGCCGCCTCGCCGCCCTGCCGGAGGTGGCGGCCTCCTTCGCCCTGCTGCTCGCCGAGAGCCGGGGCCAGCAGACGGCCGAGGTCACGACTGCCCACCCGCTGAGCGACACGCAGCGGAACCAGATCGCGGCCCGCCTGACCGAGGCGGGCTATTCCAACGTTCGGCTGGTCGAACGCATCGACCCGTCCATCCTCGGGGGGATGATCCTCAAGATCGGCTCCCGCCTCTACGACACATCCATCAAGTCCAGGCTCCAGCGCCTGAGCTACGCCATGAAGGGGGCCGCCTGAACATGGACATCCGTCCCGCCGAGATCTCCGAGATCCTCAAGAAGCAGATCGCCGGCTTCGATTCCGAGGCGAATGTCTCCGAGGTCGGCACCGTGCTGACCATCGGCGACGGCATCGCCCGGGTCTATGGCCTGCAGAACGTCATGGCCGGTGAGCTGGTGGACTTCCCCGGCGCCGGCGTGAAGGGCATGGCCCTGAACCTCGAATCCGACAATGTCGGCATCGTGGTGCTGGGCGATGACAGCGCGATCCGCGAGGGCGACACCGTCTCCCGCACCGGCACCATCGTGGACGTGCCGGTGGGCAAGGGCCTGCTGGGCCGCGTGGTCGATGGCCTGGGCAACCCGATCGACGGCAAGGGGCCGATCCAGTTCACCGAGCGCCGCCTGGCCGAGGTGAAGGCGCCCGGCATCATCCCGCGCAAGTCGGTGCACGAGCCGATGCAGACGGGCATCAAGGCCATCGACGCCCTGATCCCCATCGGCCGCGGCCAGCGCGAGCTGGTGATCGGTGACCGCCAGACCGGCAAGTCCGCCGTGCTGATGGACACCATCCTGAACCAGAAGCCCATCAACCAGGGCACGGACGAGAGCAAGAAGCTCTACTGCATCTACGTCGCCATCGGGCAGAAGCGCTCCACCGTGGCACAGCTCGTGCGCACGCTGGAGGAGCAGGGCGCGATGGAGTATTCCATCGTGGTCGCCGCCACCGCCTCCGAGCCGGCGCCGATGCAGTTCCTGGCGCCCTATTCCGCCTGCGCCATGGGCGAGTATTTCCGCGACAACGGCATGCATGCGCTGATCATCTATGATGATCTGTCCAAGCAGGCCGTGGCCTATCGCCAGATGTCGCTGCTGCTGCGGCGCCCGCCGGGACGCGAGGCCTATCCGGGCGACGTGTTCTACCTGCACTCCCGCCTGCTGGAGCGCGCCGCCAAGATGAACGACGATTTCGGCGCGGGCTCGCTGACGGCGCTGCCCGTGATCGAGACGCAGGCGGGCGACGTGTCGGCCTATATCCCGACCAACGTGATCTCGATCACCGACGGCCAGATCTTCCTGGAGACCGAGCTGTTCTACAAGGGCATCCGCCCGGCCGTGAATGTCGGCCTGTCGGTGTCCCGCGTGGGCTCGGCGGCGCAGATCAAGGCGATGAAGCAGGTTGCGGGCAAGATCAAGCTCGACCTCGCCCAGTACCGCGAGATGGCGGCCTTCTCGCAGTTCGCCTCGGATCTCGACGCCTCCACCCAGGCCCTGCTGGCCCGTGGCGCGCGCCTGACCGAGCTGCTGAAGCAGCCGCAGTTCTCGCCGATGCCGGTGGAGGAGCAGGTGGTGTCGATCTTCGCCGGCACGCGCGGCTATCTGGACCGGATCGAGGTGAACAAGGTCACCAGCTTCGAGGCGCGGATGCTGTCCGAGCTGAGGGCGGCGCAGCCCGGCATCCTGGAGGCCATCCGCACGGAGGGCGTGATCTCCAAGGAGACCGAGAACAAGCTGACGGCCTTCCTCGACAGCTTCGCCAAGTCCTTCTCCTGAGGCCCGAGAGGTAAGGAGCAAGGCCGATGGCGAATCTGAAGGCCCTGCGGGCGCGCATCGCGTCGGTGAAGTCGACCCGCAAGATCACGCAGGCCATGAAGATGGTCGCCGCGGCCAAGCTGCGCCGTGCGCAGCAGCAGGCCGAGGCGGCGCGTCCCTATGCCGAGCGGATGGAGCGCATGCTGGCCTCCCTCGGCTCGGCGGTGGCAGGCAGCCCCGACGCGCCGCGGATGCTGGTGGGTTCCGGCGCCGACCAGGTGCATCTGCTGATCGTGGTGACGGGCGAGCGTGGTCTGGCCGGCGCCTTCAACACCAATGTGGGGCGCTTCGCGCGCAACCGCATCCGGGAGCTGGAGGCCAAGGGCAAGACCGTGAAGGTGATCACGGTCGGCCGCAAGGGCGCCACCTATCTGCGCCGCGACTTCGGCAGCCGCTTCGTCGAGGAGGTCTCCTATGCCCAGGTCAAGCGCCTGAGCTTCGAGCAGGCTGATGCGGTGGCGGCGACGGTGACGGCGATGCTGGAGGCCGGCGAGTTCGATGTGTGCTCGCTGATCTACAACCGCTTCCAGTCGGTGATCGCCCAGATCCCGTCCGAGCAGCAGCTGATCCCGGCCGCGGTCCCGGCGCCTTCGGGCGACGAGGCCAAGGCCGCGGCGAGCAGCGACGGCGCCCTGTACGAGTACGAGCCGGGCGAGGAGGAGCTGCTGGAGCAGCTCCTGCCGAAGAACCTGTCCATCCAGATCTACCGCGCGCTGCTGGAATCCGTGGCCGGGTTCTATGGCGCGCAGATGAACGCCATGGACAACGCCACGCGCAATGCGGGCGACATGATCAACAAGCTGACGCTGAGCTACAACCGCACGCGTCAGGCCAACATCACCACGGAGCTGATCGAGATCATCTCCGGCGCCTCGGCCGTCTGATGCGGTCGCGAAGCGTGAATCGCATCAGCTGAAAAGCCCTGGGGAAAAGCAGGACATGAAGAACAACGTCGGTAAGGTCACCCAGGTGCTGGGCGCCGTGGTGGACGTGCAGTTCCCCTCGGAGCTGCCCTATATCCTGAACGCGCTGACCACCAAGGTCGGCGATCGCACCCTGGTGCTGGAAGTCGCCCAGGAGCTGGGCGAGCGTACCGTGCGCTGCATCGCCATGGACACCACGGACGGCCTCGTCCGCGGCACCGAGGTGGTGGACACGGGCAAGGGCATCGCCGTGCCGGTGGGCGAGGGCACGCTGGGCCGCATCCTGAACGTGATCGGCGAGCCGATCGACGAGCGGGGCGCGGTGCCGCACCAGAAGACCTACACCATCCACCGCGAGGCTCCGCCCTTCGACGAGCAGGCGACGGCGGCCGAGATCCTGGTGACGGGCATCAAGGTCATCGACCTGCTGGCGCCTTATCTGAAGGGCGGCAAGATCGGCCTGTTCGGCGGCGCCGGCGTGGGCAAGACCGTGACCATCCAGGAGCTGATCAACAACATCGCCAAGGGCCATGGCGGCGTGTCGGTCTTCGCCGGGGTGGGTGAGCGCACCCGCGAGGGCAACGACCTCTATCACGAGATGATCGACGCGGGCGTCATCAAGCTCAACGAGGGCAACACCGAAGGCTCCAAGGTGGCGCTGGTCTATGGCCAGATGAACGAGCCGCCGGGCGCCCGCGCGCGCGTCGCGCTCTCGGGCCTGTCGATGGCGGAATACTTCCGCGATGAGCAGGGCCAGGACGTGCTCTTCTTCATCGACAACATCTTCCGCTTCACCCAGGCGGGCGCCGAGGTGTCGGCGCTGCTGGGCCGCATCCCCTCCGCTGTGGGCTACCAGCCGACGCTGGCCACCGACATGGGCCAGCTCCAGGAGCGGATCACCTCGACCAAGAAGGGCTCGATCACCTCGGTGCAGGCCATCTACGTGCCCGCCGACGACCTGACCGACCCGGCCCCGGCCACGTCCTTCGCCCACCTCGACGCCACGACGGTGCTCAACCGCTCGATCGCCGAGCTGGGCATCTTCCCGGCCGTGGACCCGCTGGACTCCACCTCCCGCGCCCTCGACCCGCGCGTGGTGGGCGAGGAGCACTACCGCGTCGCCCGCGAGGTGCAGCGCGTGCTGCAGACCTACAAGTCGCTGCAGGACATCATCGCCATCCTGGGCATGGACGAGCTGTCGGAGGAGGACAAGCTGATCGTGGCGCGCGCGCGCAAGATCCAGCGCTTCCTGAGCCAGCCCTTCCACGTGGCCGAGGTCTTCACCGGCACGCCGGGCGTGTTCGTGAAGCTGGAGGACACGATCCGCTCCTTCGCCGGCATCGTGGAAGGCAAGTACGACCACCTGCCGGAGGCCGCCTTCTACATGGTCGGCACCATCGAGGAAGCCGTGAAGAAGGCCGAGGGCCTGAAGCAGGCGGCCTGACGCCATGGCCGACACCTTCAACCTCGAGCTGGTGAGCCCGGAGAAGCTTTTGCTCTCCCGCCCGGTGGAGATGGTCACCATCCCCGCCTGGGAGGGCGAGATGGGCATCCTGCCGAAGCACGCTCCGATGATCGTCGCCCTGCGGGGCGGCCTCATCAAGGTGCGCGAAGGCGGGCGGGACACGGAAAGCCTCTTCGTGGCCGGCGGCTTCGCCGAGATCACGCCGGACCGCGTGACGGTGCTGGCCGACGAGGCCACGCCAGTGGCCGAACTGTCGCGTGCCGAGGCCGAGAGCCGCCTGGCGCAGGCCGAGACGGAGCTGAATGCCGCCGCAGCGGAGAGCGAGGCGGTGCGCGACAAGGCCTATGGCCGTGTGCTCGCCGCACGCGCCATGCGGGATGCTGCGACCGCGGCCTGAGCGTCCCCGTCCCATCGCGGACGGGCCGAACCATGACCAGGGCCGGTTCCTTCGGGGACCGGCCCTTTTCCATATGTGCCTTCCGGTGTCAGCCTGGGAGGCTGAGGGCGGGAGGAGTGCGATCTCCTGGAGATTGAGCCTGACAACCGATCACATCCCTGAAAGCGTGGGTGACGGGCGATCCTTTGCCGAGCATGGTGATGAATGAAGGTTCAGCACGTTATCCGGGTATCGGTTTGGCGCGGCTTGAGACCTGCGGCGGGTTTCCGCCGTGGCGTCCTATGGGGAACATGGGCATGGCGAAGCGGACCAACGGGCCGGAGGCCGGCGGCTTGGGGATCGTGGTGGAACCCCGAATCCTCCTGAGCGGCCCCCATCGCGCGCGGGCTTTCTCCTGACCCCGCCCGTGGATCTTCTGCACCGGCGCCGGCTGATCGCCGCGGCGCTGGCCGGGGCAGGCGTGGCGGCGATGCCGGCCGGCACGCCACGGGCTCAGCCGGCCGGTCCCGGGCTGGGCGAGATCGCCCGGTCGCGGGGCTATGGCTACGGGGCGGCCGCGCAGTCGGCGATGCTTCGCGACAACCCGGACTATGCCCGCGCCTATCGCACCGAATGCGCCCTGCTCGTACCGGAATACGAGGGCAAATGGGGCACGGTGCAGCCGCAGGAGGGGAAGTTCGACTTTGGACCGCTGGACGGCATGGGCGCCTGGGCGCGGCGGGAAGGCAAGGTGATGCGCGGCCATGCGCTGATCTGGCATCACGCCATGCCCGACTGGCTGGGAAAGGCGCTGGGCGAGGGGCCGCAGCGCGCGCGTGCCGTGATGGAGGCACATTTCACCGCCGTGCTGGAGCATACGCGCGAGGGCATCCGGGACTGGGACGTGGTGAACGAGGTGATCGCCGATCCCCCGGGCAGCGATACGCCGCAGGGCGCCGGGGATCTGCGCGACACGCCCTGGCTGCGGGCGCTGGGGCCGTCCTATATCGAGCTGGCACTGCGGCTGGCGCGGGAGCGCGACCCGACGCTGCGGATCACCCTGAACGAGTACGGGGTGGAGGAGGAGGCGCCGCATTGCCTGGAGAAGAGGCGGCGGCTGCTGGCCCTGGTGCGGCAGTTGCGCCGCGCCGGCGCGCCGCTGGATGCCGTGGGGATGCAGGCGCATCTCCAGATGGACCGGCCCTTCAGCGGGCCCTCCTTCACGGCGTTCTGCAAGGAACTGGCTGGGGAGGGGCTGCAGCTCCTGATCACCGAGCTGGACGTGCGGGAATCCTGGAAGGTGCCCGATGGCTACCCCGCGCGGGATGCGCTGGTCGCGGCACGGGTGAAGGAGTTCGCCGAGGCGGCCCTGGCCGGGGGCGTGAAGACCATCCTGACCTGGGGGTTGATCGACCGCTATTCCTGGCTGGTCTCCGACCCTGGCGTGGCGCGCAAGGACGGGCTGAAGCATCGCGGCCTGCCGCTGGACTGGGAGGGAAGTCGCAAGCCCTTCTGGAACGCTCTGGCGGAGGCGTTCCAGGAGCGGTGAGTCTCGGTTCGAGACACTCCGTCGGGTTTCGTTGCGATTCGATTCCAGATTCCAGGCTCAGCTTCCGTGGTTGGCCCCCGGGAGAGGCGCCGCCTCTCCCGGACCCTCTCCGCCCATGACCAGGATGGGGGACCGAAGCCGGTCCCCAGACCCCGGGCTTTCGTGGGCGCCGGCGGATACCGTTGTTCCACAGCCCGATCCCTGGCGCAGGTGGACCAGCGGGGCTCCCGAAAAGAAGAAAAACGCCTTGGCCGCACTGGTGGCATTGGCAGTCGCCGGAGAGCCGAGCTCTCCGGCGCGATCCGGCCGCAGCAGGAACCAACGAACCGGGTCCAGGGCCCGCAGGGTCCTGGCGGATGGGGGGCCGGGGGAAAGGCGGAGCCTTGCCCCCGGGGAGCCAAGGGTAAAGCCAGATCACTCCGCCATGGGAACGGCGAAGCGGGCGAAGGCGCGGGCCAGGGCCTCGTAGATCGGGCGCTTGAAGGGGACGGCGAGGCCGGGGAGTTCCTCCAGCGCGGCCCAGCGCCAGGCGTCGAATTCCTGATGGGCGTCGGCATCCAGGCGGATGTCGGAATCCTGGCCCGTGAAGCGCAGGGCGAACCAGCGCTGTTTCTGCCCACGCCAGCGGCCGCCCCAGATCCTGCCGATCAGATGCTCCGGCAGGTCGTAGCGCAGCCATTCATCATGTTCGGCCAGGATCTCGGCCTTGTCGGTGCCGATCTCCTCGGCCAGTTCGCGCAGCACGGCCTGGCGCGGCTCCTCGCCCTCGTCCAGCCCGCCCTGGGGCAGTTGCCAGGCGCCCGCGCCGGCCTCCCCATGCGGCTGGTCCGCCCGGCGCGCCACCAGCACCAGCCCGTCCGCGTTGAAGAGCACGGCACCGACATTGGGGCGGTAGGGCAGGTCGCTCATCGCGTGGCAGTTTCCTTCTGCGGGATCTCAGGGCGGCGGAGGATGGCGGTGACGGGGGCCAGCACGATCCCCCGCTGTTCCAACCCTGTCGCCCAACTGGTGATACGGTCCAGCAGCACCGGCGAGGCATCGCCGGCCACGCCGAGGGCCGAGCCCCATTCCTTGGCAACACGCTCGAGTTCCTGCAAGCGGCGCTCCACGCCCTCCCGCGTCGCGGGCTCGTCGATCACCACATCGGCGGTGCGGCCCCAGGCGCGGTTGCTGTTGGTCGCCTCGGGCCGCGGGTCGAGATAGAGCAGGCCGCGGTCGCGCAGCACGTCCTGCACTCCGGCCAGCAGTTCCGGCGCCTGGGCGAAACGTTCGCCGCGCATGCCGCCCAGGGCGCCGACCGCGCCGACATAGCCCTGCATCCGGGTCAGCACCCAGCGCAGCCGCTCCGCATTCTCGGCGGCCGGAAGCGTGGTGAGGAGGGCGCGGGGCCCCGGGTCGTTGGACGGATAGCCGGCGGGCTCCATGGGCAGGGCCACCAGCATCTCCATCCCCCGGGCGCGGGCGCGGTTCAGCAGGGGCTGGATATTCTGGGCATAGGGGCTGAAGGCGAGGCCGGTCGTGGGCGGCAGGCGGCGGATGGCCTCGTCGCTCAGCCCCGCATGGAGGCCCAGCCCGCCGACCACGATGGCGATGCGCGGCCGCTTCTCGCCACGGGCGAAGGCGCGGCCATAGGTCCGGATCGAGGTCCGGCCATCCGGCGCCACGCGGGGCAGGGCGCCGAGATGCGTCGCCTCCAGCAATTGCGGGTCCGGTGGCGGGATCGGACCTGGCTGCCCCTGGTTCTGCGGGGGGGCGGGGTCTTGGAGGTCGGTCAGGGTGGCGGCCTGGGCCTCGGCCGTGGCGGGGACAACCGGCGCGGCGGCGTCAGGGAGAGCGGCGGGGGTGACGACGGCAGGGGGCTGCGCGGCGGCTTCCCGGGGCGGCGGCGGGCCGAGATAGGCGAGCGTGCCGAGGCCCAGCAGGGTGGCGGTCAGGACGAAGCCCCAGAAGCGCCTCAGCCAGGCCCAGCCATCGGTCCATTCGCTGGCTTCCGGGCCGCCAGCCATCGCCTCGCGCATGGTTTCCGTCCGTTCGCCCTGGCCCGGAAAGCCGGGATGCGACAGCGCATCGGGGCTGGTCCGGGGCAGATTTCTGGCTTCCTGCGACGGATCTTCCGCCGCAGTCTCTCTTTTTGAGAGTATCCTCATCAATGAGGCCATTTCCAGGCAGGTCCGCCACTTTCCACAATTTTATGGCGTCCTTGGCGTTTATGCCCGGTAAACGACCCTGATGCGGCAGCCGGAAGTTGCAAGGACGGAGGTTCTTGCGGGGTTCCCGAGGCGATGGTGATCCATCGCCGGGGCGGTTGGCCACGGACGGGTCATGCGGCGCAGGGCCGGTTCCCCATCCTTCGGCCGGCCGGATGATGCTGGCATCCGGTCCTGCCGGCCGGTCCATGGCCCGTTCCGGCCATGGACCGGGCCGCGTCAGCGCATCAGCGGCTGGCGCGGCGCTGCGCCGGGGCCTGCTGCGGCGTCGCGGCCATGCCACGCACCAGCACCAGGGCCTGCTGCAACTGGAAGTCCGTCTCCGGCTTGGTCGGGTCGAAGGCAGGGGCGCCTTCGGGCGGCGTGTGCTGGATGCGGTCGAGCAAGCCTTGCGGCAGGTTCAGCGGCGGCAGCGGCACCACCGGGGTGGCGGAGGACGTCTCGGGGTGCTTGAGGGCGTGGCGAAGATCGGCCTCGCGGTCGCGCTGGGCGGCGTCCACGCGCTGGCCGAGCACCTCCACATCCGGCTCGATCCCGGTGGCCTGGATGGAGCGGCCGGAGGGGGTGTAGTAGCGCGCCGTGGTCAGGCGGATGGCGCCGTTGCCGGGCAGCGGCATGACCGTCTGCACCGAGCCCTTGCCGAAGGACTTCACGCCCAGCACCACCGCGCGGCGGTGGTCCTGCAACGCGCCGGCCACGATCTCGCTGGCCGAGGCGGAGCCGCCATTGATCAGCACCACCACCGGCAGGCCGTTGGTGATGTCCCCGGCGCGGGCGTTCCAGCGCTGTGCGTCCTCGGGCCGGCGGCCGCGGGTGGAAACGATCTCCCCCTGGTCGAGCAGGTCGTCGCTGACCTGGATCGCCTGATCGAGCAGCCCACCCGGGTTGTTGCGCAGGTCGAGGATCAGGCCCTTGAGCCCGTTCGGCGCCTGGGACTTGAGCTGCTGGAAGGTCTTGCGCAGGCCGGGATCGGTCTGCTCGTTGAAGGAGGTGAGGCGGATATAGGCGATGTCGTTGCCTTCCAGCCGGGCGCGGACCACCTGCGGGCGGATCACCTCGCGCGTCAGGCTGAGGTCGATGGGCGTGGTCACGCCCTCCCGCCGGATGGTCAGGCGGATGGAGGAGCCACGCTCGCCGCGCATCTGCTCCACCGCGTCCTGCAGGCTCATGCCCTGGACGGAGGTGCCGTTGAGGTTGGTGATCAGGTCACCGGGCTTGATGCCGGCGCGCTGGGCGGGCGTGTCGTCGATGGGCGAGATGACCTTGACGTAGCCGCCTTCCTGCGTGACCTCGATGCCGAGGCCGCCGAACTCGCCGCGCGTCTGCACCTGCATGTCGCGGAAGTTCTTCGCGTTCATGTAGGAGCTGTGCGGGTCGAGGCCCTGGAGCATGCCGTTGATGGCGTTCTCGATCGCATCCCGGTCGTTGACCGGATCGACATAGTCGGCGCGCACGCGCTCGAAGACATCGCCGAAGAGGTTGAGAAGCCGGTAGGTGTCGGCCCGGCCGGAATCCTGGGCCAGCGCCGGCACCACCGTCGAAGTCACCACGGGTCCCGCGACGGCCCCCGCGACAAAGGCCACCGCCACACCCGTTGCTGTCCGGAACTTGCGCCGCATCCGCCCGAGGCTCCCCGAGACAAGGAAAAAATCAGAGAAGGCGCCCCTATCCCGTGCGGCCATTGCCGGCCAGCCAGGGACGCGGGTCCACCGCCTGTCCCCTGCGCCGGAGTTCGACGTAGAGGCTGGGGCGCCCGGAAGAGGGACGCCCCATCTGGCCGACCGCCTCGCCCGCCGAGACCTTCTGCCCCACCCCGGCGTCCAGGCGATCGAGACCAGACAGGACCACATGGTACCCGTCACCGCAATCCATGATCAACAGCAGGCCATAGGAACGAAATGTATCAGCGAAGGCCACCTGCCCGGAGCAGGGGCTGACGACGCGGGCGCCGGGGGGCGTGGACCAGGTCTGGCCGGTGGTGCCGCCGGCGCCGAACTGGGAGATGACGCGGCCGGCCACGGGCAGGGCGCGGCCCCGGCCACGGGGGATGGCGGGGGCGGAGGGCAGGGCGGCGACCTGCTCCTCGTCCTCCCGGTTGCGGCGGGCGGCGCGGCGGGCATCCTCCCGGGCCGTGGCCGCTGCCTGGGCGGCCTGCCGGGTGGCTTCCTCGCGGGCGGCCTTCTCCTTCGCCTCCCGCTCGGCACGGGCGGCGGCCTCGCGCTCCAGCCGGGCGATGGCGCCGCGCAAGTTGCCGGCCCGGGCGGCGAGGCTGGCGGCCCGCTGCGCCGCCCGCTCCTCGGCGTGATCGGCCTGCCCGCGCGCGGTGCGGGCCTCGGACAGGCTGGCCTCCACCGCCTGGCTGGCGGCGCGGGCGCGGTCGCGGGCCTGGGCGAGGTTCTCGCGCCGGGCGGCGGCGCGGGCCAGGGCCTGTCCGGTCTGCTCGCGGGCGATGCGGTAGGCGGTTGCTTCCTCGGACAGGCGCCGCCCCAGGCCACGCAGCACCAGGGCGCCGCGCAGCGCCTCCTCCGGAGGCACGGGCAGAGCGAGCAGCGTCTCGGCCGGCCAGGCGGACATGCGCCGCATCGCGGGCAGGAGGGGGGCCAACCGGGCCGACTGTTCCCGCAGCGCGGCCTCGGCGGCGGCGAGGTCGGCCTGAGCGGCGTCGAGCTGGCTCTGCGCCTCGTCCAGCGCCTCCTCGGCCGCGACGGCACGGCGGCCCAGCTCGGCGCGCTCGGCGGACAGGCGTTCCTCGTATTCCCGGGCCTCGCGGGAGGCGCGGGCGGCGGCCTCGGCGAGGTCCTTCGCCTGTGCCGCCTCCTGCTCCGCCCGGTGCAGGTCCTCGCGGCCGGGCGGGCGCTCGGCCGGCTTCCGGGGCGCGGCGGCGAGGATGGTGGCGGAGGCGGGGGCCATCAGCAGCGCCAGGGCGGTGGCCCGTGCGGCGGCTTGCAGCCGGGCCTTCCAGAGGGACGGGCAAGGGGGCGGGATGGCGCCCGGGCCGACCCGCCGCCGGTTTTCACCAGGCGGCAGGGGATCAGGCGGCGCCGGCAATCAGCCTCCGCCCTGGATCAGCGACTGGCCGGTCATCGCCTCCGGCTGCCTCAGCCCGAGGAGCTGCAACAGGGTCGGCGCCAGATCGGCCAGCCGGCCCTGGCGCAGCGTGCAGTCCCGGGGCCCGCCCAGCAGGATCACCGGCACCGGGTTGGTGGTGTGGGCGGTGTGCGGGCCGCCCGTCACCGGGTCGCGCATCAGCTCGGCATTGCCGTGGTCGGCGGTGACGAGCAGGGCGCCGCCCATGTCGCGGATGGCGGAGACGATGCGGGCGAGGCCGGCATCGGCGGCCTCGCAGGCCTTGATGGCGGCGGCGAGGCTGCCGGTATGGCCCACCATGTCGGCATTGGCGAAGTTCAGCAGGATCATGTCGTACTGGCCGGAGCGGATCGCGGCCTCGGCCTTCGCCGCCAGCTCCGGCTCCGACATCTCCGGCTGGAGGTCATAGGTGGCGACCTTGGGGGAGGGGACCATGACCCGGTCCTCGCCGGGGAAGGGCTCTTCCTCGCCGCCATTCATGAAATAGGTGACGTGCGGGTACTTCTCCGTCTCCGCCATGCGGAGCTGCCGCATGCCGGCGGCGGAGACCACGGCGCCCAGGATGTCCTTCATCGACTGGGGCGGGAAGAGCGTGGCGAGGAAACGGTCCAGCTCGGTGGAGTACTGGGTCATGCCGGCGGCGCCGGCCAGCTTCGGCAGGCGTGGACGGGGGAAGCCGGTGAAATCCGGGTCCAGGATGGCGTCCAGGATCTGGCGCACGCGGTCGGCGCGGAAGTTGAAGCAGAGCAGCCCGTCGCCGTCCTTCATGCCCGCATAGTCGCCGATCACGGCCGGGGGGATGAACTCGTCGGTGGTGCCGGCGGCATGGGCGGCGGCGATGGCCTCGGTGGCGGAGGGGGATTTCGGTCCCTCGCCCAGGACCATGGCGTTCCAGGCCTTCTGCACCCGGTCCCAGCGCTTGTCGCGGTCCATGGCGAAATAACGGCCGGAGACGGAGGCGATGCGCGCCCCCCGCGGCAGTCCGGGCTCGAAGCGCTTCAGGAATTCCACCGAGCCGAGCGGGGTGGTGTCGCGGCCATCGGTCCAGACATGCACCGCGACGGGGATGCCGGCGGCGGCGAAGACCTTCGCGAGGGCGAGGCCGTGATCCTGGTGGCTGTGCACGCCGCCGGGGGAGAGCAGGCCGCAGAGCTGGAGCGTGCCGCCGCTGGCCTTCAGCTTCGCGATGAGGTCGGTGACGGCGGGCAGGCTGGCGATGGAGCCGTCCTGCACCGCCCTGGTGATGCGCGGCAGGTCCTGCATCACGATGCGGCCGGCGCCGATGTTCAGGTGGCCGACCTCGGAATTGCCCATCTGCCCGTCCGGCAGGCCGACATCCTCGCCCGAGGTCCGCAGGAAGCTGTGCGGGCAGGTGGCCCAGAGCTCGTCGAAGCAGGGGGTATGGGCCTGGCGGACGGCGTTGTCGGCCACTTCCTCGCGCCATCCCCAGCCGTCGAGGATTACCAGCATCGCGGGCTTCGGATGGGACATCGGGGCGCTCCTTCCGGTCAGGTCCGGGGCGAAGGCTTAGAGCAGATCGCGCGCGAACGGTATCCGGGGCGGTGGAGGTTGTGCCGCCGGAACCATCCCGCCCGGCCGGCTGTCCGATGGAGGGCCTAGCGAAGCTGGCTGTCCTTGCTGCCGCGGCGGTTGAAGCCGATCTGCACCGGGCGGCGGTCGAGTGCCGACTGGCAGGCGATGCAGGTGCGGACGCCCGGCAGGGCGCGGCGCCGTGCCTCGGGGATCGGCTCGTCGCATTCGACGCAATGGGTCGGGCCCTCGCCCTTCGGGATATGGGCACGGGCGCGCAGCACGCCGTCCGTCACGGTGTCGTCGATCTGGTCCTGGACCGCCCCATCCGGAGCCCAGCCGCTGGCCATCGGGAATTCTCCTTCGGATCTGCCGGAAGCACTGGGAGATGGGGAGGAAATGGCTGTTTTTCAAGGAGATGAAGGGATGCCTCAGCCCTTCGGCACCTCGGCGGGGGCGAGGGGGCGGCCGAAGGCCTCGGCGGCCTCGGCCAGCATGCGTGCCTCCTGCCCGGCATAGCGGGCGGAGAAGTGGAAGGGCTCCAGCCGGCGGACCCGGGCGGCACGGGCGATCTCCCCGGCGGCGCGGGTGGTGAGGTGGCCGCGCCGCGCGGCCAGGGCGGCATCCCCGGCGGCGAAGGCGGATTCCAGGAAGAGCAGGTCGGCCTCCCGCGCCAGCCGGGCGACGGCCTCGCGGTTCCTCGGCGTGTCGCCGAGATCGGTGCAGTAGGCGATGCGCTGGCCAGGGGTGACGGTGGCGGCCTGGCGCAGCAGACCCAAGGGGAGAGTGCCTGGGAGGGTGCTTTCCTGGCCACGGGCGGGGACGGGGACCGGATGATCGTCCGGTGCGCCCTCCTGGATGGCGCGCTTCAGCCCGTTCAGCCAGGGGCCGGTGGGCAGGCCCATCACGTCCAGCCGCTCGCGCCAGAGATTCACGTGGGACACTTCGCGCAGCAGGTAGCCGAGGCAGGGGGCGCCGTGGTGCGAGAGCAGGGCGGCCCGGATCTCCAGCCGGGGGAGGCGCAGGACGGTGCCGTCCTCCGCCCTGCCCGTCTCGCCCGGTTCGGCGGCGAAGCCGGTGGAAAGGCGGAAGCGTGTGCGGCGCCAGAGCAATCCGCCATCCGGGCCATCATGGGGGCTGGCGGTGACCTCGATGACCTCGAAGATCAGTTCGGCGGCGTAGAGGCCGGCGAGGTCCCAGCTATAGCCCTGGAGCTTGTGGCCGATGCGGGCGGCGATGCCGTCCGGCCCGACCAGGGCGAAGCGCTTCTCGCGCCCGACGAGGTGGCGGAGCAGCGTGTCGAAGCCGATCAGGTGGTCCATATGGGCGTGGGTGACCAGCGCCGCCTCCAGCCGCAGCAGGCGGCGGGGGGACAGCACGTGCAGGTCGCCCAGGTCGAAGATCAGCGCCCGGCGCTCGAAGGGCAGCTCGACATAGAGGGCGGGGTCGCCGAAGCGGCCGTTCACCAGGAAGGCATGCAGGGCAGGTCGCATCGGTGATGGCCGGCGTATCAAGACCGCGCGGGCAAGGGAAGCCGCTTCGCGCCGGGCCAGCCTTCGGTCGGGCCGCGGAAGGGAGCGGCGCATCCGCCGGCGGCGCGGGGCGTTGCCGGGGGATGCGGAGATGTCGCCAGGGGGATGGGCAGGGGGATGGGCAGGGGGATGGAGCCGGTGGGCTCCGGGACGAGCCGCGCGACACCTGGACACCCTTCCCGTTCGGCGGCCCGGCATGACGGCGAAGCGGGACGGCGCGGCGGCGCAGCATGACCGGCATCACGGGCGGCCCGGGCGGCAGCCGGGTGGACGGTCCGGCGGCACGTGGCTGCGGCTCTGGCCGCTGGCGCTGCTGCTGGCCGGGGGTGTCCTGGCCTATGCGCTGGGGCTGGGGCGCTATCTCAGCCTGGGGGCGCTGGCGGAGTACCGGGAGACGCTGGCGGTCTTCGTCGAGACGCATCCCCTGCAGGCGGTGCTGATCTATGTGGTGGCCTATGCGCTCTGCACGGCCTGCCTGGTGCCGGGCACCATCCTGACACTCGCGGGGGGCTTCCTGTTCGGGCGCTGGCTGGGCACCGGGCTGGCGGTGACGGCCGCGACGCTGGGCGGGTCGCTGCTCTTCCTGATCGTGCGCTCGGCGCTGGAGCCGCTGGTGCACCGCCAGATCGGGCCACTGGTGGAACGGCTGCGGCCATCGCTGGAACAGGACGGGTTCTGGTATCTGCTGTCCCTGCGCTTCATGCCGGTGGTGCCGTTCTGGCTGGGCAATGTCGCCCCGGCCATGGTGGGGATGCGGTGGCCGGTCTTTGCCGCCGCCACGGCACTGGGCATCCTGCCAGCCACGCTGGTCTATGCCTGGATCGGGGCCGGGCTGGCGGAGATCTTCGCCCGGGGCGGGTCGCCCGACCTGTCCGCCGTGCTGTCGCCCCTGGTGGGGCTGCCCTTCCTGGTGCTGGCGGGGCTGGGGCTGCTCACCGGTTGGTGGCGGGCCCGGCGCGGCGGTGACGGGGCCGACGGCGGCGGGAAGAGAACAACTGTGCGCCGGGGGCGGCGGGTCAGGCTGCGGCGGCGTGGCTCCCGGCTCCCATAAGGGGCGGCCGGGTCTTCCCCGAACGGGCGGAACGGGACGCCCGGCAAGGCCGGCCCCGCCTCCCCCTCCCGGCCGGGGGCGCGGCGGGCGATCGGGCCTTTCCGGAAGCCGGGAGGCGGGCCGCGGTGCAGAAAAATGATACCCCGGCGCGTGGGTTCGCTCCGGTTGCACCGTATCAGGGATGACGCAACCGACCGGTCCCCTTATTCCCCCCATGCTCAGCCTCACCCTTTCTGGCCGGATCGAGTCCTCCCTGAGATATTCCCCGTTCCGCCAAGCCGGGTCCGTCGCGAGAGACCTGGCCGCCGAGGTTCCGGCCCTGGAGCGGGACCGCGGGGCCGCGACGGACGAGACCCTGATCGCCTGGGCTGCGGCCGGGGACCGGTTGGCCTTCGACCATCTCTGCACCCGGCAACTGCCGCTGCTCTACAACGCGGCGCTGCGCGTCACCGGACGCCCGGCGGAGGCGGAGGAGGTGGCGCAGGAGGCGATGCTGCGGGCCTGGCGGGATGCGGCGCGTTTCGATCCGCGCAGGGCGAAGCTGTCCACCTGGCTCTACCGGATCGCCGTGAACCTCGCGATCGACCGGGCCCGGCGCCCCGGCGAGCATCGCGGTGCCGCGCCGCTGGAGGAAGCGCTGCGGCAGGCGGACCCGGGCCCGGACCCGGAGGCGGCGCTGGCGGCGCGGCAGGACCGGGCGGCGGTGGCGGCCGCGCTGCGGGACCTGCCGCCCCGGCAGCGGGCGGCTCTGGCCCTCGCCTATGACCAGGGGCTGAGCGGGGCCGAGG
Source organism: Roseomonas gilardii subsp. gilardii (assembly GCF_023078375.1). Classification (NCBI taxonomy): domain Bacteria; kingdom Pseudomonadati; phylum Pseudomonadota; class Alphaproteobacteria; order Acetobacterales; family Roseomonadaceae; genus Roseomonas; species Roseomonas gilardii. Next base: position 166,862 of record NZ_CP095554.1, on the reverse strand, counting down.
CCGCGGCGGCACTGGACGTGACCCCGAGGGCGCTGGAAGGTCTGTTGCGGCGCGGGCGGCTGTTCCTTCTGGCGCGGCTGCGGAGTGGAAAGGGGTGAGGGCCATGGAGCTTCGCGATTTCCGCCGGCGGCTGGAGACCCATGGGGCCGGCCTCGCGCGCTGGCCGGAGGGGGAGGCCAGGGCGGCCCAGGTGCTGCTCGACACCTCCGCCGAGGCAAGGGCGCTGCTGGCGGAGGCGCTGCGGCTGGACGCGGCGCTGGACGCCACGCCGGGGGGCGCCGCGCTGCCGCCCGACCCGGAGGCCCTGGCGCGGATGCGTGCCGCGGTGGCGGCCCGGGTGGCGCGGATGCCGGCCTCCGCCACCCTGTCCGTGGAGGCGGGCGGGCGGCTGCGGGCCTGGTTCCGCCCGCTGCTGCCGGCCGGATGCGGCGCCCTGGCCATGCTGACCGTCTGCGCCGTCTGGCTGGCGATCTCGCCACCCAGCCTCAGCCTGCCGGATTCCTTCGGCCCGGACGACGACAACGCCCTGATTTCCGCCACTCAGGTCCTGGCCCTGCTGGATACCGACTCCTGACGATGCGCCTTTCCGTTCCTGTCCTGCTGCGGGCCGCCCTCGGCGCGTCGCTGGCGCTCAACCTCGTGCTCGGCGGGCTGCTGCTGTTCCGCGATCCGGGCGGTGGCGGCGGGCCGCCGGACCCGCGCCGGCTGATCGCCCATATGGAGCGCCTGCTGCCGCCCGGGGACCGGGAGATCTTCCACGCGCGCATGGAGACGGGACGGGAGGCGCGAGACGCGGCCCGGCGGCGGCTGCGCGAATCCTTCGCCGATGTGCGGGCCAGCATCGGGCGCGAGCCTTTCGACCCGGCGGCGCTGCAGGCGGCGCTGGCCACCGCGCGGGCCGGGGGGCGGAGTTCAGCCGGAGTTTCGACACAAGCCTGGTGCAGGCGATGGGTGAGATCTCACCGGAGGGGCGGCGGCGGATCGCCGAGGACATGCCCGCCGGCCGCCCCCAGGGGCGGCGCGGCCGGGGTGGCGACGGCCACGGCCCCGGGGCGGGGGACCGGGCGAGGGATCAGTCCGGGGACCAGTCGGGAGACGGGGACGATTGAGCGATTTCGCTGAGACCGCGGGCGGGGCTGTGCGGCCCGCCGGGGATGTTGTCCGCCCTTGGTCCCATCAGGCTTCCCCTTCGGCACCCCGGCGGGCGCTGCTGCTGCTCGCCTGTTCCGCCGCCGCGCTGGCCGCCTGCGGGCCGAGGCCGGAGCCCGTGAGCTCCGGCCTCGCCCTGCCGGGCCGCTTCCGCGAGGCGGCCGAGACCCAGGCGGAGACCCGGGCGCAATGGCCCGACCCGGACTGGTGGAAGGGCTTCGGCTCGCCCGAGCTGGACCGGCTGATGGAAGCCGCGGCGGGGGGGAACTTCGATCTGGCCGCCGCCGAGGCGCAGGTGCGGCAGGCCGATGCGCAGTTGCGGATCACCGGGGCCTCCCTGCTGCCGACGCTGGATGCCAGCGGCGATGCCAGCCAGGCGCGCTCCAGCGGCTATGGCCGCACGAGCGCCACCACCCGCTCGGTCAAGAGCCTGACCCTGGCGGCGAGCTACGAGATCGACTTCTGGGGCAAGAACCGCAACGCCACCGAGGCGGCGCGGCAGACCGCCATCGCCCGCCGCTTCAATGTCGGCACGGTGATGATGACCACCCAGGCCTCGCTGGCGGACACCTATTTCACGGTGCTGGAGGCGCAGGAGGAGCTGCGCACGCAGCTCGACAACCTGGACGCCGCCAACCGGGTGCTGACGGTGATCCGCGCCCAGGTGGCGGCGGGCACGGCCACGGGGCTGGACCTGGCGCAGCAGGAGACGGTGGTGGCGCAGCAGGAGGCGGCCGTGCCGCCGCTGCGCCAGACCATCGGGCAGAACATCAACGCCATCGCCACGCTGATCGGGCGGACGCCGGAGAGCTTCAAGGTCGAGGGCGGACGGCTGGACCAGCTCCGCGTGCCCTCGGCGGCGCCGGGCCTGCCGGCGGAGGTGCTGGCGCGGCGGCCGGACGTGCATCTGGCGGAGGCCAACCTCGCCTCGGCCAATGCCGATGTGGCGGCGGCGCGGGCGGCGCTCCTGCCCTCGGTGACGCTGACGGCGCAGGGCGGGTTCCAGACGCTGAGTCTCGCCAATCTGGTGACGCCGGAGGCCGCCTTCTTCACGCTCGCCGCCTCGATCACGCAAAGCATCTTCGACGGCGGCGCGCTGCGTGGGCAGGTCGAGCTGAGCCGGGCGCAGGCGCAGGAACTGGTGGTGGAGTACCGCCGCGCCATCGTCGAGGCGCTGGTGGATGTGGAGAACGCGCTGATCGCCTTCCGTGAATCGGCGGATCGCGTGGAACGGCAGGCGAATGCGGCTGCAAAGGCGCAGCAGGCCTACAATATCTCCGAGGCGCAGCTCCGCGCCGGGACCATTGATCTGATCACCCTGATCAACACGCAGCAGACTCTGTTCTCCGCCCGCACCAGCCTGGTGCAGGCGCGGCTCGCCTATTTCCAGGCCGCGGTGGGGCTGTTCCGCGCCCTGGGCGGTGGCTGGCGCTGAGACGAAAGATTCCCATGACACGGTCATCCTTCTCCCGCCTCGTGGTGCTGATCGTCCTGCTCGCCGGGCTGGGTGGCGGCGGCTACTGGGCCTGGAAGCACTATCTCGGCGGAGGCAGCGAGGGCGGCACGACGAGCGCCCGGAACGGTGCCCCCGCCGGTGCCCCGCCGGCCGGAGCGCGGCGGCGCGGGCCGGGCGGCCCCGGCGGGGGCGCGCCCGTGCCGGTCACGGTGGCCGCGGCCGAGGTGAAGGACCTGCCGCTGACCATCGATGCGCTGGGCACGGTGACGCCGCTGAACACCATCACCGTGCGTTCCCAGGTCTCCGGCACGCTGGTCGAGGTGGCCTTCAAGGAAGGGCAGGAGGTGAGGAAGGGCGACCTCCTCGCCCGCATCGACGACCGCACCTATGTCGCCGCGCTGGAACAGGCCAAGGCGAAGAAAGCCTATGACCAGGCGCAGCTCGCCAATGCGAAGGTGGACCTGCAACGCTACCAGGGGCTGCTGGCGGCCAATGGCGTGACGCGGCAGCAGGTGGACACGCAGCGCGCCCAGGTGGCGATGTACGAGGCCCAGGTGGCGCAGGACCAGGCCTCCATCGACAGCGCGCAGACGCAGGTGGACTTCACCGTGATCCGCTCCCCGATCGACGGGCGGGTGGGGCTGCGGCAGGTCGATCCGGGGAACCTCGTGCAGACCTCGGACAGCAACGGCCTCGTGACGCTGACACAGATGCGTCCGATCACCGCCATCTTCACCATCCCGCAGCAGGAGCTGGGCCGGCTGCTACGAGCCCAGGCGGCAGGCAAGGTGCCCGTGCGGACCATCGCGGCGGGGGACGACCCGGGCGCGGAGGGCACGCTGCTGACCGTGGACAACCAGGTGGACAGCGCCACCGGCACGGTGAAGGCGCGGGCGGTCTTTCCCAACGAGAACAGCAGCCTCTGGCCCGGGGCCTTCGTGAACCTGCGCATCGGCATCGAAACGGTGCCGGATGCCATGGTGGTACCGCTGGTCGCCGTGCAGCAGGGGCCGGACGGAGCCTATGTCTTCGTGGTGGGCGGGGACAGCAAGGCGGAGCAGCGCCCGGTCACGCTCGGCCCGCTGACGCTGAGCGAGGCCGTGATCCGCCAGGGGCTGAAAGCCGGCGAGCGGGTGGTGACCTCGGGCGCGCTGCGGCTCAACCCGGGGGCCACGGTCTCGGTGGTGGACCCGGCCGCGCCGAAGGAGGCACCGGCAACGCCCACGGCGGCGCGGCAGGGCCGCCGCCAGGCCGAGGCCCAGATGGGGAATCAGGCGGGAGGCCAGGCGGGAGGCCAAGCGGGGGCACGGAATTGAATATCGCCGCACCCTTCATCGCCCGGCCGGTGGCGACCACGCTGCTGGCCATCGCGGTGCTGCTGGGGGGCATCCTGGGCTATCTGCGCCTGCCGGTCTCCTCGCTGCCGGAGGTGGATTTCCCGACCATCGAGGTCAGCACGCAACTCCCCGGCGCCTCGCCGGACACGGTGGCGCTGCTGGTCTCGGCACCGCTGGAGCGGCAGTTCGCGCAGATCTCCGGCCTGACGGCGATGACCGCCGTCTCGGGGCCGGGGGTGAACCGGATCACGTTGCAGTTCCGGCTCGACAAGAGCATGGACACCGCCTCGCAGGACGTGCAGGCGGCGCTGGACGCGGCGCGGGGGACGCTGCCCTCCACGCTCCCCTATCCACCGACCTACAGCAAGGTGAACCCGGCGGACCCGGCGATCATCACCCTGGCGCTGACCTCCGACACGCTGCCCATCGCGCGGCTGAGCGACACGGCGGACACGATCCTGGCGCAGAAGCTGGCGCAGGTGAGCGGGGTGGGGCGGGTCAGCGTGCAGGGCAACATGCGGCCCGCGGTGCGGCTGCGGGTCGATCCGCAGCGCCTCGCCGCCTATGGCATCGGGCTGGAGACGGTGCGCACCGCCATCGCCAACGCCAACCAGAACTCGCCCAAGGGCACGCTGGACGGGGCGCGGCAGGCGGCGAGCATCCTGGCCAATGACCAGATCAGCACGCCGGCGGAATTCGGCGATGTCATCATCGCCTGGCAGAACGGCGCGCCGGTGCGGCTGCGCGATGTCGGCACCTCGGTGGAGGCGCTGGAGAACGACCGCAACGGCGCCTGGTTCAACGGCAGGCCCGCCATCCTGATCGACGTGCAGCGCCAGCCGGGCGCCAATATCGTGGAGACGGTGGGGCGCATCCAGACGCTGATGCCGGAGCTCTCGGCCTCCGTCCCGGCGGGGGCGCGGCTGGCGGTCGTGTCGGACCGGACGGAAACGATCCGCGCCTCGGTGCACGAGGTGGAACTGACGCTGGTTCTGGCCGTGGCGCTGGTGGTGGGGGTGATCTACCTCTTCCTCGGCAGCGGGCGGGCGACGCTGGTGCCGGCGGTGTCGCTGCCGCTGTCGATCATCGGAACCTTCGGCGTCATGGCGATGATGGGCTATTCGCTCGACAACCTGTCGCTGATGGCGCTGACCATCGCCACCGGCTTCGTGGTGGACGATGCGATCGTGATGATCGAGAACATCGTGAGGCTGATCGAGGAAGGGAAGAAGCCGCTCGACGCCGCCTATGCGGGCGCGCGGCAGATCGCCTTCACCATCGTCTCGCTCACCGTCTCGCTGATCGCGGTCTTCATCCCGCTGCTGTTCATGGAGGGGGTGGTCGGACGGTTGTTCCGGGAATTCGCCGAGACGCTGACCGCCGCGGTGCTGGTCTCCATGGTGATTTCCCTGACCCTGACGCCGATGATGTGCGCCCTGGTGCTGCGTCCGCATGCCGAGCCGGGGCTGGTGGCGCGCTGGGTGGAGAACGGCTTCGAGCGGGTGCGGCGCGGCTATGGGCGGATGCTCATGGTCACGCTGCGGCATGAGGGGCTGACGCTGCTGGTGGCGCTGGGGACGGTGCTGCTGACAGGCTGGCTCTATGTGGTGATCCCCAAGGGCTTCCTGCCGGCGCAGGACAACGGGCTGATCCAGATCACCACCGAGGCGCCGCAGGATGCCTCCTATACCCGGGTGGCGGCCTTGCAGCAGCGGCTGGCCGAGGTGGTGCGGCAGGACCCGGCGGTCTCCTCCGTCGCCGTCACCGCCGGGGCGGGGGCGACCAACCCGGCGCAGAACACCGGGCGCATCATCGCCGTGCTGCGCCCGCGCGGCGAGCGCGACGTGACGGCGCAGCAGGTGATCGCGCGGCTGCAGCCGCGGCTCGACGCCGTGCCGGGCGGCATCGCCTATCCGGTCGCCGTGCAGGACATCCAGATCGGCGCGCGGCTTTCCACCACGCAGTACCAGTACACGATGACCGACTCCGATGCGCAGCGCCTGGGCCTCTGGGCCCCGCGTGTGGTGGAGCGGTTCCGCCGGATCCCCGGCCTGCGTGACGTGGCGAGCGACCAGCGCGACGACGGCATCCGCGTCGCCATCCAGGTGGACCGCGACAAGGCCTCCCGCCTCGGCGTCAGCATGGCGAACGTGGCCAACGCGCTCTACGACAATTTCGGTCAGCGCCAGATTTCCACCATCTACGGCCAGAGCAACCAGTACCGGGTGGTGCTGGAGGCCTCCGACCCCATCCGCAGCGATCCGAGCATGATCGGGCAGATCCGTGTCACCGGCAGCAGTTCCAGCACCAGCACGACCAATGCGGGCACCACCACGACGACGAGCGTGGAGGTACCGCTGGCGGAGATCGCGACCTTCACCCGCACGCGCGCGCCGCTGCTGGTGACGCGGGAGAATCAGTTCCCGGCGGTGACGATCAGCTTCAACCTGGAGGAGGGGATGTCGCTGGGCGAGGCGGTGGATGCGATCCATGCCGCCGAGGCCGAGATCGGGCTGCCGGACACGGTGCAGGGGCGCTTCGGCGGCGACGTGGCGGAGTTCAACACCTCGCTGGCCGGGCAGCCCTGGCTCATCCTGGCGGCGATCATCGTGATCTACATCACGCTGGGCGTGCTCTACGAGAGCCTGATCCACCCCATCACCATCCTCTCCACCCTGCCTTCCGCCGGCATCGGCGCGCTGCTGGCGCTGGAGCTGTGGGGGCTCGACCTTTCCGTGGTGGGGCTGATCGGCATCATCCTGCTGATGGGCATCGTGAAGAAGAACGGCATCATGGTCATCGACTTCGCGCTGGAGGCGCAGCGGGAGCGGGGCCTGCCGCCGCGCGAGGCGGTGGTGGAGGCCTGCCTGCTGCGCTTCCGCCCGATCATGATGACCACCGCCGCGGCGCTGCTGGGCGCGCTGCCGCTGGTGCTGTCCTCCGGCATCGGGTCGGAGCTGCGGCTGCCGCTGGGTGTTTCCATCGTCGGCGGGCTGCTGCTGAGCCAGCTCATCACCCTCTTCACCACCCCGGCGGTCTATCTGGGGATGGAGCGGCTGCGGGCCATGGTCGCGCGCTGGCGCGGGGCGGATGGGGCCTCGGACGGAACCTCCCCGGCGCCGGCGGAGTAGCGGGGCGGTGTTCTCGATCTCCGCCCCTTTCATCCGGCGGCCCATCGCCACCTTCCTGCTGGCGGTGGGGATGATGCTGGCGGGCATCGTGGCTTTCGTGAAGCTGCCCGTCTCGGCCATGCCGCGCGTGGACCTGCCCACCATCTTCGTGCAGGTGAACCAGCCCGGTGCCAATCCCGAGACGCTGGCGGCCACGGTGATCGCGCCGCTGGAACGGCAGATCGGCGCGGTGGCGGGGATCACGGAGATGACCTCCTTCTCCTCCACCGGCACGGGCAACATCATCATCCAGTTCGACATCAGCCGGACGCAGGAAAGCGCCGCGCGTGATGTGCAGGCCGCCGTGAACGCGGCGCGGCAGGACCTGCCCTCCGGCCTGCCCAACCCGCCGACCGTGCGCAAGATCAACCCGGCGGATGCGCCGGTGATGATCCTGGCGCTGACCTCGGACACGCTGACGCAGAGCGCGCTCTATGACGTGGCGGACAGCATCGTGGCGCAGCGCCTGTCGCAGGTGGATGGCGTGGCGCAGGTGCAGGTGGGGGGCGCCGACCAGCCGGCGGTGCGCGTGGCGGTGAACCCGGATGCCATCGCGGCGGCGGGCCTGTCGCTGGAGGATGTGCGCACCGCGCTCAGCAACGCCAACGTCACCCAGGCGAACGGGCTGATCGACGGGCCGGAGCAGGCGGCCTCGATCGGGCTGAACAGCCGGCTGCTGAAGGCCCGGGATTTCCAGACGCTGATCGTCAAGGCGACGGACCGGGGCGTGGTTCGGCTTTCCGCCATCGCGCATGTCACGGATGGTAGCCGCAACCGGCGGCAGGCGGGGTTCTTCGACAGCCGCCCCTCCGTGCTGCTGCAGGTGTACAAGCAGGCCGATGCCAATGTGATCGAGGTGGTGGACGGCGTGCGCGCCATGGAGCCGCAACTGCTGCGCTGGGTCCCGGGCGGGGTTCAGGTCAATGTCCAGAGCGACCGGTCCGGCACGATCCGCGCCAGTGTGGAGGAGGTGGAGTTCACCCTGCTGCTCTCCATCGGCCTGGTGATCGGGGTGGTGGCGGTCTTCCTGCGGCGGCTGTCCTCGATCCTGGCGGCCAGCGCGGCGGTGCCGCTCTCGCTGCTCGCCACGCTGGTGGTGATGTGGTTCCTTGGCTACTCGCTGAACAATTTCTCTCTGATGGCGCTGACCATCGCGGTCGGCTTCGTGGTGGACGATGCCATCGTGATGATCGAGAACGTGTCCCGCCTGCGCGAACGCGGGATGGGGCCGGTCGAGGCGGCGCTGGAGGGGGCGCGGGAGATCGGATTCACCATCGTCTCCATCACCGTCTCGCTGGTGGCGGTCTTCCTGCCGCTGCTGGCCATGGGCGGCGTGGTCGGGCGCATCTTCCGGGAATTCTCGGTGACGCTGGCGGTGGCGGTGCTGGTCTCGGGCGTGCTGTCCCTGACGCTGACGCCGATGATCACGGCGCATTTCGGCGGGACCGGGCCGGAGCGGCCACCGGGCCGCCTGGCGCGGGGCTTCGAGCGGGTGCTGGATGCCGTGATCCACGTCTATCTGCGCACGTTGCGCGTGGTGCTGCATTTCCGGCGCACCGCGCTGCTGGCCACGCTCTGCTTCGTGGCGCTGACCATCTGGCTCTACATGGTCGTGCCCAAGAGCTTCTTTCCGGAGCAGGATACGGGGCTGATCCAGGGCTTCAGCCAGGCGGCGCCCGATACCTCCTTCGACCGGATGATGCAGTTGCAGCAGCGGGTGAGCGAGATCATCGCCGCCGACCCGGCGGTGGCCAGCCTCGGCACCACCATCGGCACGGGCTTCAACGGCGGCACCAACTCCGGCTCGATCTACATCCAGCTCAAGCCCCGCGACGAACGCGATGTGACGGCGGCCCAGGTGATCGACCGGCTGCGCGCGCCGCTCAGCCATATCCCGGGCGTGAACGTCTTCATGCGCTCGCAGCAGGATCTCTTCATCGGCGGCCGGGGCGGCAACGCGCAGTACTCCTACGTGATGCTGAGCACGGATATCGAGGAGTTGCGCGACTGGACCGACAAGATGGTCCGCAAGCTGCGCACCGTGCAGGGCATCACGGACGTCTCCTCGGACCAGGAAAGCGCGGGGCTAGTGGAGCGGCTGATCATCGACCGCGACGCCGCTTCCCGGCTCGGCGTGGGGGTGGAGGATATCAGCGCCGCCTTCAACAATGCCTTCGCGCAGCGGCAGGTTTCCACCATCTACATGTCCCGCAACCAGTATCGCGTGGTGCTGGAGGTCACACCCTCCCTTCAGCAGAGCGCGACGCAGTTCGACCGCGTCTTCGTGCCCGGGCGCGATGGGCCGGTGCCGCTGCTGGCCGTGGCGAAGGTGCGGCGGGAGACGGCGCCGCAGCGCGTGACGCATCGCAGCCAGTTCCCGGCCACCACCATCACCTTCAACCTCGCGGAAGGCATCTCCCTGGGGCAGGCGCAGGAACTGGTCGCCCAGGCGGAGCGGGAGATCATGCTGCCGGCCAGCATCCGCACCCAGTATGGCGGCAATGCCGCCGCCTTCCAGGATTTCGAGAATTCGCAGCCGCTGCTGATCCTGGCGGCGCTGGTTTCGATCTACATCGTGCTGGGCGTGCTCTATGAGAGCTATGTCCACCCGCTGACCATCCTATCCACCCTGCCGACGGCGGGGCTGGGGGCGCTGCTGGCGTTGCTGGTCACGGGCACCTCCTTCAGCGTCGTGGCGCTGATCGGCGTGATCCTGCTGATGGGCATCGTGAAGAAGAACGCGATCATGCTGGTGGATTTCGCGCTGACGCATGAGCGGGAGGAGGGCGCGTCGAGCGAGGAATCCATTCTGGCCGCCTGCCGCGACCGCTTCCGGCCGATCCTGATGACGACGCTGGCTGCGCTCTTCGGCGCGCTGCCCCTGGCACTGGGCAGCGGCGTGGGGGCGGAACTGCGGCAGCCCCTCGGCATCTCCATCATCGGCGGGCTGATCCTGTCCCAGTTGCTCACGCTCTACACCACGCCGGTGATCTACCTGGCCCTGGACCGCTGGCGGCTGCGTGGGCGGCGGCGCGATTCGGGGCCGGCCCGGCTGCATCCGGCGGAGTAGGGGGGGCAGGCCGGCATGGGGCTGTCCTGCGCCCCGCAGCTATAGGCCTGCCGTCCGGATAGGGCGCATGATCGTTTGACAGGGGGGCCGGCTTTCCGGCCCCCTGTTCCACAGATCGCTGCCTTGTGAGACCTGTCATGCCCGGATACCGTCCTTGCCCCCCGCAATCCCTGTGCGTTGGGATCGTCCGGCCATGAGGGTCTGCGTTCTCGGGGCCGGAATCGCCGGCCTGGCGGCCGCCTATCACCTCGGGCGGGACGGGCATGAAGTGACGGTGCTGGACCGGGAGGCCGGGCCTGGCCTGGGCACCAGCCGGGCGAATGGCGGGCAGCTCAGCTACTCCTATGTCGCGCCGCTGGCGGCGCCGGGCGTGGCGCGCAAGGGCATGCACTGGATCTTCGACGGCGAGGCGCCGCTGCGGCTGAAGCCACAGGCCGATCCGCGGCTCTGGCGCTGGCTGAAGGCTTTCCTGCGGGCCTCCCGGCGCGAGGTGTTCGAGCAGGGCACGCGGGAGATGCTGGCGCTCGCCTATCACAGCCGCGGCGTGCTCGATGCGATGATGGCGCGTGACCCGCTGGATTTCTCCTGGCGGCAGAACGGCAAGCTGGTGGTGTTCCGTGACGAGGGCGACCTGCGCGGCGCGGCCGCGCTGGTGGCGTACCAGGCCCAGTATGGCGCGAAGCAACAGGTGCTGGATGCGCGCGAGTGCCTGGCACTGGAGCCGGCGCTGCGCGACACGGCGGAGAAGCTGGCGGGCGGCGTCTTCACGCCGGACGAGGCGGTGGGCGACGCGCACGGATTCTGCGAGGCGCTGCGCGGCGTGCTGCGGGGATGGCCGAACATCCGTTTCCGCTTCAACCACCCGGTGACGGCGCTGCGCCTGTCGAACGGCGCGGTGGTCGCGGCGGAAAGCCCGGCGGGGCTGGTGGAGGCGGATGCCTTCGTCCTGTCTTCCGGCATCGGGGCGCTGTCGCTGGCCGAGCCGCTGGGGCTGGCGATCCCGCTCTATCCGCTGAAGGGCTACAGCCTCACCGTGCCGACCCGGGCGGGGGACCTGCCGCCGGAGATCAGTATCACCGACGCGCACCACAAGGTGGTCTATGCGCTGCTGGACCGGGCCTCGGCGGGTTCCGAGGGGCGGCTGCGCGTGGCGGGGATGGTGGATCTCGTCGGCTTCGGCACCGATCTGGTGCAGCGCCGGCTCGACACGCTGACGCGGCAGGCGCGGGAGGTCTTCCCCGCCGCCGCCGACTGGCCGCGCGCGCAGCCCTGGGCCGGACTGCGGCCCGCGACGCCGGACTGGAAGCCGGTCCTGGGGCCGAGCGGGATCGACGGGCTCTGGCTCAACCTCGGCCATGGCGGGCTGGGCTTCACGATCGGCTGCGGCACCGGGGAGTTGCTGGCGGCGATGATCGCGGGACGGGACACGGCGATCCCGGTGGAGCCCTATGCGATGGGACGGATGGCGCGGGCGGTGGGCGTGGCGGCGTGATGCCGCCCCGTTTCCCCGCCCACAGCCTTTACTCTGCCAGTGCCACGCGTTCGGTGGATGCGGGCTGAGGCGGGTTGGCCCCAGTCCGGATCAGGGCCGCGGATCAGCGGCGGGACTTGCCGCGCTCGATCTCGCGCTCCAGGGCGCTGCGCTCCGTCTGGCCGGAGCGGCGGGCGATCTCTCGCACGATGGCGGGGGAAACGCGGTGGCGCTTGGCCAGATAGGCGATGGTGTCCTCCAGGCCCTCAGGCGGCGCTGCCGGCTCCGCGGCGGATTTGGGCTTCGGCTTGGTCTGCTGGGACACGGGATGCACCTGGGGGGAAGGGAGGAAGGAGGAACGGCGAAGCGGGTGTCAGGCTGGCATGGTGTTCCGGCCGAGGACGCTGGTCGCGCTCAGGCGCATCTCGCTCTCGCGCACGACGCGTTCCTGGCCGTCCTGGCCTTGGCGGACGCGGTACTCGCGGTCCGGCGAATCGTTCGGCAGGAGGCGGGTGATGGTGTAGCGGCCCCGTGCCTCATGCGGATTGAAGAGGTGGGGAACCAGCTCGACCTCGTCGCCGATCTGGAAACGGTGGTTGGCCATGGGCTTTCCTTCCGGGTTGCGGAATCTGCCGTGGATGTCCGGACAGCCCCGGAGGGGGCGGTCCGGTATCCGGACGGGCCATGCCCGCCGGTCCCGGGGAGGGGAGGCCCCTCCCCGACACGTCACGCCGCGCGGAGATTGCCCGCGGAGACGCGGCCCTGCTGGCCCTGGACGAGCTCGTATTCGATCTTGTCGCCCTCGCGGGGCTCCTGGAGACCGGCGCGCTGCACGTCGGAAATGTGAAGGAAGACGTCCTTAGAGCCGTCATCCGGCTGGATGAAGCCAAAGCCCTTGGTGCTGTTGAACCACTTGACGGTGCCTGAGGCCATGATGGGTGTTCCGTTTTCGACGGAGGCCGGGGCGCGACATGCGCACCGGATCGGCATCGAGGGGAACGGACACCGAGCTCGACGCTCGGAGGAGCAAGGAGAACAGGCCGGCACGACGAAACTGACGAGCCCAAGATGGGCGTGAGGAACGGGTTTTGCAAGTGACGAGGGCGCCTGTGGGCCATGCGCCCAGGGAGGTGGTCCAGGGAGGTGGTCAAAGGCGGTCTCAGGCGATCTCCCGGATCAGCTTGGCGCGGAGGGCGCGGGCGAAGTCGGCACGGGATTCCGCTGTCATGACAAAGGCACCCGGGCCGGCGATGACGGTGGCTTCGTAGGTCTGGCGCAGGCCAGGCCGGCCGCCCTCGATGGCCAGGGCGTTGATCACGATGCCCCGGGCCTCGACCTCGCGCCTCGCCGTCTCGATGGGACGGAGGCTGCGCATGTCGGGCGCGTCGCCGGACAGATCAATCACCTGCTCGTCGGCCCGCCAGGGCGCCGTAGCCAGGAGGCGGGCGGAATGGTCCACCGCGTCGCCGATGGCGTTCCAGGATTGCGGCGAACGGGGCGCGGCCATCACGGCGCCGGCCATGTCCCGGGCGGCGGCGGCACCGTCGATGCGGTGCCAGTCCACCACCGTGGCCGCGCCGCCCGGGGCGCCCCATTCCACCACGGCGATGCCGATGGCGCCGAGCGGACCGGAATTGATGGCGGCCAGCACGTCGGGATGCGTGATGGCCTGGGCGCAGCCCTCGCGCTGCAGGCGGAACTCGTCGGCATCGATGCTGCCGGAGGCGTCGATGGCCAGGACCAGCAGCAGGTCGATCACCCGCCCCTCGGCCCGCGCGGGGGTGGCGGCGGCGAGCGCGGCGGGGAGCAGCAGCGCATCGCGGCGGCGCCAGCGGGCGTGGCGTGGTGGTGAGGGATGGTCCGCCATGCCGGGCGCCTCCTGTCCGGGTGGGCGGAGCCTTCGGGGTGCGAGCGGGGATGTCAAATGGATTTGCCGTGGCGGGCATCCTGCCGCCTGGCTGGCCCCCGGAGGCAAGGCTCCGTCTCGCTCCCGAGACCCCCACTCCGCCGGGGACCGAAGCCGGTCCCCGGACCCCGGGCTTTCGTGGGTGCCGGTGGTGGCCGTTGTCTTATGGCCCGATCATTGGGAGCAGGCGGATCGGTGGGGCGCCCGAAAAGAAGAAAAACACCCTGCCCGCGCTGGTGGCGCCCGCAGTTGCCGGAGCGCATGGCGCTCTGGCGCGATCCAGCCAACAGCAAGAGCCAGCGAACCGGGTCCAGGGCCCGCAGGGTCCTGGCGGATAGGGGCCTGGGGAAAGGCGGCGCCTTTCCCCAGGGCCACGAAGCGCGCCGTCAGCCGGCGTTGGCGCGGGTGAGACGGGTGAGCATGGCGGCGACCAGTGGCATGCCGATGCGGTTCGGGTCCGTCATCAGCGATTCCGGGTGGAACTGTACTGCCGCGATGGGCAGGCGCTTGTGCTCGATGGCCATGACGACGCCATCCTCGGTTTCCGCGGTGACGGCGATCTCCTCCGGCAGCACCAGGCGGCGCGCATGCAGGGAGTGATAGCGACCGACGGCGAATTCCTCCGGCAGGTCCTGCAGGAAGCGGCTCGCCCTGCGGTGGATCAGCGAGGGCTTGCCGTGCATCGGCTTGGCCAGCACGTCCAGCGCGCCGCCGAAATGCTCGACGATCCCCTGCAAGCCGAGACAGACGCCGAAGGCAGGCAGCCTGCGCTCCACCAGCAGGTCCAGCGTCTCGGTCATCGCGAAATCCGAGGGGCGGCCCGGGCCGGGGGAGAGGACGACGAGGTCGATGCCGTCGGCGCCTTCGCGCAGCAGTTCCCGCGCCAGTTCGGGGCGCATGGTGGTGACCTCCGCCCCGGCGGCGCGGAAATAGCTGGCCAGGGTGTGCACGAAGCTGTCCTCGTGATCGACGAGGAGGACGCGCGGGCTGTGGCCCAGCAGCTCCGCGGGCGCCGGGCGCTGCGGCGGCGCGGCGGGCGCGGCGCCCTTGATGGCGGCGAACATCGCGCTGGCCTTCAGGCGGCACTCCGCCTCTTCGGCCGCCGGATCGCTGTCATGCAGCAGCGTGGCGCCGGCGCGCACCTCGGCCACGCCGTCCTTGAGGCGGATGGTGCGCAGCGTCAGGCCGGTGTTCATGTTGCCGTCGAAGGTGGTGCGCCCGATGGCGCCGCCGTACCAGCGGCGGGCGGAGCGCTCCTCGTTCTCGACATGGCGGATCGCCCAGGTCTTGGGCGCGCCGGTGACGGTGACGGCCCAGGCATGGGACAGGAAGCCGTCCAGCGCATCCATCTCCGGCAGCAGCTCGCCCTCCACATGGTCCACCGTGTGGATCAGGCGGGAATACATCTCGATCTGGCGTCGGCCGATGACCTTGACGCTGCCGGGCACGCAGACGCGCGACTTGTCGTTGCGGTCCACATCCGTGCACATGGTCAGCTCGCTCTCCTCCTTGCGGGAGTTGAGCAGGGTGCGGATGTTCTCGGCATCCTCCAGCGCGTCGCGGCCGCGCTTGATCGTGCCGCTGATCGGGCAGGTCTCGATGCGCCTGCCTTCGACGCGCACGAACATCTCGGGGCTGGCGGCGACGAGGAATTCGCCCTCGCCGAGATTCATCAGCGCGCCATAGGGGGCGGGATTCACGCGGCGCAGGCGGTCGAAGAGATCGCTCGGCGCATCGGCGCAGGGGGTGGCGAAGGTCTGGCCCAGCACGACCTCGAACAGGTCGCCGCGGGCGAAGGCCTCGCGCGCACGCTCGACCATCGCGGCATATTCGCCGGGGCCGTAGTCGCTGCGGATCTCGCCATCCTGCTCCGTACCGGGACGATAGGGATCGGCGGGCGTCTCGCGCGGCAAGTCCTCGGTGGCGGTGCCGTCCACGGTGAACTCGTAGCGGTGGCGCTCGGCGGTGCCGCGCATGTGGTCCACCACCAGCACCTCGTCCGGCAGGAAGAGGACGAGGTCGCGCTGGTCCGCGGCGCGGGGCAGGCGGAGCGTCATCGGCTCGAACTGGAAGACCAGATCGTAGCCGAAGGCGCCGTAGAGGCCGAGATGCTCGTCCTCGCGCGACCGGAACAGCGCGCCCAGGCGGCGCAGCATGGAGAAGACGGAAGGCTGGCGGGAGCGCTGCTCCTCCGGGAAGCGGCCTTCCGGCTGGCGGAGGCGGGCGAAGAGGCGGGTCGCGGAGGCTTCCGATTCCTCGACCTCCGCCATGCCGCGCAGGGCGGGGGCGATGGCGCGCAGCAGGATCTCGCCACGCTCGTTGAGCGCGGTGACAGTGACCTCGCGGCCCCGGGCGGTGAGCATCACCGGCGGGTCGGCGAAACCCATGTCGAGCCGGGTGTAGCGGCCGGGGAACTCGAAGGAGGAGGAGAGCAGCACGCCGCGCTGGCGGTCGAGGCGCTTCGCCAGGTCCGGCATCAGCGTGGCGGCATCGGCGGCGAGGGTTTCCCGCCGGATCGTCAATCCACCTTCGGTGCGGTAGCTCGTCTTGGACATCGTGAACTCCGGGCTTGGCGCCTCGGGTCCGGGATGGCTGGCAGAAGATATGAGAAAGGCCGCCCGGAACTCCGAGGCGGCCTTGAAACGTGGGAAACGCGCGGGCCGCCTGTTCTACAGGGGCCACCACCAGCGGCTGAAAGGTTGGCGCGTGATCATGGCGGATTAGGTAGCCTGTGGCGCGGGGTGGTGCAAGGGGTGTCGCGCGGATGGCTCCTGCAGGGTGCGGGGCCATGACGGAAACAGGCCGTGCCGTTCCATGAGGGCGTGCGGCCAGAGGGAGAGGGCCATGAAGGTCGGGATCGATTCCTACAGCTTCCACCGCTTCTTCGGGGAGCATTATGCCGGGCTGGAGGAAGACCCCGGCCGGCGGATGGAGGTCTGGGACTTCCTGCGCGAGGCGCAGGCGATGGGGGCGGAAGGCGTGTCGCTGGAGGCCTGCCATCTGCCCTCGGACCCGGCTTTCCTGGAGCGGCTGCGGGCGGCGCTGGACGAGGCGGGATTCGCCCGGATCTGGGCCTGGGGGCATCCGGACGGGCTGGGTTCGGGGCGAAGGCCGGAGGCGGCGGAGGACCTGCTGAAGCATCTGGCTGTGGCGCGTGTCCTGGGCGCGCCGGCGATGCGGATCTGCTGCGGCGGGCGGCGCACGCGGCCGGCGCGGTGGGAGGAACAGCGCGACCTGCTGCTGCCGCTGCTGCGCCGGCTGGCCGATGCCGCCGGGGAACAGGGCGTGGTGCTGGCGATCGAGAACCATCTCGACATGCTGGCGGAGGAACTGGCCGAGCTGCTGGAGCGGGTGGATTCGCCCTGGCTCGGCGTCTGCCTCGACACGGCGAACAATGTGCGGCTGGGCGAGGATGCGCTGGCGGTGGTGCGGCGGCTGGCCCCCTGGGCGCGGGCGACGCATGTGAAAGACGTGGCGCCACAACCGGGGGCGGAGGGCAGCTTCGCCTCCTGGCCGAGCGTGCCGCTGGGCCAGGGCGTGGTGGATGCCGATGCCGTGGTGCGGGAGCTGGCGCGCGCCGGCTATGACGGGCTGCTGGCGGTGGAGATCGACCACCTGCACCCGCGCTTCGGGACGGATGAGGTGGCGGCGGTGCGGCAAAGCCTGGAGCGGCTGCGCCAGGCCGTGGACAGGGCCGTGTGAGGGAGGGGGAGGCGCGGCCTCCCCCGGTGCACGGTCAGGCCGTCTTCAGCCAGGACTCCACGCGGTCCTTGTGGCTGGCGATGTAGTTCTCGACCGCCTTGTCGTAGCTGGTCTCCTGCGCGTCCAGCATGGCCTTCTGCAGCTCGTCCAGCGGCAGGTTCATGCGGGTGAGCAGGTTGGTGACGCCGGGGCTCTGCTCCTTCAGCCCCTTGCGGGCGATGGCATAGACGCTTTCCGTGCCGCCCATCGCCTTCTCCGGATCGGCGAGGTAGCGCAGGTCGTACTTGCCGAACATCCAGTGCGGGCTCCAGGCCGTCGCCACCACCCACTTCTTGCGCCGCATGGAACGCTCGATCATCGAGATCATCGCCGCCTCGCTCGATTCCTGCAGGCGGTACATGTCGCCGAGGCCGTAGGTCTTCAGCGCCTCCCGCGACACGCGGGTGAGGCCGGCGCCGGGCTCGATGCCCTGGACGATGCCGCCGAGCTTCTCCCGCACCTCGTCGCTCTTGAGGTCGGCGAAGGAGTCCAGCTCCTCCTTCGGGACATAGGAGGGAACGACCCAGCCCAGCTTGGCGTCGGTGTAGAGCACGCCGAGGCGGTCCACCTTGCTCTCGATCCGCTTCCAGTAGTCGGCATGGGTCTCGGGCAGCCAGAGCTGCAGCATCGCATCCACGTCACCGCGGGTGATGCCCTGGTAGAGCGGGGCAATGTCGCTCTGCATCAGCGCCGGCTCGACGTTCAGCCGGTCCCGCATCAGCTTCGCCGCCAGCTTGGTGACGAATTCCGCATCGGCCCAGGGAGCGTAGCCGAGGGTGACCTTCTGCCGCGCCTGGGCCAAAGCCGGGCGGGCGAGGCCGCCGCTGAGGAGGGCACCGCCGGCGGTGGCGGCGAGGGTGAGGAGGTTGCGCCGGTTCAGCATGGGGCGTCTTCCTTTCTGCGGTTCGTGTGGGACGGTCAGTGGCTCGCGAGGCGGGCGGCGGCGTTGCCCTGCTTCGCCTCGCCGTCCGTGGTGTTGCGCGCGAAGAGTGCGCGCAGGCCGGGGAGCAGCGAGGGGCGCTTCTGACCGAAGCTCTGGGTGATGCGGTCGAGCAGCACGGCGAGGATCACGACGGCGAGGCCGCCTTCGAAGCCGGTGCCGACATCGAGGCGCTGGATGCCGGTGAGCACGGTGTTGCCCAGGCCGCCCGCGCCGATCATGGAGGCGATCACCACCATCGAGAGCGAGAGCATGATCGTCTGGTTGATGCCGGCCATGATGGAGGGCAGCGCGTTCGGGAGCTGCACCTTCATCAGCAACTGGCCGGGCGTGCAGCCGGAGGCGAGGCCGGCCTCGATGAACTCGCTGTTCACCTGGCGCAGGCCGAGATTGGTCAGGCGCACCACGGGCGGCATGGCGAAGATCACCGTGGCGATGGTGCCGGGCACGGCGCCCAGGCCGAAGAACATGGCGGCCGGGATCAGGTAGACGAAGGCCGGCATGGTCTGCATCAGGTCGAGCACGGGGCGGACGACGAGCGCCACGGCCTCGTTGCGCGCCATGGCGATGCCCAGCGGCACGCCGACCACGATGGCGATCACGGTGGCGGAAAGGACGAGGGAGAGGGTCTCCATCGTGCGCTCCCACAGGTCCATGCCCAGGATCACGAAGAGCGCGGCCACGGCGAAGAGGGCGAACTTCCAGCCCACGCGCCAGAGCGCGAGCAGCACGATCACCGCCACGGCGGCCAGCGGCGGGACGCCGGTCAGGGCGGCCTTGATGGTGCCGGTGACGAAGCCGATCACCGTGGCGATGCCATCGAGGAAGGGCATGAAATGGTCGAGGATGTAGTTGACGGCGGTGTCGGCGGCTTCGCCGATGCCGAGATGCATGTTCATGGTCTGTGATCCGGTGCTGTGGGCCTGGAATGCGCGCTCTGGGGCCCGCGGCGCCTGCCGCGGGCAGCGCGCCTCAGGCCGCGCGGTCCAGGGTCATCAGCAGGGCGGATTTGCTGATGGAGCCGATGTAGCGCTTCTGCGCATCCACCACCGGCACGGGCCAGGGGCTCTGCGCGACGCGGCCGAGCACGTCCGACAGGGTCTGGTCGGCGTCGATCGGCTCGATCTCCGAGAGGAAGGCGCGGTGGTAGGGGTCCGCCTCGCCGCTGCGAGCGGCGCGGGAGAGGGATTCCGCGCTGACCATGCCGTGATAGCGGCGGTCGCGCCCCACCACGATGGCGACGTCCCGGTCGTGGCGCCGCATGCGCTCCAGCGCCGCCGGGACGGCGAGGCCCTTGCGTTCGATCAGCACGACCTGCGCGTCGCGGGCCACGTCGCCGGCGCGGAAGACCTGCGACACGTCCACGTTGCGGAAGAAGGAGCGGACATAGTCGTTGGCCGGGTTCGCCACGATGTCGTCGGGCGTGCCGACCTGCACCACGTTGCCGTGCTGCATGATGGCGATGCGGTCGCCGATGCGCATGGCCTCGTCGAGGTCGTGGCTGACGAAGATGATGGTGCGGCTGTGCTCGGACTGAAGGCGCAGCAGTTCGTCCTGCATCTCCGTGCGGATCAGTGGGTCGAGGGCCGAGAAGGCTTCGTCCATCAGCAGCACGGTCGGCTCGCTGGCCAGGGCGCGGGCGAGGCCGACGCGCTGCTTCATGCCGCCGGAAAGCTGGTCCGGGCGGCTCTGGGCATAGGCGGCGAGGCCCACGCCCTCCAGCGCCGCCATGGCCTTGGCGTGGCGCTCGGCCTCCGCCACGCCCGCGACCTCCAGACCGAAGGCGGCGTTGTCGAGCACCGTGCGGTTGGGCAGCAGGGCGAAGGACTGGAAGACCATGCTCATGTCGCGGCGGCGCAGCTCGGTCAGCTCGCGCTTCGACATGCGGGTGATGTCCTGGCCATCCACCAGGATGGAGCCGGAGGTCGGCTCGATCAGGCGGTTGAGCAGGCGCAGCAGGGTGGACTTGCCGGAGCCGGAGAGGCCCATGATCACGAAGATCTCGCCCGCCATGATGTCGAAATTCGCGCCGTTGACGCCCAGCGTGCAACCGGTTTCGGCATGGATCTCGTCCTTGCCGCGGCCCTGGCGCACCATTTCCATGGCGCGGTCGGGATGGTCCCCGAAGATCTTGTAGACGTCGCGCAGGGCGATCTTCACCTGCGGTTCGGTACTCGCGTCGGCGGCGGTATCCGCCGGAAGGGAAGTAGTCGCGGGCGCCCCGGGGGACGGCCCGTTCGTTGCCGTATCCATCAAGAATGCGTCTCCCAGTTGGCCATCCGCCCTGGGATGGCACTCGATCCTCCATGCGAGCTGTCGCCGGCAGGCACGACGGCTATGAGCATAGAACGGGCGGAAAGATCCGATACGGACCTTTCTGCCCTGAAAATGACACAATGATGTGTCGCTGCCGTAAATAACGATAGCCGCGATGTAGAATGGATGAACCGGATTGTCCACTCCTGTCGGGACAGACATGCGCTGTGCAGGCGACATTCCAGGAAAGATGATCGGCGGAATGCCTCAGGAGAGAGGGCCGGAAGCGCCTCGGGAAAAGCGAATTATTCTGGCGTCTGCCTTGGATATGTTCGGGAAGGGGGCGCATTATCCTGAGCGCCACCATGGTGGATCGGGGATTGATTGAACCGGTTCTGATGGCCCCGATCACGATATTGTAACTCTCTGACACCCATGGTCCTGGAAGCCCGAATCGGGCTCGGTCCTCACCATGAAATGACCGTTCCTCCTCCCGCCCTCGAGCTGGAAAGGCTGGCAAACCGTTCCGGTTCCGCCCAGATCGAGGCAGCCGGACCGCCGCCTCCCCGCGACAGGCCCGGCGAAGGGCAGACCGAACGATGGAGCACGGCGCCACGAGCAGCGATGGACCCCGTCAGGGGGCCTGATCGACCCGACCACTCTCCTGGCCATGTGCCACCTGGTTCCCGCCCAGCCCCTGCACCCGGGCCCCGCATCGGGCCCCTGTCTTCGGGAGGGTAGAGAGAATGGTGAGGAATTCGTCCGCGGCCACTGGCGGCATGGGGGTGTCGGCGCGTCCCGCCATCCGCCACATCGGCTATGACGACCTGCGCGCCGCGCTGTCTGATGGATGGCGGGATTTCCGGGAAACGCCGACCCAGCTGGTCTTCCTGGGCGTGATCTATCCGCTGGTCGGTTTCGTCGCCGCCCGCGCGGCCTTCGGATACGACCTGTTGCCGCTGCTTTTCCCCATGCTGGCGGGCATCAGCCTGCTCGGACCCGTCGCGGCGGTGGGTCTCTACGAGATCAGTCGGCGCCGCGAGCGTGGCGAGCCCGCATCCTGGGTGAATGCCTTCGACGTGCTGCGCTCGCCCTCGCTCTTCTCGATCGCGGCGCTGGGCGTGGTGCTGTTCGCCATCTTCGTCGCTTGGCTCTTCGTGGCCAAGGCCATCTATGTCGCCACGCTGGGCGCCGCCCCGCCGGATTCGCTGGGCGACTTCCTGCACGATGTGCTGCGGACCCGGGAAGGGCGCACCATGATGCTCCTCGGCAATGGCGCCGGCTTCCTGTTCGCCCTGCTGGTGCTGGGCATCTCGGCGGTGTCCTTCCCACTGCTGCTGGACCGCGATGTGGGCGTGGCAGAGGCGGTGCGGACCTCGATGCAGGCCATGGCCGCCAATCCGGGGCCGATGCTCGGCTGGGGACTGATCGTGGCGGTGCTGCTGGTGCTGGGGGCTCTGCCCTGCTTCGTGGGTCTGGCCGTGGTCATGCCCATCCTGGGCCATGCCACCTGGCACCTGTACCGGCGCATCGTGGCGTGAGGGGAAGCGGCCGGGGCCTGCGCCCCGGCCGGCCCGTCAGGCGGCCTCGGGCAGCGTCGCCATGTCGATGACGAAGCGGTACTTCACGTCGGAGCGGATCATGCGCTCATAGGCGGTGTTGATCTCGTCCATGCGGATCATCTCGATATCCGAAGTGATCCCGTGCGTGCCGCAGAAATCCAGCATCTCCTGCGTTTCCGCGATGCCGCCGATCAGCGAGCCGGCGAAGTTGCGGCGCTTGAAGATCAGGCTGAACACCGCGACCGGCAGAGGCTGCTCCGGCGCGCCGACCTGTACCAGCGTGCCATCGCGCTTGAGCAGGTTGAGATAGGTGTTGATGTCGTGCTGCGCCGCCACGGCATCGAGGATGAAGTCAAAGCGCCCGGCCTCGGCCGCCATCGCGGCTTCGTCCCGCGACAGCACCACCTCATGCGCGCCGAGGCGCAGAGCGTCCTCGACCTTGCTGACGGAGGTGGTGAAGAGCACGACATGCGCGCCGAAGGCCCGTGCGAACTTCACCGCCATATGGCCAAGCCCGCCCAGGCCGACGATGCCGACGCGCTGACCGGGGCCGACCTTCCAGTGCCGCAGAGGCGAATAGGTAGTGATCCCGGCGCAGAGCAGCGGCGCCACGGCGGCGAGGTCCAGATTTCCGGGTATCTTCAGCACGAAGGCCTGGTCCACCACCACGGCGCGGGAATAGCCGCCGAAGGTATGTCCGCCGCCATGCCTGTCCTCGCCGTTATAGGTGGGGACGAAGCCGCGCTCGCAATACTGCTCCAGCCCCTCCCGGCAACTGGCACATTCACGGCAGGAATCGACCATGCAGCCGACGCCTGCGATGTCGCCCGGCCTGAACCGGGTGACGGCATCGCCGACCGCCGAGACGCGGCCGACGATCTCGTGCCCCGGCACGCAGGGATAGAGGGTGTTGTGCCATTCATTGCGGGCCTGGTGCAGGTCGGAATGGCAGACACCGCAATAGAGGATGTCGATCCGCACATCCGTGGGCCCCGGATCGCGGCGTTCGAAGGTGATCGGGGCGAGCGGGGCCGTCGCGGCCCCCGCGGCATAGCCGGTGCAGGTGAACATGCGGATGTCCTCGCATGAAGGCGTGGGAAAGGCTCGCGGCCGCCCTGGTGCGGGTGCCGCGAGACGAAGGGGCGATGAAAGATCGGGCGCGGGGGATCTAGTCCCGGGACGGCCATTCAGCCAGGGCTTCCCGAAACAGGGCATGGCGGAAAAGAACGGCGATCAATGGAACGTGATGGTCCGTCAGGCCGGCGATCACTTCTGGTGGCATGGCGAGGGATGGCTAGACTACCCCCGGCATGTCCTGAGCGCGGATCGCAGGCGGGGCGCCACCAGCGGAGGAAACGCCCGATGCCCGACATGATCGAAGTGGAAACGCCTGTTCCGCCGCCGCTGACACAGATGGAGATCGACCAGCGGGTCTACGACCTCTACGACGAATACTGCCATGGTCGCCTCGAACGCCGCGAGTTCCTGGCCCGCGCCGCCATGATCGCGGGTGGCCTGGCCATGGCGCAGGCGCTGCTGCCCCGCTATGCCCAGGCGCAGACCATCTCCTTCACCGATGAGCGCATCCGGGCGCGCTACGTCACCTATCCCTCACCCGGCGGCAACTCCGGCACGATGCGCGGCTATCTGGTGCAGCCGAGTGGGACGGGACCTTTCCCGGCGGTGCTGGTGATCCACGAGAACCGGGGGCTGAACCCCTATATCGAGGATGTCGCCCGCCGCCTCGCGGTCGAGGGCTTCCTGGCCCTGGCGCCGGACGGGCTGTTTCCGGCCGGCGGCTATCCCGGCAACGACGATGGCGGGCGCGACCTGCAGGCGGGACTGGACCAGGGCAGGCTGCGCATGGACATGCGCAACGGCGCCACCTGGCTGAAGGCGCATGAATTGTCCTCGGGCAAGCTTGGCATCACCGGCTTCTGCTGGGGCGGCACCACCACCAATACGCTGGCGGTCGCCCTTGGGGCGGAGGTGAAGGCGGCTGTGCCCTTCTATGGCGCCGCGCCGGAGACCGCCGGCGTGCCCTCCATCAAGGCGCCGCTGCTGATCCACTATGCCGAGAAGGACGAGCGCATCAATGCGATGTGGCCTGCCTACGAGGCTGCGCTGAAGGCGAATGGCATCCCGTACGAGGCGTTCATCTACCCAGGCACGCAGCACGGCTTCCACAACAACTCGACGCCACGCTACGACGAGGCGGCGGCGAAGCTCGCCTGGGATCGGACCCTCGCGCATTTCCGCAAGAACCTGGCCTGAAGGGCGGGGCGGGGCGCTTCATGGCTGGCCGCCAGGGGCAAGGCGCTGCCTCGCCCCCGGACCCCGGGCTTTCGCTGGTCCGGGTGGCGGCCGTCAGTCTGCCGTCCGATCCCTGAGCGCAGATGGATCAGCGGGGCTCCCGAAAAGAAAAAATCCCTTCTCAGCGCTGGCGGCACCGGCCGTCGCCGGAGAGCCATGCTCTCCGGCGTCAGTAGGGACCAGCGAATGGGAGGTCCAGGAACCTCAGGTTCCTGGCGGATAAGGGGGTTCGGGGGGTCGACGCACTGCGTCGACGGCGGAGCCTTGTCCCCCGAAGGACAGCGCGACACGCGAAGGGCCGCCCCTCACCGGGGCGGCCCTGACGCTGCGGAAACACCCGTTCAGGCGAACTGGTTCATCGTGTTGTGGGCGCCGCCGGCCTTGAGCGCGGCCTCGCCGGCGAAATACTCCTTGTGCTCGTCACCGATATCCGAGCCCGCCATGTTCTGGTGGCGGACGCAGGCGACGCCGCGGCGGATCTCCTGCCGCTGCACATCCAGCACGTAGCCGAGCATGCCCTGCTCGCCGAAATACTTCTGCGACAGCGTGTCGGTGGACAGCGCGGCCGTGTGATAGGTCGGTAGCGTGATCAGGTGATGGAAGATTCCGGCGCGCTTCGAGGCATCGGCCTGGAAGCTGCGGATGCGGGCATCCGCCTCCTGCGCCAGATCGGTGCCGTCGTAGTCCACGCTCATCAGCTTCGTGCGGTCATAGGCGGAGATGTCGCGGCCTTCCTTCTGCCAGGCATCGTAGACCTGCTGGCGGAAGCTCAGCGTCCAGTTGAAGGACGGCGAGTTGTTGTAGACCAGCTTGGCGTTCGGCACGACCTCGCGGATGCGGTCCATCATGCCGGCGATCTGCTCGACATGCGGCTTTTCCGTTTCGATCCAGAGCAGGTCGGCACCGTTCTGGAGGGAGGTGATGCTGTCCAGCACACAGCGGTCCGCGCCGGTGCCCGGGCGGAACTGGTAGAGATTGCTCGGCAGGCGCTTCGGGCGCAGCAGCTTGCCTTCGCGGCGGATCAGCACGTCGCCATCCTTCGCCTGCTCGGCGGTGATTTCCTCGCAGTCCAGGAAGGCATTGTACTGGTCGCCGATATCGCCCGGCTCGCGGCTATAGGCGATCTGCTTGGTCAGACCGGCGCCGAGCGAATCCGTGCGGGTGACGATGATCCCGTCCGGCACGCCGAGCTCCAGGAAGGCATAGCGGATGGCACGGATCTTCTGGATGAAGTCCTCATGCGGCACCGTCACCTTGCCGTCCTGGTGGCCGCACTGCTTCTCGTCGGAGACCTGGTTCTCGATCTGCAACGCGCAGGCGCCCGCCTCGATCATCTTCCGGGCAAGGAGATAGGTCGCCTCGGCATTGCCGAAGCCCGCATCGATATCGGCGATGATCGGCACCACATGCGTCTGGTGGTTCTCCGCCTTCGCCAGGAGCTCCGCTGCCTTCTCGTGATCGCCCGCGGCCCGGGCCTTGTCATAGGCGCGGAACAGGTCGTTCACCTCGCGCGCATCGGCCTGACGGAGGAAGGTGTAGATCTCCTCGATCAGCGCGGGCACGCTGGTCTTCTCGTGCATCGACTGGTCGGGCAGAGGGCCGAACTCCGAGCGCAGCGCCGCGACCATCCAGCCGGAGAGGTAGATGTAGCGCCGTTCCGTGCCGCCGAAATGCTTCTTCACCGCGATCATCTGCTGCTGCGCGATGAAGCCGTGCCAGGCGCCGAGCGACTGGGTGTAGAGCGCGGGGTCCCGGTCATAGGCCGCCATGTCGGCGCGCATGATGCCGGCGGTGTAGCGCGCGATGTCGAGGCCGGTGCGGAAGCGGTTCTGCAAGCGCATGCGAGCGGCGGATTCGGGGCTGATCGCGTCCCAGGTGCCCTGGCGGCTCTCCACCAGCTTGCCGATCTGCTCGACATCGTCGCGATAGGCGGAGGCGGCGCCACGCGGGCCGGGGAAGCCGCCGCTCAGTCCGTCCGGTGCGTGGGTCGGGAGGGGCATGTCTCTGTTCCTGCTGTCCTGAAGAAATCCGGTGCGATGGTCCTGCCGCGCGGCGGCCGCGGGGCGGTCGGCTCAGCTGTAGTGGAGGTCGTCGTGCACGGCGCTGCTGGGCGTCGGCACGCTGGACGTGTCGGCCACCAGCCGCTCGGGCCGCATTCCCACGGGGCCGTTCTCGCGGCGCTCATTCGCCCAGTCGTGGTTGTGCACCAGGCCGTCATCGTACCCGCTCTCGTCCTGCGGCCGGGCGGAGGCAGTCGCGCTGCCCGGCAGGTCCCGCGACTGGGACACGGAGGGAATGGTCTGGGTCTTGGTGGTGATGAACATGGCTTCGATCTCCCTGGTGATCCGAGAACGACTTCTCGATGGACATAGAACGTCCTCCTCGCCCGGGAGGGAACACGGGATTCACAGTGAAGCTTGTAAAGTGGTTACAGGATTTACTATCCCAGTACTCAAACGGTAAATCCTGTAAAGCGCAGGGAGTTCCTGCCCGCCCTATGCGGCGGTGACGTCCCGCCGGCCGATCAGGCGGCGCCGGATGCGGCCCGAGATGGCGTCGATCACCGCGACGACGAGAACCATGACGATGATGATGAAGGCCACCTCGTCCCAGTTGCGGACCTTGATGCGCTCGGCGATCTGCAGGCCGATGCCGCCCGCACCGACCACGCCGAGGATCGCGGCGGAGCGGGTGTTGCTCTCGAAGAAGTAGAGCGCCTGGGCCAGCATCACCGGCAGCACCTGCGGCCAGACGCCCCAGCGCAGCGCCATCGGGCGCGAGCCCCCGGCGGCGATGACACCCTCGGCCTGGCGCGGCTCGGCATTCTCGATGGCCTCGGCATAGAGCTTGGCGAGCACGGCGGTGTCGGAGGTGACGATGGCCAGCACGCCGGCCAGCGGGCCGAGGCCGACCGCACGCACGAAGGCCAGGGCCCAGATGAGCTGGTCGATGCCGCGCACGCCGTCGAAGATCCGGCGCAGCGAGAAGCGCAGCAGGAAGGTGGTGAGCCCGTTGCGCGCGCCGAGGAAGCCGAGCGGGATGGCCAGCGTCCCGGCGATGACGCTGCCGAGGAAGGCCATGGCGAGGCTTTCGCCGATGCCGCGCAGGATGTCCCACCACAGCGCGCCGGGGGAGGGCGGGATCATCAGCCGGACGATGACGCCCAGGCCCCAGAGACCGTTCCAGAGACGCTGCGGCGAGATGCCGAACCACCACAGCGCCCAGCCCAGCCAAGCGAGGAAGGCGAGGCCGCCGAGCCAGCGCAGCGCGAGGCCGCCCGGGCCGGGGCCGAAGGCGGCGGGCTGCGACGCCTTCCAGCGGGCGAGTTCGCCGGGGCTCATGCGCGGCGCCCGATCAGGCGGTGGCGTAGGCGCTCGCTGGTCAGGTCGATGGCCATCACGGTCAGCATGATCAGCACGACGATGGCGCTGATCTCCTCGTAGTAGTTGGAGAGGATCACGGTGTAGAGCTCCTCCCCGATGCCGCCCGCGCCGACGAAGCCGATCACGCTGGCGCCGCGCACATTGATCTCGAAGCGCAGCAGCACATAGGACAGCAGCGAAGGCCCAACCTGTGGCAGCACCGCCCAGCGGCAGGCCTGCACCCAGTTGGCGCCCGAGGCGCGCAGCCCTTCCCAGGGCCCCATCTCGGCATTCTCGATGGCCTCGGCGAAGAGCTTGCCCAGCGCGCCCGCCGTGTGCAGGGCGATGGCGATGATGCCCGGCAGCGCGCCGACGCCGAAGGCCCAGACCAGGATCAGCGCGAAGACCAGTTCCGGCACGGTCCGCACCGCCTCCAGCCCGCGCCGCGAGAGCTGGAAGGCCCAGCCGTTGGGCGAGAGGTTGCGCGCGCCGAGGAAGGCCAGCGGCAGGGCGAGGAGGGTGCCCGCCACGGTGGCGAGCGCGGCCATGTTCGCCGTCTCGAAGAGCAGCCAAGCCCAGCGGTCGAGGCGGTAGAACCAGTAGGCGAGGCTGCCCTCGGTCTTCACCCCGGCGAAAAGGCTGTTCCAGCGCAGGTCGGGCAGGGTGCGGAGGAAATAGTCGCCCATGCGCGGGAAGCCGGCGACCAGGGTGGGGAAGCGGAACTCGCTGACCCAGGCGGCCAGCCAGAGGCAGGGCAGCAGCACGGCCAGAACCAGCAGGACGCCCAGCCAGCGCCGCCGCCGGGCGGCACGGAAGGCGGCCTCGCCGCGCGCCACGGCGCCGGATGCCCCGCTCATGCGATGGTGCTCATGCGGCGGGGCTCATGCGGCGGGCTGTCGCGGAAAGGCCCCGCGTCAGTTGCGCTGGCGGCGCGCGGCCGCCTCCTCGCGCCGCAGGGCGATAGGCAACTCGTAGTCGGCGAGGGTGACGGTACGGAAGCCGGTGCCCTCGCCGCGCTCGATCTGCTGGTAGATCTCCGGATGCACGCGCGGCAGGGCGAGCAGGAAGTCGCGCAGGTCGTTCCTGAAGCTCTCGGGCAGGTCGGCGCGCACGGCGATGGGGCCGGTGGGGATCAGGCCGGAGTGCCAGATGACGCGCAGGTCGCTCATCTTCAGCAGGCCCTTGTCCACCATGGCGCGGAGATTGCCGCGGGAATAGCCCTGCGCCGGATCGCCCTGGCCGGAGGCCCAGGTGCAGGCGGCGTCGTACTGCCGTTGCAGCACCGCCACCACGGCCTGTTCGTGCCCGCCGGCGAAGCCGGTGTGCGAGAAGTACTTCCCGTCCTCGGTCGGGATGCCCTGGGCGCGCAGCGCGGCGCGCGGCGCGAAATAGCCGGAGGTGGAGTTGGGGTCGGCCCAGGCGAGGGACCGGCCCTTCATGCCGGCGATGTCGGTGATGCCGGAATCCGCGCGCACCACCATCACCGCGATATAGCCGATGGAGCCGTCATCCTGCTCCGCCGCCACCAGAGGCTCCACCCCGCCATTCGTGTCGAGCCAGGCGCCGGCGAAGGCGGCGGCGCCCATCTGCGCGACCTCGACCTGCTTCGCCGCCATGGCCTGGCCGACCCCCGCGAAATCCGCCGCCGGGTAGAGGCGGACGGGCACCTGGAAGGTCTCCTCCAGCAGCTTGCGATAGGCGTTAGCGACCGAGCCGGTCGGCCTCGTTCTCGCCACCCGAGATGCCGATGCGCAGCGTGGGGATCTGCGCCGCCCAGGCGCGCTTGCCGGGACTGGGGAAGGGACTGCCATCCGCCGTGCGGCGCGGGGTGTCCTCGGCGCGGGCGGGAAGGGCGTGCGCCAGGAGCGGCAGGGCCATGGCCGAGGTCAGGAGGTTGCGTCGCGTGCTCATGCCATTCGTCTTCCGTTCAAGCGGGAAGCGGAGCATCGGCGAGAGGCTCCGTCACCCCGTAGATCGCGCGCAGCCGGGCCGCGTCCAGGGCGTCCGGCGCACCGTCGAACACGACGCGCCCGGCCTGCATCGCCACGATGCGGCCGCAGTATTCCCGCGCCGTCTCGATATGGTGGAGGTTCACCAGCACGGTCAGCCCGTCGCGCCGGTTGATGTCGCGCAGCGCCGCCATCACCACCCCGGCATTGCGCGGATCGAGCGAGGCGATCGGCTCGTCGGCCAGGACGAGCTTCGGCTGCTGCATCAGGGCGCGGGCGATGGCGACACGCTGCTGCTGCCCGCCGGAAAGCGTGTCGGCGCGCTGCAAGGCGAGATCCGCGAGGTCGAAGCGGTCGAGCGTCGCCAGGGCCAGGGCGCGTTCCTCCGCGCTGAAGGCGCCGAGGAAGCCGGTGACGGCGCCCCAGGCGCCGGGGCGGCGGTTGAGGCGGCCCACCAGCACGTTGCGCAGCACGTCGAGGCGCGGGACGAGGTTGAACTGCTGGAAGACCATGGCGCAGTCGGTGCGCCAGTCGCGCAGCGCCTGGCCGTGCAAGGCGGTGACGTCGCGCCCGTCGAAGAGGATGCGCCCGCCGCTCGGTTCGGTCAGGCGGTTGATCATGCGCAGCAGGGTGGACTTCCCGGCGCCGGAGCGGCCGATCACCCCCACCATCTGCCCGTCGGGGATGCTGAGGCTGACGCCATCCACCGCCACGCGGTTGCCGAAGCGGCGGGTCAGGTCCCGGATCTCCAGCATGGCGCGACACCCTCCGCGATGGCGGTGCGGGAGCATAGCGCCGTGCCTCATGGGTGCGAGCCCCCCGGCACCCGGGCAGGCCGCGGAATGGTGCGGGGCAGCACGGAATTGCATTGACGTTATGGGAAGGTTGCTCCCATCCTGTTCGCGGAATGTTGAGCCGACTCCTCCCCATTGCGCGACAAGCGCTGCAAGCGCAGCCGTTCACGGCCTGCGCCGAGGGGATGTGTGTGCCTCGCCCGGATGACGATCCGGCGCGGGGCGGCGACCGGGGACGACCCGCCGCCTAGAGACCCGACATCCGCAACCCTCAGCAGGCCCCGCCGACACCATGTCGCGGGGCTTTTTCTTTGCCTTCGCCGAACGGGAGTTCCGCGTGGAACCTAGTGCCTCTCTCCCCTTGTTCCTCAAGGCCGCCGGCTTCGGCCTGGCCGTCGCCGCGCCGGTCGGGCCGATGAGCCTGCTCTGCATGCGCCGCTGCCTGGGGCAAGGTGAGGGGCAGGGCTGGCAGGCCGGGCTCGCCACGGGGGCGGGGATCGCGCTGGGCGACGCGTGCTATGCGCTGGTGGCGGCGCTGGGGCTTTCCGGCCTGTCCGGCTTCCTGCTGGCGCGGGAGAAGCCGCTGCACCTCGCCGCCGGGCTGTTCCTGCTCTATCTCGGCCTGCGAAGCTGGCGCCGCCGCCCCGCTGAGACCGGGACTGGGACCACGCCCGAGGCAGTGCGGCTGCGGCCCTGGCCCGCGTTGGCGAGCGCGCTCCTGCTGACGCTCACCAACCCGCCCACGATCCTGATGTTCGCGGCGATCTTCACCGCCCTGGCGCCGCGCGGCGGATTCGACACGGCCACGGCCGTCCTCACCGTGCTCGGCGTCTTCGCCGGCTCGATGCTCTGGTGGTGCGGGCTGGTCGCGGCTCTCACCCGCCTGCGCCACCTCCTTACCCCGCGCGCCCGCCTCTGGATCGACCGCCTCGCCGGCCTCGTCCTGGCCGGCTTCGGCCTCGCCACCCTGCGTCGGGGTTTCTGAGGATCTGGCCTGGGAACCGGGAGGCCCTGCCTCCCGGACCCTCCGCTCAGGGGGATAGTATCCCCCCGAGACCCCGCCATGAGCGTTCCGCGAGAAGGGGGATTGGGACAGCGGCCGCCATTGGCACGCCGGCAGCCATCCCCCTCCTCGCGGAGCGCTCGTAGGGTTCCCAGGGACCAACGTCCCTGGGCGGGGTGTCCAGAGGGGCAGGGCCCCTCTGGCCCCGGTCCGATCCCTTCAGAGCGCCGACAGGATGGCGTGGCAGACGCGGTCGGCCTGGGACTCGTCGAGGTAGGGGTGCATCGGCAGGCTGAGGATGCGGGTGCAGAGTTCCTCGCTGACCGGCAGGGGGGCGGCGCCGGCGTGGTGGTCGCGATAGGCCGGCTGGTGGTGCAGGGGCAGCGGGTAGTAGATGCCGGTGGGCACGCCGGCGGCCTTGCAGGCCTCCTGGACGCGGGGGCGGTCGGCGGCGGCCGGCAGGGTGATGGAGTAGAGGCCCCAGGCGCTTTCGGCGCCGGGGCGCTGTGCCTGGGTCTGCACGCGGTTGCCCAGGCGCTC
The DNA here is from genome assembly GCF_023078375.1 of Roseomonas gilardii subsp. gilardii. Lineage (NCBI taxonomy): Bacteria > Pseudomonadati > Pseudomonadota > Alphaproteobacteria > Acetobacterales > Roseomonadaceae > Roseomonas > Roseomonas gilardii. The sequence continues at coordinate 134,843 of NZ_CP095554.1, read as the reverse complement.
CGCATACCAGCCGGCGATGCGGGCGCGGCTGCGGAGCTCCTCCTCGAAGAGCGGCAGCTTGCAGAGCAGGATGGCGGCCTGGATCGTGTCGAGGCGCCCGTTCATGCCGGTGCGGAGCACCTCGTAGCGCTGCTTGCCCTCGCCATGGGTGCGGAGCGAGCGGTAGAGCTCGGCCTTCTCGTCGCTGTCGGTCAGGATGGCGCCGCCATCGCCGTAACAGCCCAGCGTCTTGGTCGGATAGAAGCTGAGCGCCGCCGCGCCACCCCAGCGGCCCAGGCGCTTGCCGTCGAGGCTGGCGCCGAAGGCCTGGGCGGCGTCGTCGAGGGCGAACATGCCTTCCTCGGCGCAGATCGCCTCGATGGCCGGCCAGTCGGCGGGCAGGCCGAAGAGGTCCACGCCCACCACGGCGCGCGGGCGCAGCCTGCCCTCGGCCTTCACCGCGGCGATGCGGCGCTTCAGGTCGGCGATGTCGATGTTGAAGCTCTGCGGGTCCACATCCACGAAGACCGGGGTGGCGCCGAGCACGAGCGGAACCTCGGCGGTGGCGGTGTAGGTGAAGGCGGGCAGGAAGACGGCGTCGCCACGCCCGATCCCCTCGGCCATCATGGCGATCTGCAGGGCGTCGGTGCCGGAGGACACGCCGACCGCGTGCTTGCAGCCGGCGAAGCGGGCGAGCTGCTTCTCCAGCTCATCCACCTCCGGCCCCTGCACGAAGCGGCCGGAATCCAGCACCGAGGCGATGCGGCGGTCCAGCTCGCCACGGATCAGCGCCTGCTGCGCCTTCATGTCGAAGAGGGCGATGGGGCGGGAGGAGGACTCGGGAGCGGCGGTCATGGCAATCCAGCTGGCTGGGGGCCCGGCCTCGCGGCCCGGCCCCGTTCTCGGTGAGCGCGGGCCCGCCCGGCCGCCGCCGCCGGGATGGGCGGGGGAGCGGCGGGGCCGGCCCTATGCGGGGAGGATGTAGGCCCCACCGCCCCCGGGGGCCAAGTCACCCTTCGTGTCGCCCGGCAATCTTGCTCCCGGCTTCCCGGACCCAGGGCCGAGGAAGCCTGCCTGATCCTCCCGCATCCCGGTGACCGGCCAGGGGATGGGCGGGGGGGCGGCGGGGGGCTGGCGCAGGGCGCCGCGCGTGTCCACCACCAGCCGGGCGTGGCGGCGCACGAGATCCAGCGGCATGCCGCGATGCGGGGTCACGATCACCACCGCATCCTGTTCCGCCAGCAAGGCGGGGGTGAGGTCCTGGCTTTCGAGCGTCGGCGCCGTGCCGGAGAGCCGCCGCGTCGCCGGGAAGCGCGGCACCAGCGGGTCGTGATAGGCGAGATGCGCGCCATGGCCTTCCAGGATGCGGAAGATCTCCACCGCCGGGCTTTCCCGCGTGTCCGGCACGTCGGGCTTGTAGGCAAGGCCGAGCAGCAGCACGCGGGCGCCACGCAGGGTGCGGCCGCGCATGTCCAGCGCATCGCGCAGGCGGTTCACCACGTAATGCGGCTGGGCGTCGTTCACCCGGCCCGCCAGCTCGATGAAGTCGCTCGGCACGCCCAGCTCCCGCGCCTTCCAGGCGAGGTAGTAGGGATCGACCGGAATGCAGTGGCCGCCCAGGCCGGGGCCGGGGCGGAAGGGCATGAAGCCGAAGGGCTTGGTGGCGGCGGCGTCGATCACCTCGTGCACGTCGATGGCCATGGCGTGGCTGAGGCGCTTGAGCTCGTTCACCAGGCCGATGTTCACGGCGCGGAAGACGTTCTCGTAGCACTTGGCCAGCTCCGCGACGGCGAGCGAGGAGACCGGTACCACCGAGCCCGCCACCGGGGCGTAGAGCGCCTCCCCCACGGCGCGGCAGGTCGGCGTGGCGCCGGCCACCAGCTTGGGCACGCGGCCCACCGTGCCCTCGGGGTTGCCGGGGTCCTCGCGCTCGGGGCTGTAGATGCAGAAGGCATCACGCCCGACCCGCAGCCCGGCCTCGTCCAGCACGGGCAGGACATGCTCCTCGGTGGTGCCCGGATAGGTCGTGCTTTCCAGCGAGAGCGCCTGCCCGGGCCGCAGGAAGGGCCGCAGGGCGCGCAGCGTGTCGCGCACGGAGGAGAGGTCGGGCTCCTTGTGCGGGCCGATCGGGGTGGGGACGCAGATCACCAGCGCGTCGCAGGCGGCGGCGGCGGCCATCTCCGCCTGGGCCTCGATGCCCACGGCCGCCACGCGCGAATCGGCGATGCCGTGGATCGGCGAGCGCCCGGCCCGCACCGCCGCCACCTTGTCCGGGTCGATGTCGAAGCCGGTGACGCGGAAGCCGGTCTCGGCATAGCGCAGCGCCAGCGGGAAGCCCGCATAGCCCAGGCCGATCATGCCGATCCGCGCCTGCCGCGCCTCCAGCCGCCGGATCAGGCCGCGGGCGCGGGAGGGCAGGAAGGGGGCGTTCATCGCGGGCCTCCATCGGCCCGCCGCATGCCGGGATGCACGGCAGGGGGGCCGCCCGGGCGGCCCGGGGAGGGGTCAGGCCCCCCGCGCCGCCGCGTGATGCGGATCGTGGTCGAATTCCGGCACCAGGCGCGAAAGCTGCGCCAGCGCCAGCTTGGGCTGGCCGGCGCGGCAGGCGGCGGCGATCTCGTCGATCGCCCGGCCCACCAGCGCCGGATCGGCGGTGCGGGGCGTGGCCACCAGCAGGCCGGGGAAGCGCGTCGGGTTCGGCGGCTCCTGCCCGTGGAACAGCTCCTCGTAGAGCTTCTCGCCGGGGCGCAGGCCGGTGAAGCGGATCTCCACATCCTCCTCCGGGCGCAGCCCGGCGAGGCGGATCATGCGGCGGGCGAGGTCCACGATCTTCACCGGATCGCCCATGTCGAGCACGAAGATCCCGCCCTCGCGCAGCTCCGGCGGCTGGTCGGCGCGGTCCTCCGCCCCCACCACGCTGGCCTGGAGCACCAGCCCCACGGCCTCGCGCACCGTCATGAAGTAGCGGCGCATGTCCGGATGGGTGACGGTCAGCGGCCCGCCGCGTTCGAGCTGCCGCCGGAACAGCGGCACCACCGAGCCGGTGGAGCCCAGCACGTTGCCGAAGCGCACGGTGACGCAGCGCATGCCGCCGCCCCCGTTCGCGGCGGCCTGCCGCGCCTGCATGTCGAGGCCCTGGCAGTACATCTCCGCCAGCCGCTTGCCGGCGCCCATCACCGAGGTCGGGTTCACCGCCTTGTCGGTGGAAATGAAGACCATCTCGACCGCCCCCGCCGCCCGGGCCGCATCGGCCACGATGCGGGTGCCCTGGGCATTGGTGAGCAGCCCCTCGGCCGGGTCGTTCTCCACCATCGGCACGTGCTTCAGCGCCGCGGCGTGGAAGACCAGCTCGGGCCGGGTCTCCTCCATCAGCCGCCGGATGCGGGTCTCGTCGCGCACATCCGCCAGCACCGCCCGGCGCGGCACGCCGGGGTGCAGCTCGCCCAGTTCCAGGTCGATCGAGTAGAGGGCGAATTCCCCATGGTCCAGCAGCGTCAGCATGGCGGGGCCGAGGCCCGCCACCTGCCGCGCCAGCTCCCCGCCGATGGTGCCGCCGGCGCCCGTCACCAGCACCCGCCGGCCCTGCACCAGCCGGGCGATGCCGTCGCGGTCCAGCGGCACCTGGGGGCGGTCCAGCAGTTCCTCGATGCCGATCGGGCGCAGGGTGATGCGGCGCTCCATGCCGGCCGGGCGCTGCCGCTCCGGCGCCGTCGGGTCCAGCGCCGTGGGGCGCGGGGCACGGCGCACCGTCACGCCGTGGCGGTCGGCCGCGTCCAGCAGCGCCTCCAGATCCTTGCCCGAGACGTCGCTGCCCACCAGGACCAGCGTGGCGGGCAGGCGGTTCTGTTCCCGCAACCGCTCCAGCACCTCGTCCGCATCGTCCAGCGCGCCCAGGATCGGCACGCCGAGGATGCGCCGCCCGGCCTGCCGTGCCCGGGGAGCCAGGATGCCCAGCACGCGGAAGCCCGGCATGCGCTGCGCCGAGAGGGCGCGCAGGAAGAGGTCGGCGGCCTCGCCCGACCCCGCCAGCATCACCGTGCGGGCCGGGGCCTCGGTGGACGACAGGGCGCGGGCACCCCGGTAATGGGTATGGCGCATCCGCACCGCCATGCGCGCCGCGCCCAGCAGGGCGACCAGCGAGCCGGCATGGAGGAAGGGGAAGGCGATACTGGGCGGGCCCCATCCATGCGCCGCGCCCCCAGGAAAGGGTCCGGCCAGGAACAGGCCGAGCGAGAAGAGCGCGGCCATGGTCACGGCGGCGGTCAGCACGGCCAGCATGTCCGGCAGGCCGGAGAATCGCCAGTACTGCCGGGCCAGGCGCAGCGGAATGGCGCCGAGCAGGAAAGCGGCCAGCCCGCCGGCCAGGGCGGGCGGCCACCACGGGGCCGGGGGCCAGTTGCCGGGCGCATCGAGCCACAGGGCGAGCGGCAGGGCCGCCGCCGCCAGGGCGAGGTCGACGAGGAAGTTCAGCAGGATGCGTCTGGGCGCCATCCATCCTCGTCTAGCCCTTCCCGGGGAGAGGGGCCAAGCGCCCGTAAAGGCCGGTCAGACGTTCGGCTTCCGCAGCCCAGCCGTAACGCCCCAGGGCGGCGGCGCGCCCGGCCGCGCCCATCCGGTTCCGCAGGGCGGGGTCGCGCAGTTCCTCCATCGCCGCCGCGATGGCGCGGGGGCTGGCGGTATCCACCAGCAGGCCGCAGCCGCTGTCCCGCACCACGGTGGCGACCTCGGTGGCGAAATCCGGGGCGATCACCGGCAGTCCGGCCAGCATGCAGTCGAACAGCTTGTGCGGCAGGGCGAGGCGGTGGTTCTCCACCCCGGGCTGGAACAGGACGAGGCCGATATCCGCCCCGGCCAGGCATTCCAGCGCCGCCGGCTGCGGCATCCAGCCCAGCCGCTCCACCCGGTCCTCCAGCCCGAGCCGCCGGGCCAGGGCCAGGAATTCCGCCTCGCTGCCGTCGGCGAAGCGGCCGATCAGCCGCAGCCGGGCCTGCGGCGGGCCGAGCGCCAGGGCCCGCAGCATTTCCTCCGTGCCGCGGCTGCGGGTCAGGCTGCCCAGATGCGCCAGGACCAGCGGGCCGGGCGCGCGCCGGCGGGGGACCAGGGGCAGGGGTTCGGCATAGTTGCGCACCGCGACCAGCCGGGGCGTGGCGCGGAAATCCTCGTCCAGCCCGTCCTTGGCGACCACCACCGCATCGGCCCGCGCCGCCATGGCGCGGCAGGCCCGGCGAATCGCCGCCCGCACCAGGGGCGCCAGGATGGGGCGCAGCGCCCGGGGCAGGCGATGGTCGAGGCGCGAGGGGTAGTGCTCATGGACATCGAGCACCACCCGTGTGCCACGGCCGCGCGCGGCCATCAGCGCGGCCAGCCAGGAATCGGGCTCCGAGGCATGCAGCACCGCCGCCCCGCAGGCGCGGGCGCGGCGGGCCAGGGCGGGAATGCCGAGCAGCCGCCCGCGCCAGCCCGGCCGGCGGCGATAGGGTGCGAGGATCACGCCGCGCGACCGTGCCGGGGTGGGAGCCGTGGCGGCGGGCTGGGGGCAGAGATGCCAGACCCGCCAGCCGGCGGCGGCCAGGGCGGCGCCTTCCTTGCCGACGACGCGCACATCCTCCGGCGGATGGGCGGCGGACAGCATCACCACGAGGGGCGCCGCCGCCTTGGCGGCGCCGGTGTGCAGAGGGGTGGGGGAGAGGGCGGTCACGCGGCGATCCCCCGGGGAGCGCCCAGGGCGGGAAGGACCTCGCGCAGATGCGCGGCCATGCGCGCGCCGGCCTGTCCGTCCCAGAGCGGGATCGGCCGCGCGGCGGGCCAGCGGCCATCGAGGACCTCCTCCACCGCCCCGGGCAGGTCCTCCGGTCGGACCAGCCGGTTGGCACCGGACAGCAGCGTCACCGGCCGCTCGGTGGAGGGGCGCAGGGTCAGGCAGGGCAGGTCCAGCGCCGCCGCTTCCTCCTGCAGCCCGCCGCTGTCGGTGGCGACCAGCCGGGCCCGCGCCATCAGCGACAGGAAGGCGCCGTAGCGCAGCGGTGGCAGGCGTAGGATGCCGGGGGGAAGCTCCAGCTCCTTCGTGGCCTTAAGGGCGGCCAGGCGGGCCGCCGTGCGCGGGTGCACCGGCCAGACGAGGGGAAGGCGGCGCGCGGCCTCGCCGGCGGCGCGCAGCAGCGTGGCCAGCGTGGCGGCGCTGTCCACATTGGCCGGGCGGTGCAGGGTGAGCAGCCCGTAGCCCCCGGGACGCAGTCCCTCGGGGAGAGCCAGCCGACGGGCGGCGGGCAGGGCGCGGCGGAGGCTGTCCACCATCGCATTGCCCACCGCCCGGACCGTCCGGGGGGAGTGTCCCTCGGCCAGGAGGCGGGCCGCCGTCTCCTGGTCCGGGGCCCAGAGGAGGTCGCTCACCGCGTCGATGGCGCGGCGGTTGATCTCCTCCGGCATGTCGTGATCGCCGCAGCGCAGCCCGGCCTCCAGATGCGCCACGGGGATGCCCAGCTTGCGCGCCGCCAGGGCGGCAGCCAGCGCACCGTCCACATCGCCGGGCACCACCACGAGGGCGGGGCGGCGCGCTTCCCAGAAAGCGGCGCAGGCCATCAGGGTGCGGCCGGTCAGCTCGGCATGGGTGCCGCCGGCGATGCCCAGGGAGACATCCGGCGCGGGCAGGCCGAGATCCGCCAGATGGTCGCCGAACATGGCGGCGTCGTGGTGCTGGCCGGTGTGCAGGATCACCGGCTGCGCGCCTGCCGGATGCTCCCGCAGGGCATGCCAGAGGGCGGCGATCTTGGGCAGGTTCGGCCGGGCTGCGACCACAAGGTGCAGTTCGGGGGAGGCTGTGGCGGGGCGGGTCATGGCGTCAGGCCGGGGCCAGGGCGAGCCGTGGCAGGGGCTGCGCCGCCGCCTCCACCACCGCGCAGAACTGCCGGACCTGCAGCCGCCGGTCCCAGCGCCGCTGCGCCTGGGCGCGGGCGGCGGCGCCCATGGCGGCGCGCAGGCCGGGCCGGACCGCCAGCCGCGCCAGGGCCTCGGCCAGGGCGCGGGCATCACCCGGCGGGGTGGCGATGCCGCTCGGCCCCTCCGCGACGATCCGCGCGGCGCGGCCGGGGAGGTTGGTCACCACCGGCAGCCCGGCGGCCAGCCCGTCCATCAGCTTGTTGGGCGCCGTCCATTCGGCGAATTCCGGCACCGGGGCGAGGCAGTGCAGCGCCACCTGCGCCCCGGCCAGCAGTGCCGCCAGCCGGGGCTTGGGCAGGGGGTCGAGGAAGCTGACATTGCCCAGCCCCCGGGAGGCAGCCTCGGCGATCAGGCGCGGCTTCTCGCCCCCCTCGCCGACCAGCAGGATGCGGATGCGGTTCTCGCCGGCCAGGCGCAACTCGGCGGCGGCGTCGAGCAGCGCGTCGAGCCCGTTGGCGCGGCCATGCGCCCCGGCATAGACCGCGAGGCATTCCCAGGGTGCGGCGCAGGCGGGGCGCCAGGGCGCGCGCTGCGGCCCGAACAGGTCGAGGTCGCAGCCATTGGGCACGACATGCAGCCGCGCGGGATCGGTGCCACGCGCCCGTGCCGTGTCGGCCATGCCCTCGGTGAGCCCGATCACCGCCGAGGCCCGGCGGCAGGCGGCATCGGCCAGGGCCTCCATCCCGGCAAGGGCCCAGCCCGGAGCCTCGCCCATGGCGCGCGGCAGTTCGGGCCAGGGGTCCCGGATCTCGAAGACGAAGGGCGTGCCGCGCAGGCGGCGCGCGGCCAGTGCCGGGACCGCCACGGTGAGCGGGGTGGAGGAGGCGACCACCAGATCCCAGGGGCGCGACAGTGCCAGCGCCGAGGCCGCGGCGGCGTAGCGCCCGAAGGCCATCAGGCGCTCCGCCCGGCCCTGGGCATTGCCGCAGCGGATGTCGAACTCCACGATGCCGAAGCCCGCCGGTCCGGGGGCGCGCCCCTGCCGCCGGCCCCGGCGGAAGTGCCCCTCCAGGCCGGTCTCGGCGCCATCATAGCGGCCGCAGGCCAGCGTCACGTCGTGGCCTCGCGCCGCCAGCCCGGAGGCCATGGCATGGGCGCGCGTGGCGGTGCTGCCGGCCGGGGCGGAATAGTGCTGGTGCAGATAGAGGATGCGCAGCGGCACGGTCACGGCCGGGACCTCCCGCGCGAGGGGCGGGCGGGCGTGAAGCAGTCGCGGATGATGCCGATCACCCGGTCCTGCTCCGCCGGGGTCATGGTGCCGGAGGGCAGGCAGAGGCCCTGCTCGAAGAGCGAGGCGGCGACGACGCCGCCAAGATGGCTCGCCTGCCGGAAGGCGGGCTGGAGATGCAGCGGCTTCCAGACCGGGCGGCTTTCGACCGAGGCAGCCTCCAGCGCCAGGCGGATGGCCTCGCGGTCCGTGCCCGCCTCGGCGGGGTCGACCAGCATGGCGGTGAGCCAGCGCGAGGAGCGGCTCCAGACGGGTTCCGGCATCAGGCGCAGGCCAGGCAGCCCCGCCAGCCCGGCGGCATAGCGCGCGAAGACGGCGCGGCGCTGGGCCACCCGCACCTCCAGGTGCCGGAGCTGCGCCCGGCCGACCGCCGCCAGCAGCGAGGACAGGCCGTAGGAATAGCCTGTGGTCTCATGCTGGTAATGGGGCGAGGGCTCCTTGGCCTGGGTGGCGAGATGGCGGGCCTGGGCAATCAGGGCCCCGTCATCCGAGGCCAGGGCACCGCCGCCGCCGCCGGTGACGATCTTGTTACCGTTGAAGGAAAAGGCCGCCAGCCGCGCCCCCCGCCCGGCGGAACGCCCGTGCTGCAAGGCCCCCAGCGCCTCGGCGCTGTCGCTCAGCACCGGCACGCCCCAGCGGGTGCAGATCTCCGTGATCGCGGCGAGGTCGGCGCATTGCCCGTAAAGGTCCACCGGCACCACCACGCGCGGCAGGCGGCCCTGCCGGGCCGCGCGGGCCAGGGCCTCGCGCAGCCGCTCCGGGTCCAGCGTCCAGCTTTCCGGGGAAACATCGAGGAAGCCCAGGCGCGCGCCCATCTGCGCCGCGGGCGCCACCGTGGCCACGAAGGTCAGGGTGCTGGTCCAGACCTCATCACCGGGTTCGAGGCCAAGCAGCCGGTAGCCGAGATGCAGCGCTGCCGTGCCGGAGGCGAGGGCGGCGACATGGCGGAAGCCGGTGCAGGCGGCGATGGCGGCCTCGAAGGCCGGCAGGGCGGGGCCGGCGGGGGCGAGCCAGCCGCTGGCCAGCGTCTCGCGCAGCGCCTGTTCCTCCTCCCCGCAAAGCTGCGGCGGGGAGAGATGGATGCGGGCGGGCGAAAGGGGAGGCGGCGGGACGGTATGCCGGATCGGTCCGGGCGGGCTGAACAGCGTGTCGGAGAAGGACAGGAGCGCTGTCTCCCCGGCGGCGCTCACATCCATACCCATGCTGTCCTGTTCATTCTGGACATCCCTCGGCCAGCCAGGCGATTCCGGCGTTCAGGGTTGTAAATATATCGTGAATTGCAACTTAAGATATGAGGCCGGAGGCTGAAATCGCCTTCGCGAAAAGAATGTTGCGGCGCTGCATCAGCGTGGCGCCATGCTCTCCGCCCCCGCCACGGGCGGCGCGGACGGGCCGGTGGGGGGCGTGCCGAGGCAGGCGCCGGTGAAGGCGGGGCTGCTGGCATGGCCGGGCGCCGTGGCGCCCCGCCCGCGCAGCAGCAGCGTCAGGCTGGCGAGGATGATGGCGATGTCGCCCGCCAGGGTGACGCGGGCGACATAGTGGGCGTCCCATTCCAGCCGCTCCCCCCACGGCAGGGCGTTGCGGCCGCGCGCCGTCACCGGGCCGAGCAGGCCGGGCCGGACGGCGAGGCGGCGGGCCTGCCGCGCCGTGTAGAGGGGGGTATAGGCGGGCGGCAGGGGACGGGGCCCGACGAGGCTCATCTCGCCGCGCAGGATGTTCACCAGTTGCGGCAGCTCATCCAGCCCGCTGGCACGCAGGCAGCGTCCGAAGCGGGTGAGCCGCGCCGAATCGGGTTCGCCCGGCCAGGCGGGGTCGCGCATCGAGCGGAGCTTGAGGATGGTGAAGACCTGCCCCCGCCAGCCGGCGCGGCACTGCCGGAACAGCACCGGGCGGCCAAAGGCCAGGGCGACGGCGAACGCGGTGCCGAGCAGCAGCGGCGCGAGCAGCACCAGCATCAGCGCCGCGCCCGCAAGGTCGAGCCCGCGCTTCAGGCGCCTGGCATAGAGGCCTTCCTCCGGTCCGGATGCCCCTTTCCCTGGCTCAGGCACGCTGCGCCCTGATGCCCAGCGACAGGGCGAGGCCCAGCGCGAACCAGACCATGCGGTTGCCCAGATCGGTGGAAACCATGGCGCCGATCGCCACCGGGATCACCAGCGCCACGATCCGCCCCACCCGCTCGGGCTCCAGATCCTCCGGCAGGGCGAGGAGCCGGACGAGGACCACCGCCGCGCCGCCCCCGAAGGCGCCGAGCCAGAGCAGCAGGCCGAGCGGGCCTTCCTCGGCCAGGGCCTCCAGCGCGTGGTTGTGCGGATACATGCCGCGCCGCTCGCCATAGCCAGCGGCGACGGTGAAGCCCCCGGCACCGAGGCCGAGCGGCATGGAGGCCCCGGCCCAGTCCAGCGCTGCCAACCAGAGCACGGGGCGGGCCGAGGCGGCGATGCCCTCTCCGGTGAAGCGTTCCAGCGTGCGCAGGCCCTGGCTGCGGCCGGGATCGGCATAGAGCAGGCCCAGGCCGAGCCCCCCGGCCAGGACCATCGCGCCGATCCAGCCTGCGGCGGCCAGCGGGCGGCGGCCGGTCCAGAGCCGTGCCGCCGGGGCCAGAGTGACCGCCACGCCCAGCGAGAGCAGCGCCGCCCGCCCGCCCGGCAGCAGCGCCCCCAGGGCGAGGCCCAGCAGCAGCAGCGCCCAGGCCACCCGCCCGGCCCGGCCCGCCTCCACCAGCCGCACCGCCGCCAGCCCGGCGCCGCAGGCCATGGCGAGCCCGGCGAGCTGGTACTGCACCCGCGTCGCATCCGTGGCCCCGACCAGGCCGCCGAGCACGACCTCACCCGAGGCGAGGCCCCAGGCCACGCCCGCCGCGACGAAGGGGCCGGTCAGCATCGCCGTGGCCACCAGCCATCGCCGGGCCGCCGCATCCGCCCCGGTCGCCATGCCCGTCGCGAGCATGGCGGGGCCGAGCAGGACCGCCTCCGGCAACTTCTGCGCCAGGATCTCCGCCGAACTGCTCCAGGTCGCGGCCAGCACCATCCAGAGCCAGAGCGCCCCCGCGGCGGCGAGCGGCAGCGCCACCGGACGCAGCACCGTCCAGCGGCGGGAGGCCAGGAGCCAGGGGAAGGTGACCGCCAGGGCCCCGGCGGACAGCAGGGTGATGTCCGGCAGGGCGGCGGTCTGCGGCACGGATTTCAGCGCCCCGGCCAGGAACAGCACCGCCGCGGCCATCCCGGCCAGCGAGCCGGGCGCGGCGGCATCGGGACGCGGCACCGGGCTCAGCCCTCCGGCGCCGGGGCGGGCGGGCGCGGCACCGGCGCGAAACCCGGATGCCCCCGGCGCCGGTCGAGGGGCGGCGCGGCGGCTGTTCCCGTGGCCCGCGGGGGAGCCGGATGGGCGGTGGGATAGGGACCGGCCGCCGCGCCCGGAGGGAGACCGGAGGAGGCGGGAAACGGATCGCCCAGCGGACCGTCCGGTGGACCGTTCCCGTGCCCGCTCTGGCCTACCGGCTCGTGGCCCGGCTGCCCGCCGCGCAGATCCGGCGGCAGGGCGACGGGTGGCAGGGGCGGCAGCACCATGCGGCTGTCCGGGCTGGCGGCGGGCAGCGCCTGGCGCAGCAGGACGAGGCAGGCCGCGCCCAGCAGGACCGCCAGCGGCACCGTCACCAGCAGCAGCGCGATCAGCAGCGGCCGGTTCGGCAGGGTGGGGGCGAGCGGCACGCTGGGGGCGGAGACCAGCCGCGCCGCCACCGCCTCGTCGGTCAGCAGTGCGAGCCCGGCGCGCTGGTGCTGTGCCAGGAGGTCGTAGAGCGGCGTGCGGGTGAAGACGTCCCGCTCCCGGCTCAGCCTTTCCTCCAGTTGCGCGATACGGTTCCGGGTCAGGCTGGCGAGGTCCGCCCGGACCTTGTCCTCGGCGAAGGCATGCAGGCGGGCCAGTGCGTCGAGCGCCATGGCGCGGTCGGGATGCGGCAGGTCCAGCGTCACCGTCACCGTCTGCAGCGACTGGGTGACGGCGAAGTTCCGCTCCAGCCAGGTCTGCAGGTCGTCGGCATTGCTCTCGATCCGCAGGTCGAGCCATTGCCGCAACAGGCCCATCGGGCCGCTGGCGCGCTGCTCGGTGATCCAGGCGGGCAGGGCCGTGTCGCGCATCAGCATCGCCACCGCCTCCGGTGAGCGCAGCAGCGCGAGATACACCGCGAAATTCCCGCCCGAGCGATTGTCCAGCAGACCGCCGGCCTGCAGCACCGCATTGGCCTGGATCAGCGTGGAGACCGCGAGGCCGGTGGTCTCGGCGGGCGTCACCACCGCCTCCGCCACATACTGGCGCGGCCAGGTCAGGACCAGCGTGACACCGGCCGCCAGCAGCACGAGCCAGGTTCCCAGGACCCTCCAGCGCCAGAGCCAGAGGGCGCGCAACAGTTCCGGAAGCGGCATTCCCTGGCCCAGCGTGACTTCGCGCAAGTATCGAGTTTGTGAACGGAATGTTCAACCCAGGATTGAAACGGGACACGGCATCCCGGCCGCGCCTCCTGGCCGGATCAGACCGGCAGGCGGATCACCGTCAGGATGCGCGAGACCGGTGCCCGGGCGCGCAGTTCCAGAACGGGAACGAGGCGCGCCTCGCCATAGCGGGGGGCCTCCCACCCCTCGGTGAGCGCGATGCCGAGCGGCACATCCGCCGAGACGGCGATGCGGCCCAGTGGGGAGATGACGCCCTGGGGGCTGCGCTCCCAGGCGGCGGGGGCCAGCCGCCAGCGCAGCGTGACCTGTTGAAAGGGGCCGGACAGTTCATCCAGCACGCTCCAGCGGCGGCCCAGGCCCAGCACGCGCCGGTCTTGCCGGTTGCCGCGCCGGTCGCAGGCCCAGGCGCCATCCGCCAGCAGCCCGCTCCGGCTCCAGCGCGCGCGCAGGAAGCGCCCGGCGCGGGGCATCGGCTCCGCATCGTCGAAGAGGATGGCGTTGTGGCCCGCGGCATCCTCCAGCCCCAGCGCCACCACCCGCCATTCGGGGGCAGGGTTGTAGGACAGCGTGCCGCCGTCGCGCAGCAGGTTCACCGGCCCGTCCCAGAGGTCGAGGTTCAGCAGGTCCGAATGCCCGGGGCGGAACTCCAGCGGGCCGGTACGCAGCAGGGCGCGGGCGCGGCCGATCGTCCAGCCACGGCTGCCGCTGGCCTGCCAGCGCGCCTCGGGCCGTGGCACCGGGGCGGGCGGCAGGCCGAGCCAGAGGCAGCCCGGATCACCCGCCACCCCGGCCGAGGCGCCCAGGAAGAGCCGCGCGGCGCGCTCGACGCTGCCGCGCGCATCGCCCGGCCCGCCCAGCGACAGGTCCGCGACATGAGAGCCGTCCTGATGCCCGAGGCGCGGCAGGGCGCCGCTGCCACGGTCCAGCAGCCGGGCGAGCCAACGGCTGGCGGCGGCGGCGCGGGCGGCGAAGGGCGGCGGGAAGGGCAAGGCCCCGTAGCTGCGCCGCAGCCATTCGGCGGTGGAGAGCACGTCCAGCAGCAGGCGATGATAGCCCGTCGAGACCTGGGCGAAGCCACCATCCGGCGCCACCAGCCGGTCCAGCGCGGCGGAAAGCCGGGCCATGGCGGGGGCGGGGTCCTCGCCCAGCAGCAGGTCGCAGGCGAAGAGGCCGGCGGGCTCGCTGACCGTGTGGTTGTTGTCCTGCGCCTCGGCATAGCGGCGGGTGGCGGCGATGCGCTGGCGGTGCTGGGCCAGCAGCCCCCGCAGCCCCGGGCTGGCCGCCTCGCCGCCCAGCAGGGCATGGGCCAGGGCGAGGTGCAGGGCGCGCAGCGCCGCCTCCTGTCCGCAGGCCCAGTTCGGCCCGCGGAAGGGCGGGTTGGCGCGGCACCAGGCGGTGAGCCTCGCCTCGGCCCGGTCGCGGTGGCCGCCCTGCGGGTCGAGCCGGTGCGCCAGGGCGAGGAGCGGGATCTCCCCCAGCCGGTTGGCCTCCCAGACCGGCCGCACATCCCCGGCCGCGAAGAGGTCGAGCGAGAGCCCATGCGTCCGGGGCGCGAAGGGGCCATGGGAAGCGGCAGGGGATTCCGGCCCCGGTGGCGGGAGTTCCGCCACCGCCATCAGCACGGGCAGCGTTTCCGCCGCCAGAGCCGCCGGAACCGGGGGATGGCCGGTGGGCAGGAAGGGGCCCTCGGCGGCCGGGAGGTCGGGCAGGGCACGGCGCGCCAGGCCGGTCGCCAGACGCAGCCGGTGGCGCAGCAGCAGGGCCACCGGCCAAGCCCCGAGGCGCCAGGCGGCATCAAGGCGCAGCAGCACGGTGGCGGGAGGGAGGCGCTTGGGAGGCCATACAGGTCTTGTCTGGGCAACCTAAAATTGTTGTGAGAATGATTAATGATCATCTAAAGTTGTAAATCGAAATCAAGGAATGACCCTGGCCGTCAAGGCCGTGCGCGCCGAATCGGGAATACGTCAGATTGAGCCTCCTTCACCCCTCCGGATCGCACCACATCCGGTCGCCCTTCCCGTTCGCGGCCCCGCTTCTGACAGTTCTGGTGGTCTTCGCCACTCCGGCGGCCCGGGCGCAGTCGAACCTGCTGATGCCGCCCTCGCTGCCTTCCACCCTGCCCGGCGGGCAGTCCTTGCCGAGTGCCCTGGCCAACGGCCTGTCCGGCGGGCTGGCGGGCGGGACCCAGGGGGACCTGGTGCAGCGCCTGCTGGACGCTGCCTCCGGCCGCACCACCACCACCCTCGCGCCCCCGGCGCCCCTGCCGCCGGCCGCGCCCGCCCTCGCGATGCCCCCCGCCGCGGCCGGTGCCTTCCCCGCCGGGGCCTTCGCCAGCGGGTCCTTTCCCGGCATGACGCCACCGCCGGAACCGCTGTCCAACACCGAGAGCTTCTTTGCCGCCCGCCTGCCGGAGCAGCAGCCGCCGCTGCGCCAGTTCGGCTATGACAGTTTCCGCCAGGCGGCGATGCCGGGCCTGACCACCGGTGCCATCCCGGACAGCTACCTGCTCGGCCGCGACGACGAGGTGATCATCGCGGTGCGGGGGCGGGTGCGGACCTCCTACACCCTGCGGGTGGGGCGGGACGGGATGCTGACCCTGCCCGACCTCGCTCCCATCCCTGCCGCCGGGCGCAGCCTGGGCGAGCTGCGTGCCGAGATCGAGGCGCGGGTGGCCCGGGAGCTGGGCGGGTCGGAGGCCTATGTCTCCCTCGGCCAGACGCGGCAGATCGCGGTCTTCGTGGCGGGGGAGGTGATGCGCCCCGGCCTGCAGACCCTGCCGGCGCTGACCAGCGTGCTCGATGCGCTCAGCCTGGCGGGCGGAGTGCGCCGCACCGGTTCGCTGCGCGCCATCCGGGTCGAGGGGCCGGGCGGGGCGCGGATCGTCGATCTCTACGGCGCCATCGCCGGCACCGGGGCCACGCCGGACCTGTCGCTGCGGGAGGGCGAGCGCGTGGTGGTGCCGCCGCTGGGCGGGGTGGTGGCGGTGGCGGGTGAGGTGACGCGCCCCGGGATCTACGAACTGCCGCCCGGCGCGGCGCAGCAGCCGCTGGCCCAGGTGCTGCGCCTGGCGGGGGAGGCGCTGCGCCCCTCCGGCAACCGCTTCCTGCTCCTCGGCACGGATGCCGGGGGGCGGCGGGCCTATGCCGAGATCGCCCCCGCCGCGCCGCTGCGCCGGGGCGACGCGGTGCTGGTGCAGCCGGGGGCGGACGTTTCCGCCAACGCGCTGCGGCTGGCCGGGCATGTGGCGGTGCCGGTGATGCGTTCGGCCGGCGGCGGCTATGGCAAGGCGGGCTTCTCCCTGCACCAGCTCCTGGCCGATTCGCGGCAGATCAGGCCCGACCCCTATGTGCGCCTGGGCGTGGTCTGGCGGGTGGACCCGCAGACGCGGGTGCGGCGCTTCATCGGCTTCGACCTGGGCCGGGTGCTGCAGGGGCAGGCCAACCTGTCCCTCGCCGAATCCGACGAGGTGATCATCCTGGCGCAGAGCGACATCCTCTGGCTCTCCTCGCCCCCGGTGCAGCGCGCCCTGCGCGGCGAGATGCCCACCCCGCTGCTGGTGCCGGTCACGGTCTCGGCCGGCACCGCCCAGCGCCCGCCCGATGGCGGCCCCACCGCCAACACCGCCGTCTCCGCCGGGCTGCCCGCCTCGGTACCGGCGCAGCCGGACTGTCCGGCGCTGCAATCCCTGGCCGTGGCGGCGAAGGGCAGCCCGATGCGCTATGCCCATGCGCGCGGCGCGGGCTTCCCGGATCTCGGCAACCCGCCCTGCCCGCAGGTCTTCGTGGACTATCCGTCCCTGCTGCCCTTCCTGCTGGACCAGAGCGTGCTGCTGGGCGGGGAGGTGGGGCTGCCCGGCCTTTATCCCGTGCTGGAGGATACCGGGCTGGACCAGGTGCTGGCGGCGGCGGGGAATGTGGGGGAGACGGCGGACCTCGCCGCCGTGGAATTCTCGCGCGAGCCGCTGGACCAGGCCGGGGCCGTGCCGCTGACCCGGCTGCGGCTCGACCTGCGCTCGCGCAACTTCGCCGCCGTGCGCCTGTCGCCGCGCGACGGCATCCGCATCCCGCGCGGCTTCGGCGACCGGGAGATCGGCTCGGTCACGCTGGTGGGGGAATTCGTGCGGCCCGGCACCTATGACATCCGGCGGGGCGAGCGGCTGTCGGAGCTGATCGGCCGCGCCGGGGGGCTGACGCCGCAGGCCTATCCCTATGGCGCCGTCTTCACGCGGGAAAGCGTGCGGCAGCGTCAGCAGGACGGTTTCGAGCGCACGGCGCGGGAACTGGAATCCAGCCTGCTCCAGGTCGCGGCCGGGCAGGCGGTGGCGGGCAGCCGGGCCAGCGGCGACCTCGGCGGCGCCATCACCGCCGGGCGGCAGATGGCCTCCGCCCTACGGGAGGCCAAGGCGGCGGGGCGCATGTCGGTGGAGGCCAATCCGGCGATCCTCGCGGCCCGGCCGGAGCTGGACACGCTGCTGGAGCCGGGCGACCTGATCGCCATTCCCAAGCGGCCGAACGAGGTGACGGTGGTGGGGGCGGTGCTGAACCCCGGCAGCGTGCAGTTCGCCACGGGGAAGAAGGCGGTGGACTATGTCCGCGCGGCGGGGGGCGAGCAGCGCTTCGCCGATGCCGGCCGCGCCTTCGTGGTGCTGCCCAACGGGCAGTCCGTGCCGGCGGGCATCGGCTCCTGGCAGGGCGGCGGGCCGCCGGTGCCGCCGGGCAGCCTCGTGGTGGTGCCGCAGGACCCCAGCCCCTACGAGACCTGGGGCTTCATCCGCGACATCACGCAGGTCCTGGGCCAGGTGAGCGTCAGCGCCGCCGCCCTGGCCGTGATCTCACGGCAGGCCCAGTAGGGAAGGCAGGGTGGCGGGCCGCCCCGCCACGCCGCTGGGTCCCTGTGCTAGAGGGTGTTACGGACTGGGGGCGAGTTCTGCGGCACGCTTGAGGAGCAGGACGGTGAAGGCGACGAGGTGAAGGCCTGCGAGGGTCTCGGGCAGTCGCTCGTAGTCGCGTGCGAGGCGGCGGAAGCGGGCGAACCAGGCGAAGGAGCGCTCGACCACCCACCTCCTGGGCAGGAGGACGAAGCCGCGCTTGGCTTCGGGGAGTTTGACGACCTCCAGGGTGATGCCGTGGGCGGCTGCGGCCTGGGCGGGCCGCTTACCGGTGTAGCCCTGGTCGACATAGGCCAGGTTCACGCTCTCGCCGGTTGCGTCCTGGACGGCCTCGGCCAGTGTGGAGACGGCCGAGCGGTCATCGGCGTTGGCCGGGGTGACGTGCAGTGCCAGCAGGTGGCCGAGCGTGTCGACGGCCAGGTGCAGCTTGGAGCCTCTGGTCCGCTTGTGCCCGTCCCAGGCGGCGCGTGCGCCGCTCTCGGGTGTGGATCGCAAGGTGCGGCTGTCCAGCACGGCCGCCGAGGGCTCCTCCGACCGGCCCTGAGCCAGGCGGAGCACCGCCCGAAGGTCCTGAACCAGCATCTCGAAGCAGCCCGCCCGCAGCCAGCGCTGCGCCTGGTCGTAGACGGCGTGCCAGGGCGGGAGGTCGTTTGGCATGGCCCGCCAGGCCACGCCGTAGCGCACCAGGTATCGCAGCCCGTTGAACACCTCCCGCAACGGGTGCTCGCGCTGACCGGCCTCCTCGGGCAGCAGCGTCAGGTAGGGCGCGACCAGCGCCCACTCCTCGTCAGACACATCGGACGGGTACGGCTTACGAGAGGGCATTCACCCCAAACGAAGCCACCTACAGGTCCGTAACACCCTCTAGGTCCCTGGGCTGATGTCCCTGGGCTGATGTCCCTGGGCCGTGCCCCTGGAAACCGGCCGGTCAGGCCGCCAGGGCGGTGGCGCCAGGGCGGTCCACCGACAGGACGAAGAGGCGGTGCGCGGCGATGTCGATGTTCCGCCGGGCCTTCTCGTTCCAGATGCGCTCGGCCTGCTGGGCGTCGTGATAGGGGCCGTAGCACTCCTCGGTGCCGGGCTCGAGTTCCTGCCAGTTCGGATCGGTGAAGACGCCGCCCCAGACGAAGTAGAGCTTCCTGTCTGCCATGTTGAGCCTCCGGATTGTCGCGGTGCGGCATATCTAGGCTTCCGCACCGCCAAAGGGCAGACCCGATCATGGTCCCGGGACCATCGGATTGGCGAAATCAGCCATGTCCTGATCAGGATACCGTCAGAAAGCCCGACGGAATCCCGTGCCCTCTTGATCCCCGGCACCGCGGCGGCTTCAGCATCGGCCCCGATGCTGAACCCCGCCTCCCCCTGTCCCGCCTCTTCGACGCGCCGATGCGGACCGGCCGGGTGGAATGGATCGGCCTGCGCCCCGCCCGGCGTGCCCCGCCGCACCCGGTGCTGCTGGCAGGGATGGGGCCGGAGGAAGGGCTGGCGGGGGACCACTACCGCAACCGGCAGAGCCGGGCGCGACAGGTCACGCTGATCCAGGCGGAGCACCTGGCGGCGATCGCTGCCTTCCTGGGGCGGGAGCGGGTGGCGCCGGAGGAGCTGCGCCGGAACATCGTGACCTCCGGGATCAACCTGCTGGCGCTGAAGGGGCGGCGCTTCCGCCTCGGCACCGCGGTGCTGGAGATGACCGGGGAATGCCACCCCTGTTCCCGCATGGAGGAGGCGTTGGGCCCCGGCGGTTACAACGCCGTGCGCGGCCATGGCGGCATCACCGCGCGGGTGCTGCGGGCTGGAGAGGTGTCGCTGGGTGGAGCCATCCTGCGGCTGGATGGCGAAGCGGATCCCGGCGGCATGGGCGCATCCCCGGCGCTCCGGGTCGGTTAGGTGTTCCGGCGGCGGCGGCCGGAACGCCGCCGGATCGGCGAAAGGACCGGATGTGAGCACGGGATTGCTGGCGCTGCTGGACGACATCGCCGGGCTGGCCAAGATGTCGGCCGCCTCGCTGGACGATGTGTCCGCCCAGGCGGCGCGGGCCGGGGTCAAGGCGGCGGGGGTGGTGGTGGACGACGCGGCGGTGACGCCGCGCTACGTGACGGGCTTCGCGGCCTCCCGCGAGTTGCCGATCGTGTGGAAGATCGCCGTCGGCTCGGTGAAGAACAAGCTGCTCTATTTGCTGCCGCTCGCTTTGGTGTTGAGCGTCGTGGCGCCCTGGAGCATCGCCGTGCTGCTGATGCTGGGCGGTGCCTATCTCTGCTACGAGGGCGCCGAGAAGGTCTGGCACGCGATCCACCCGCCGTCCGGCGGAGAGGAACATGACGAGCCGGCCCCCGGACAGCCGTCGCCGGGACACCTGGTGCCCGGGGAACCGATGCCCGGCGGCGCGGCCGGGGCGAAGCGGCGCGAGGCTGCGCGCGTCCGCAGCGCGATCCAGACGGATTTCATCCTGTCCGCCGAGATCATGGCCCTGACCCTGGCCTCGCTGACCACGGATTCCGTGGTGGCGCAGGCGGTGATCCTGGCGGTGGTGGGGCTGGGGCTCACGGTGCTGGTCTATGGCGGCGTGGCGCTGATCGTGAGGGCGGATGATGTGGGCGTGGCGCTGGCGTCCAATCCGCGCCCGGTTTCCAGCCTGCTCGGGTTGCGGCGCCTGCCGGAGGCGCCGCAGCCCCTGGGCGCCGACCGTGCCCTGGCGCCGGTGACGCGGGCGGTCGGGCGGGGGCTGGTGCGGGGGATGCCGCCTTTCCTGCGACTTCTGGCCATCGTCGGCACCGCCGCCATGCTCTGGGTCGGCGGGGGCATCCTGCTGCATGGGATGGAGACATTCGGACTGGCCCTGCCGGAGCACTGGGTGGAGGCGGTGGCCGCCTGGGCCGCTGCCGCGGTGCCCGCCGTCACCGCGGCAGCGGCGTCCTGGCTGGTCACGGCCGTGCTGTCCGGCCTGCTGGGGCTGGTGGTGGGCTTCCTGCTGATCCCCTTCGTGGAGCATCTGGGCGGCCCGGCATGGGATTGGGTCCGTGGCCTTTTCGGCCGCAAGCGGCCGGCCGGAGCGGATCTGGGTGGCGGAACGGGCTGAGGGCGGGGCGCCAGGGCGGGCCGGAAAACCCTTTTCCGCTCCTGGCGCGCGGGAGCGGAATCTCCTCCTTTCCGTCCGAACTTTACCAGACTGGACTACTCGGGACGGGGACTTGGCCGGTCCAGAATGCAGCCATGACGACGCTCCCTGCTTCCCCGGCCTCGCGACGCTTGCGCCGCCGTTCCCTGATCGCCGCCGCCGGGCTGCTCGCCGCCCCGGCCCTGCTGGGCCTGCCCCGCGCCGCCAGGGCCGCGCCGGTGCTGCGGGTGGGCAACCAGAAGGGCGGGCTGCGCTCGCTGCTGGAGGCCTCCGGCGCGCTGGAGGGCGTGCCCTACGGGATCGAGTGGAGCGAGTTCCCCGCCGCCGCGCCGCTGCTGGAGGCGCTGTCCGCCGATGCGCTGGATGTCGGCTCCATGGGCGACCTCGCCTTCTTCTCGGTCTTCGCCTCCGGCGCGCCGCTCCAGGCCTATGCCGCCACCCGCGCCGATCCGCGCTCCCAGGCCATCCTGGTGCGCGGCGACGCGCCCTACCGGAGCCTCGCCGACCTGCGCGGCAAGCGGGTGGCGGGCAACCGGGGCGGCTGGGGGCAGTTCCTGGTGCGGGCGGCGCTGCAACGGGCCGGGCTGCCGGCGGATGCGGTGGAGCATGTCTTCCTCGGCCCCGCCGAGGCGGCGCTGGCCTTCCGTTCGGGCTCCGTGGATGCCTGGGCGATCTGGGAGCCCTATGTCTCCATCGAGGTGGCGCAGTTCGGCGCCCGGGTGCTGGAGGATGGCACGGGCCTCACCCCCACGGTCAGCTTCCTGGCGGCGCACCGCAACGCGCTGCGCGACCGGCGCGGCGAGCTGGCCGACCTGATGCGGCGGCAGCGCCGGGGCTGGGACTGGGCCACGGCGCATCTGCCGGACTACGCCGCTTATAACGCGAAGCTGATCCGCCTGCCGGAGAAGCCGGTGCAACTGGCCTTCGAGAAGCAGCGGACCCATGCCGTGCCGCTCGACGGCGCGCTGCTGGCGGAGTTGCAGGAGGCGGCCGACCGGGCGGTGGAGTTCGGCGTGCTGAAGCAGCGGATCGAGGTGGCGGCGGCGATCGACACGGGCTTCCCGCTCGACCCGGCGGGGTAGGGATGGAGCGTGCGAAGGGGCCTCAGCCCTTCCGCACGCCCCAGAACATGGTTCCGCTGGCCTGGACCACCCCGTCGAGATGGCTGCGCAGCGCCGAGGGCAGGTTGTAGGAGCCAACCGGGACGAAGGGCACTTCCTCCAGCGCGATGCGCTGCATCTCGCCGCAGATCCGCTTCTGCTCCGCGAGGTCGGGCGCGGCGAACCAGGCGTCGCGCAGGCCCTCCAGCCTCGGGCTGGTCGGCCAGCCGAACCAGCCGCCCTTGCCATTGCCGCGCAGCGGGAAGTGGCTGCCGGGATTGCTCAGGCTGAGCCCGGCCCAGGAGGTGCAGAAGGCGTTCCAGCCGCCCTCCGCGGCCGGCTTGTCGCTGGCCCGCCGCCCGACCAGCGTGCCCCAGTCCATGGTCTGGAAATCGACGTTGAGCCCGATCTGCCGGAACAGGCTCTGACCCACCTGGGCGATCGGCACCAGCGCCGCCTGGTCCGAGGCGGACAGGAAGACCACGCTTTCGCCCTTGTAGCCGCTCTCTGCCACCAGCTTCCGCGCCAGGGCGAGGTCGCGCTTTCCGGTCAGCACCTCCATCCCCGCATCGCTGGCCATCGGCGTGCCAGGAGTGAAGACGCCCGTCGGCACGGTCATCAGATCGGTCTGGTCGCCGACCACGGCGGTCATGAACTCCGCCTGGTCGATGGCCGGCATGATCGCGCGCAGCAGCCTGGGGTTGTCGAAGGGCGGCTGGGTGTGGTTCAGCGCGATCACACCCGGCGTGGGCAGGGAGGAGGTGGAGACCAGCTTCACCCCCGGCTGCCGGCGCAGCGTGGGCAGCAGGTCGAAGAGCGGGCTTTCCAGCCAGTCCACCTCGCCCTGCTGCAGGGCATTGGCGGCGGTGGCCGGGTCCGGAATGACGCGCCATTCGACCCGTGCGACATTCGCCACCTTGCCGCCCGCCCAGAAGGAGGGCGGCTCCGGCCGCGGCTGGTACTTCGTGAAACGCTCCCAGGCGGAGAAGGAGCCGGAGACGCGCTCGCCCGGCAGGTAGCGGAAGGGGCCGCTGCCGATGGCATCCGTGACCTGGGCGAAGGCATCCACCTTCGCCTGGCGCTCCGGCATGATCATGCAGATATCCGGCCCGCCCAGCGCGAAGGTCATCAGCGGAAAGGGCGATTTCAGGCGGATGCGGAAGCGCCGGTCGTCCAGCGCCGCGATCTCGTCGGCCAGGGCCAGGAGCTGCTGCCCGAAACCCTTGCGCCTGCCCCACCGGTTGATGGAGGCGACGCAGTCGATGGCGCGCACCGGCTCGTTGTCATGGAAGAGCAGCCCGTCCCGCAGCGTGAAGGTCCAGCTCAGCCCGTTCTCCGTGACCTCGTGGCCCGCCACCATCTGCGGCTGCGGCGTCAGCGACGCATCGATGCCGTAGAGCGTGTCATAGACCATCATGCCGTGGTTGAAGGCGACCGTCGCGGTGGTCCAGACCGGATCGAGGCTCGACAGGTCGGCCTGCGGCACGAAGCGGAGCGTACTGGCCGGCGTGGCCGCCAGGGAGGGCCGGGCGAGGCCGGCGCACGCCGCCAGGGCCGCACCGCCTGCGAGGAACTGTCTGCGCCGCATCGCTCAAGGTTTCCGCCCGATCGTCGAGCGCCTAGCTTGCTGCCTCGACCGGGTGGGAATCCAGCGGAATGGTGGCTGGGGCTTGCCTGGGTGGCGCCGTTGGCCGGCGCGATTGACGCCGGCTTGTGCAGGCTCGCGCCGCGACCTGGGCGTTCGCCTCGAAAGCGTGCCCAGGGTGCCGGCTGCGCTTCACCTCCGTCGTCGCGTTTTCCGGCAAGGGGAACGGGTCCCTGATTCGCCGGGAGCCTCCCGTCAGGGCACCAGCACGCCGGCTTCCCGTTCCGCCGCCATGGCGCGGCGATGCGACAGCAGCACCGCCACCAGCCCCAGCACCGCCGCGACGGAGAGCCAGAGGCCAGGGATGGCGCGGTTGCCGGTGACCTCGATCAGCCAGGTGCAGATCGCCGGGGTGAAGCCGCCGAAGGTGGCGGTGGCCAGCGAATAGGCGAGCGAGAAGCCCGAGGTGCGGACCTCCGCCGGCATGATCTCCGTCAGGTAGACCACCATGGCGCCGTTGTAGGAGCCGTAGAGGAAGGACAGCCAGAGCAGGGACAGCAGCAGCCGGTCGAAGGAGGGGGCGGCGACCAGCCAGGAGATGACCGGATAGGCCGTGGCGATGGCCAGCACGGTGCAGGCCACCAGCACAGGGAAGCGGCCCAGCCGGTCGGAGACGGCGCCGCCGATGGGCAGCCAGATCAGGTTGGAGACGCCGACGCAGAGGGTGACGACCAGCGCGTCGGTGGAGGCGAGGTGCAGCACCTCTCGTCCATAGGTCGGAGTATAGGCGGTGATCATGTAGAAGGACACGGTGGTCATCGTGACCATCATCATGCCCAGCAGCACCACCTGCCAGTTGGCGGCCACCGAGCGCAGGATCTCGCCCGCCGTGGGGCGGCGGTGGCGCGTCTGCTCCAGGAAGGCCTCGGTCTCCGGCAGGGAGCGCCGGATGTAGAAAAGGTAGGGCACGATCAGGCAGCCCACCAGCAGCGGCACGCGCCAGCCCCAGGCATCCATCTGCGCCGGGGACAGCAGGCTGGCCAGCGCCACGCCGAGCAGGGCGGCGAAGATCACCGCCACCTGCTGGCTGCCCGACTGCCAGGAGACGTAGAAGCCCTTGTTGCCGGGGGTCGCGATCTCCGAGAGGTAGACGGAGACGCCGCCCAGCTCCACGCCGGCGGAGAAGCCCTGCAGCAGCCGGCCGATCAGCACCAGCACAGGCGCCATCAGCCCGATCGTGGCATAGCTTGGCACCACGGCGATGGAGAGCGTGCCCACCGCCATCATCGCCAGCGTCAGCAGCAGCCCATTGCGGCGGCCATGGCGGTCGATATAGGCGCCCAGCACCAGCGCGCCGAGCGGACGCATCAGGAAGCCGACGCCGAAGGCCGCGAGCGAGGCCATCAGCGAGGCGAAGGGGTTCTGCGAGGGAAAGAAGGTCCGGCCGATGGCGGCGGCGTAGTAGCCGTAGACCGTGAAATCGTACATCTCCAGGAAGTTGCCGGAGGCAACCCGGAAGACGTTCTTGATCTGGTCTTTTCGGGAGGAGGGGGTGGGCAAGAGGGCATGCTCCCAGCAGGCAGTCTTCTGTCAGCTAGACCTCATGGCCATCCGGAAACATGGGCCGGAAGATTACGGAAAATTTGCCTGCTTCTATCCGTCAGGTCATTCCGGCTTCCGGCCGCCGGATTTTCGCCGCCGAAGCCCGCCGCGGCGCTTGCCGGCGCCGTTCGGAACATAATATGAACATTCATGCAGAGCCGCGCCATGGACCTCCGCCGGAAGCTGGAAATCCTCGCCGATGCGGCGAAATACGATGCTTCCTGCGCCTCCTCCGGTTCCGAGAAGCGGGACAGCCGCGACGGCGGCCTGGGCAGCACCGAGGGGATGGGCATCTGCCACGCCTATGCGCCGGACGGGCGCTGCATCTCTCTGCTGAAGGTGCTGCTGACCAACGCCTGCGTCTATGACTGCGCCTATTGCATCAACCGGGCTTCCTCGAACGTGCGGCGGGCGCGCTTCACGGTGGCGGAACTGGTCGGGCTGACCCTCGACTTCTACCGGCGGAACTATATCGAGGGGCTGTTCCTGTCCTCCGGCATCATCCGCTCGTCGGACTACACGATGGAGCAGATCCTCCGCGTGGCGCGCTCGCTGCGGGAGGATCACGGCTTCCGGGGCTATATCCATCTCAAGACCATCCCCGACGCCGATCCGGCGCTGGTGGCGCAGGCGGGTGCCTATGCCGACCGGCTGAGCATCAATGTCGAACTGCCCAGGGTGGAGAGCCTGGCGAAGCTGGCGCCGGAGAAGGACAGCGGCGCCATCAGGCGCGCCATGGGCGGCCTGCGGCTGCGCATCGAGGAGGCGGCGGAGGCCAGGCGGGAGCACGAGGCCGGGCGGGTCCGGGCCACGCCGCCGCGCTTCGCCCCGGCCGGGCAGAGCACACAGATGATCGTGGGGGCGGATGGCGCCGACGACCGGCAGATCCTGGGCACCACGGCGGTGCTCTACGGCTCCTACCGTTTGCGGCGGGTGTATTTCTCCGCCTATTCGCCCATTCCCGACGCGCCTGCCCTGCTGCCGCCCATGGCGCCGCCTCTGGTCCGGGAGCACCGGCTGTACCAGGCCGACTGGCTGATGCGCTTCTACGGCTTCGAGGCCGGGGAGATCGTGGCGCCCTCCGATGACGGCGGCGCCACGCCGGGAATGCTCGATCTCGACATCGATCCCAAGCTCGCCTGGGCGCTCCGCAACCGGCACCGCTTCCCGGTGGACCTGAACCGGGCAGGGCGGGAGATGCTGCTGCGCGTGCCGGGGCTGGGGGCGAAGACGGTGGAGCGCGTCATCGCCGCGCGGCGGCACCGGACGCTGCGGCTGGAGGATCTGGCGCGGCTGCACATTCCGCTGCGGAAAGTGGCGCCCTTCCTGATCGCCGCCGGGCACCATCCGCGCGCCGGGCTGCTCGACCGCGCCGACCTGCGCGCCCTGCTGTCCCCGGAGGGAGGGTTGGCCGCGTCCCTGCCCATGGCGCCGCCGGGGCGCCCCCGCCAGCTCTCGCTCTTCGCCGCCCTCCCTGGCCCAGGAGGCATGCATGCATAAGGCGCTCATGGAGAAGGCGCGCATGCATAGCGTCGCCCTGGAGGCACCCGACGACTTCGCCGGCTGGCGGGTGGCGGCGCGCGCGCTGGTGATCGCCGGCATCGCGCCGGAACATGTGTCCTGGTCCAGCCCCGCCGATCCACCCGCCCTGCTGGCCGGCCCACCGCCGCCGGAGGCACCGGAGGATGCCCCGGCGCCGCGCGTGCCACAGGCCTTTCCGGAACTGGCCGAACTGGTGATCCGCCACCGCGACCCGGGGCGCTTCGCCCTGCTGCACCGGCTGCTGCATCGCCTCCAGGAGGAGCGGGGGCTGCTGGAGGTGGCTTCCGACCCCGATGTGGCGCGCGCCGAGGCCATGGCCCGCGCCGTGCGGCGGGACGCGCACAAGATGCACGCCTTCGTTCGCTTCCGGGAGATGCGGGTCGCGGAAGGGGAGGGCGGTGCCCGCTTCGTCGCCTGGTTCGAACCGGGGCACCACATCCTCCGGGCCGAGGCGGGATTCTTCCGGCGGCGCTTCGCGGCGCTGCGCTGGAGCATCCTGACGCCCAGCGGTTCGGCGCACTGGGAGGGGCCAGAAAGTGGAGAGGTCTGTTTTGGCCCCGGTGCCCGCCGCGCCGACGCCCCGGCGGAGGATGCGGCGGAGGATCTGTGGCGGACCTATTTCGCTGCCATCTTCAACCCCGCCCGGCTGAAGACCGATGCGATGCTGGCCGAGATGCCCCGTCGCTACTGGCGCAACCTGCCCGAGGCTCGCGACATCCCGCGCCTGATCGCCGAGGCCCCGGCCCGGGTCGCCGCCATGGTGGAGCGCGGCGCCACCCCGCCCGCCCCGCGGCGGCAGCGGACAGCGCATCCCGTCTCCATACCGGGTGGCCATTCGGGCAGACTGCACCCGGCGGCGGTTTCGTGCGTTGGAATGCCAGCCATGCCCCATGCCGAGACCCGGGCGGACAGCGACGTCCCCGCCGCCCTCGCCGCGCTGAAGCGCGAGATCGAGACCCGCAACGACCTGCCGGGCTGGGCCGGGCAGGCGACGCAGCTCGTCTTCGGCGAGGGGCCGCCCGGCGCCATGCTGATGTTCGTGGGCGAGCAGCCGGGCGACGAGGAAGACCTCGCCGGGCGGCCTTTCGTCGGCCCGGCCGGACGGCTCTTCGGCAAGGCGATGGAGGAAGCGGGTGTTTCACGGGACGAGGCCTATGTCACCAACGCGGTGAAGCACTTCAAATTCACCCCGACCGGCAAGCGGCGCCTGCACCAGACGCCGGATGCCGGGGACATCACCTATTACCGGCCCTTCCTGGAGCGCGAGATCGCCCTGGTGGCGCCGCGCCTGCTGGTCACGCTCGGCGCCACGGCGCTGCGTGCTGTCACCGGCCGGGCCATGCCGGTGACCAAGGTGCGGGGCAATGTGCTCCGCGCGCCGGATGGGCGGCTCTTCTACCCGACCGTCCATCCCTCTTACCTGTTGCGCATCCCCGATTCCGCCATGAAGGCCCGCGAATACGACCGCTTCGTGGAGGATCTGGCCAAGGCCGCCGCCACCGCGCGCAGTCTGCCCGCCGCGGCCTGATCGGCTCTCCCTGGCGCTTCGCAGCGTGGCTGGCCGCCGGGGGAGAGGCGCTGCCTCTCGCCCCGGACCCCCACTCCGCCGGGGACCGAAGCCGGTCCCCGGACCCCGGGCTTTCGTTGGTGTCGGTGGCGCCGCCAGCCTGACGCCCGATCCGTGGAGCAGGTGGATCGGCGGGGCTCCCGAAAAGAAGAAAAACACCCTGTCCGCGCTGGTGTCAGCGAGCGCCCACGAACCGGGTCCAGGGACCGCAGGGTCCTGGCGGATAAGGGGGCTGGGGGAAAAGGCGGAGCCTTGTCCCCCGGGACAGCGTGACGCCGGACAGAACGGCCGGGCTGGAAGATGGCTCAGGGAGTCTGTTTTGGCGCTTCAGTGCTTCCAGGCTGATCGGGGTTTTTCTCGTCTGGCGGAGGTTTGACGCCTTCGCCCGGGGCCTCGGGTGGCGTGGAGGGTGCCGGGGTTGCCGGCTTCTCGTTATCCGGCGACCCCGTCTTCGGTTCGGCGGCGGACTTCGGCGCTTCCGGCTTGTCCGCCGGCGGCTTCTCTCCCTGCGGCTTCGCCGGTGCGGCGGCCGGCGGCGAGGCCGGGGTTTCCGGCGCGGAGGGTTGGGACACCGGAGGTTGGGAAGCTGGGGCCTGGGGCGCAGGCGGCTTGGAATCGGACGGCGGCGTGGCCGGGGTCTGGGGCTTTGCCGGGGGCTTCGGTGCCGGTTCGGGGGCGCGGGCCGGCAGCACCACGATGGTGACGTTGCGCTGGGTGCGGTTCTCGGTGCTGCGGCTGAAGCCGGCGACGCGCGCCTCGCTCCGCAGGCGGGCGGCGGGGATGCCGTATTGCGCCGTCAGCGCCTCCGCCACCGCCCGCGCGCGGCTGGCCGCGAGGCGGACATTGCTGGCCTGGCCGCCTTCGCGGTCGCTGTGGCCCAGCACGCAGACATCGCGGTCCGGTTCCGCCTTGATCAGCTGGGCGGCGGCGGCGAGGCCGCTGCGGGCCGCCTCCGTGACCTGGGCATTGCCGGAGCGGAAGGGGATGGCGAAGACATCATCCTCCAACTGCTCTGCCCCGACGCAACTGAAATCCCGGCGCGGGGCCTGGGCGGCGGTCTGGCTGGCGGCCAGGGCGAGGAGCGTGGGGGCGAGGAGGGCGGCCAGCAGGCCGGACAGCGGCGGGAGCATCACGAGGCCGCCTGGGCGAGCAGCCCGGCCCCGGCGAGGCGTCGCAGGAAGCCGGCGGCGTCCACGCCCGGATGCGCCCTGCTCAGTCCGGCCTCGTCAACCTCCCGCCGCGACAGGACCCAGCCGGCGGCCTCGGCCTCGGCGGGGGAAAGGGGCAGGGTGCCGGAACCGGTCTTCAGCAGCCATTCGCTGCCGCGCCGCACGGGCTTCGCGCCCTCCGCCACGACACGGAAGCCGCCTTCGCCGGTCTCGGCCGGGGCGGCGGCCTCTTCCTCCGGCGTGGCCAGCCCGCGGGTGGCGAGGAGGTTGTTGCCGCCGCGGTGGAAGCGGTGCTCCGCGACGAGGCGGCCCAGCATCTCCAGCACCCGGGGTTCGCGGCAATATTCCGACAGGCGCGTGCCGAGCTGTCCGGCGCGGGTGTTCAGGGCGAACTGCGTGGCGGGGGTGCCGTCCTGGCGTGGCAGGGGCTGGCGGAAGAGCGGGTCCTGGATGGCGCGCTCGAACAGCATCGACAGCAGGTCCAGCCCCAGCGGCGCATTGGCGCCATAGGCGACATGGACGGAGGTGTCGGCCTCGGTGATGGCGTCGTGGTACCAGCCGCGCGGCAGATAGAGCAGGTCGCCGGCCTTCAGCACCACCTTCTCGCGCAGCGGTCCCTTGGCCTGCTCGTGATGCGCCTGGCCCAGATTGCGGAAGGAGGGATGGCTGATCGGCCATTCCGCCCGGTTCGCCCAGATGTTCCAGACCTTCTCGCCCTCGACCTGCACGGCCCAGACGTCGTGCGTGTCGAAATGGGCGGGGAAGGCCTTGTGCTGGCGGAAGGAGATGTAGACGTTGGCCTGGGCCTTGCCGAGCTCCGCATCCTCCAGCGCGTCGCTGACCGAGGCGAGACCGGGGGTCAGGCTGTCCACGTCGTTCATGACGATCGAGGCCCCGCGCGCCACCCAGTCGCGCAGCTTGCGGGAATCGGGCTGCTGCACCGGCTGCCCGTCGCGGCCGGTGGCGCGGATGCAATAGGCCTCCGGCGGCACGGCCTGGGTGTCCATCATCACCCGCAGCGACTGGCTGGACCAGATATGGGTCATGTCCAGCAGCCGGTCGATCGCGCGCCAGGACAGGACGGAGGCGAATTTCGCCGCCCCGCCCGGGATGTGCAGGGGCTGCCGGTCATGGAACTCGGCGAAGAAGCGTTCCGGCGTGACCGGCGACAGCAGATCGGAGAGCGACAGGGCCATGGCGCGCAGCCTAGCCGAGGGCCGGGCGGCCGTCATCGCCACCCCCTCCGCCCTTTGCGCGCATCGCCGGCACCTGTGGCCCGGTTGCATCGAAGGGGCGGCTGCCACCGGCAGGGCGGCGCGCGGAAGCTTCACCGGTGCATGCCTTGCGTCCCTGGGACAGGGCGCCGATACCAGCGGGGACGCCAGGAACGACCCTGTGCAACCGGGCCGCAGCAAGCAGGCCGGAGCCGGGGCAGAACACGAGGACGAAGACCATGCCGCAGGACGTGAGCCCCGCCGGACGTGGAGTGCCAGGAGCAACCAGCCTGGAAACCAGCCCGGGAGCAGGTCCGGGGCCGGAGGGCGGCCCCGACCGGCTGCGGGAGGAGATCCTCGGCGCCGCCGGCGAGGCGGCGCGCCGGCTGGCGCCGGCCTTGCCGGAGGATCTGCCGGTGCTGCTGCGCCACCTCTTCGGGGCGCTGCCGACCGCCGAGCTGGCGGCCGAATCGCCCGAGGCGCTGGCCGCGGCGGCGATCTCGCTCTGGTCCCTGGCCTCCGAGCGGAAGCCCGCCGAGGCGAAGCTGCGGCTGCAGCCGCCGGGGCCCGGGCGTGGCGGCGCGCTGCTGGAGATCGTGACGGACGACATGCCCTTTCTGGTGGACAGCGCCATGGCGGCGCTGACCCTGTCGGGGCGCACGGTGCGCCGGCTGCTGCACCCGGTGATGACGGTGCGCCGCGACGCCGGGGGGCGGCTGCTGGGCTTCGATCCGCAGGGACCGGCCGAGAGCATGATGCGGATCGAGATCTCGCCCGCCCCGGCACGCCTGCTGGGCGAGGACGCCATCCCGTCGGAGGACTGGCCGGGGGTGGAGGCCGCGCTGCGGCGGACCCTGGCCGACCTGCGCCAGGCCGTGTCCGACTATCCCGCCATGCGGGCGCAGCTCCGCCGCGCGGCGCAGGACGTGGCGGGGGCGCCATCGGGGGCGGAGGTCAGCGATTTCCTGCGCTGGCTCGACGAGGACAATTTCGTGCTGCTCGGCCATCGGCGCCTGCGGCTGGAGGGGCCGGCCGGGGCTCCACCGGCACAGGCCGCGCGGGAGGATGAGGGGCTGGGGCTGCTGCGCGACCCCGCCCTGCCGGTCTTCGACGCCCTGCCTGCCCTGCCGGAGAGCGAGGCGGCGCCGGCCGTGATTCCCGCCCTGACCGTGGCCAAGGCGGGGACGCGCGCCCGTGTGCACCGGCCGGTGCATCTGGACCTGATCCTGACGCCGGTCGTGCTGGAGGGGCGGGTCGTGGCCGTCCACGGCTTCCTCGGCCTTTTCGCGGCGACGGCCTACAACCGCAACCCGCGCTCCATCCCCTGGCTGTCCTCCAAGGTGCAGCGGATCCTCGATGCCGCCGGCGCCATGCCGGAGAGCCATGACGAGCGGGCGCTGCGCTTCATCCTGGACACCTGGCCGCGTGACGAGCTGTTCCAGGCGAGCGAGGCCGAGATCCTGGCGGCGGCGCGGCGGGTGCTGGACCTGCAACTGCGGCCGCGCCCGGCGCTGATGCTGCGGCGCGATCCCTCGGGGCGCTCGGTGGCCGCCATCGCCTGGCTGCCGCGCGACACCTTCGACACGCGGCTGCGCGAGCGCGTGGGGCGGCTGCTGGCCGGGGCCTTCGATGGGCGGCTCGCCTCGGTCGGCGTGGCGCTGGGCGACGGGCCGCTGGCGCGGGTCCACTACATCATCGCCACCACGCCGGGCGCCGTGCCACGGGTGGACGACGCGGTGCTGGAGGCGGCCATGGCGCAGGTCGCACGCTCCTTCGCCGACCGGCTGGGCGACGCGCTGGCGCGCGACCGGGGAGAGGACGAGGCGGCGCGGCTGCTGGACCGCTGGGCCGAGGGCTTCCCGCCCGCCTATCGCGAGGAGACGCCGGCGGCGCAGGCGGTGGCCGACCTGCGGCTGGCGGAGGAGGCGATCGCGCGGGGGCGGCTCGCCACGCGGATCGAGCGCGCGCCGGGCGATGACGGGCGGCGGCTGACGCTGCGCCTGGTGAGTCCGGGCGGCCCGCTGCCGCTGGCCGATGCGCTGCCGCTGTTCGAGGCGCTGGACCTGCGGGCGCTGGAGGAGGTGCCGCACCGGCTGAGCCCGGCGGGCGGGCCGCCGGCGGTGCTGCATGTCTTCACGCTGGAGGCCGGCTGCGAGGCGCATCCGGAGCGGTTCCCGGCGCTGCTGGAGGCGCTGGATGCACTGCTGACCGGCCGGGCCGAGGCGGACGGGTTCAACCGGCTGGTGCTGCGCGCCGGGCTGGACTGGCGCGAAAGCTGGCTGCTGCGGGCGATGTTCCGCTGGCTCAAGCAGGTGGGCTTCGCCTTCAGCCAGGAGGCGGTGACGGGCGCTCTGGCGGCGCAGCCCGAGGCGGCGCGCCTGCTGGTGGACCTGTTCAACACCCGCTTCGATCCCGCCCGGCCGCGCGACGAGGCGGCCGAGGCGGCGCTGGTGCAGCGCTGGGACGCGCTGCTGGAGGCGAATGCGGACCCGGATGCGGACCGCATCTTCACCCGGCTGCGGCGCCTGCTGGATGCGGTGCTGCGCACCAACTACTTCCAGGGGCGCGACCGGCTGGTGCTCAAGATCGACAGTGCGGCGGCGGGCGAGATGCCGCTGCCGCGCCCCTGGCGCGAGATCTTCGTGCATGCCGCGACGATGGAGGGCTGCCACCTGCGCGCCGGCCCCGTGGCGCGCGGCGGCATCCGCTGGAGCGACCGGCGGGAGGATTTCCGCACCGAGATCCTGGGCCTGATGAAGGCGCAGCGGCTGAAGAACGTGGTGATCGTGCCGACCGGCGCGAAGGGCGGCTTCGTGCTGAAGGGCAGCGTGCCCACGGACCGCGAGGGATTCATGGCGGCGGGGCAGGCGGCCTATCGCCAACTCGTGCGCGGCATGCTCGACGTCACCGACAATTACGGCGCCGATGGCGGCGTGGTGGTGCCGGAGCGCGTGGTGCGGCGGGATGGCGACGACCCCTATATCGTCGCGGCGGCGGACAAGGGCACCGCCACCTTCTCCGACATCGCCAACGGCATCTCGGCGGAATACGGCTTCTGGCTGGGCGACGCCTTCGCCTCGGGCGGCTCGCAGGGCTATGACCACAAGGCGATGGGCATCACCGCCAAGGGCGCCTGGGTGATGATCGCGCGGCATTTCCGCGAGATGGGGCACGACATCCAGGCCGAGCCCTTCACCGTGGCGGGCGTCGGCGACATGAGCGGCGACGTCTTCGGCAACGGGCTGCTGGTGTCGCGCAAGACGCGGCTGGTGGCGGCCTTCGACCACCGGCATATCTTCCTCGACCCGGACCCCGATCCCGAAGCGTCCTACAACGAGCGCGAGCGGCTCTTCCGCCTGCCGCGCTCCTCCTGGGCGGATTACGAGGCGCGGCGGA
The DNA here is from genome assembly GCF_023078375.1 of Roseomonas gilardii subsp. gilardii. Taxonomy (NCBI): domain Bacteria; kingdom Pseudomonadati; phylum Pseudomonadota; class Alphaproteobacteria; order Acetobacterales; family Roseomonadaceae; genus Roseomonas; species Roseomonas gilardii. The sequence continues at coordinate 101,074 of NZ_CP095554.1, read as the reverse complement.
TCAGCGAGGGCGGCGGCGTCTTCCCGCGCAACGCCAAGTTCCTGCCGCTGAGCCCGCAGGCGCAGGCGCTGCTGGGCATCGCGAAGGACCGCGCCGAGCCGGCCGAGGTGATGAAGGCGATCCTGACGCTGGACGTGGACCTGCTCTATTTCGGCGGCATCGGCACCTATGTGAAAGGCTCCGGCGAGAGCCAGGCCGAGGCGGGCGACCGTGCCAACGACGCGCTGCGCGTCAATGGCGGCCGGTTGCGCGCCCGGGTGCTGGGCGAGGGCGCCAATCTCGGCATCACCCAGGCGGGGCGGATCGAGGCGGCTCGAGCCGGGGTGCGGCTGAACACCGATGCGCTCGACAACTCCGCCGGCGTCAGCACCTCGGACCACGAGGTGAACATCAAGATCCTGCTGGCCGATGCGACCCGCTCCGGCGCGCTGACCATGCAGGGGCGCGACGCGCTGCTGGCGGAGATGACCGACGAGCTGGCGGGGCAGGTGCTGGCCGACAATGTCGAGCAGTCGCTGGCCGTCAGCCTGGAGGAAGCGGCGGGCGCCGAGGCGCTGCCGGCACATGCGCTGCTGATGACCCGGCTGGAATCCGCCGGGCTGCTGGACCGCGCCGTGGCGGGCCTGCCGGATGCGGCGGCGATGGCGGCGCGGATCTCCGCCGGGGACGCCCTGACGCGGCCGGAAATCGCGGCGCTGCTGCCGGTGGCCAAGCTCTGGCTGACGGATGCCATCGAGGCCAGCGACCTGCCGGACGACCCGGCGCTGCTGCCATTGCTGGTGGACTACTTCCCGACGCCGCTGCGGCGCCGCTTCTCCGCCGAGGCGCAGCGGCACCGGCTGCGGCGCGAACTGATCGCGACGGTGCTGGGCAACCTCGTCGCCAACCGGATCGGCCCGGCGGGGCTGGCGCGGCTGACGGCGGAATCCGACCCGGCCACCGTGGCCAGGGCGGCCTGGCTGGCGGGCGCGCTGTTCCGCATCGACGCGGCGGCCGATGCGATCGACCGTTCCGCCGCGCCCTGGCCGCGGCGGCGCGACGCACTGCTGGCGCTGCGGACCCTGCAGGAGACGGCGGCGCGCGGGCTGCTGACCGGGCGGGAGATGCGCCGGCCGCTGGACGAGGCGCTGGACGGGCTGCTGCCCGGCACGGCGGCGCTGGTGGCGGCGGTGCCGGTGGGGGAGGTGGACCCGATGCTGCCGCCCGAACCCGCGCGGCTGGCGGCGGCTGCTCCGGCCCTCTTGCCGGCGCTGGGCGTGCTGCGGCTGGCCGCCGCCGCCGGGGCCGCGCCGGGCGAGGCCGCCCAGGCCTGGGCCGAGGCGGGGCGGCGCATGGGGCTGGATGCGCTGCGCGGTGCCGCCCAGTCGGCCCCGGCGGGCGGGAGCTTCGGCGCCCGCGCCCGGGCGGCGCTGCTGGATGAGCTGGACGGGCTGCAGGCGCGCTTCGCCCGGGTGCTGCTGGAAGGGCGCGATCCGGCGGCGGGCGCGGAGGCGGCGCTGGCCACGGCGCGCGAGGCGGCCTCGGTGCCGGACCTGGCGGCCGTGACCGTGGCGCTGCGCGTGCTGGCGCGCCTGCCTGGATAAGGGAATGCCAGGATAAGAGAAGGTTGGGGTGGGGGAGATGACGTTCCCCGCCCCGGGGCCGTGCCGCCGGGGGGCGGCAGAAAGGGGGAGTGGATTGGACCGCAGAGCCTTCGCCTGGGCGCTCTACGACTGGGCGAACAGCGCCTTTCCCACCATGGTCTCCACCTTCGTCATCGCCGCCTATTTCACCCAGGCCGTGGCGCCCGACCCGGCGCGGGGGCAGGCCATGTGGGGATGGATGCAGAGCTCGGCGGCGATGGCGATCGCGCTGCTTTCGCCCATCCTGGGCGCGGTGGCGGATGCCGGAGGGCGGAGGCGGCTGCTGCTCGGCCTCTGCACCCTGGCCGCGGCCACGCTGACGGCGCTGGTCTGGTTCGCCCGGCCCGATCCGTCCTGGACGCTGTGGCTGCTCGCCTGTGTCGGGGGCGCGACCGTGGCCTTCGAGGTCGGCACCGTCTTCTACAACGCCATGCTGCCGCAGGTGGCGCCGCCCGGGCGGATCGGGCGGGTCTCGGGGCTCGCCTGGGGGCTGGGCTATGCCGGCGGGCTGGCCTGCCTCGCTTTGGCGCTGGTGCTGCTGATCCGGCCCGACCCACCGCTCTTCGGGCTGGACAAGGCGAGTGCCGAGCCGGTGCGGGCGGCGGCGCTGCTGACGGCGGCCTGGCTGCTGGGCTTCGGCTGGCCGGTGCTGCTCGCCGTGCCGGACCCTGTGCCCGGCCCCGGGCAGGTGCGGCCGGGCTGGGCGGCGGCGGCGCGGGGCGGGCTGGAGGAGCTGGTTTCCGTGCTGCGCCGCCTGCCGCGGCGGCGGGAGCTATGGCGCTTCCTGCTGGCCAACATGCTCTACACGGACGGGCTGAACACGCTCTTCGCCTTCGGCGCGATCTTCGCCGCCGGGGTGCATGGCATGGCGATCCAGGAGATCCTGCTCTTCGGCATCGCGCTCAACGTCACGGCGGGGATCGGCGCGGCGGCGGGTGGGCTGCTCGACGACCGGCTGGGCTCGAAGCGAACGGTGCTGTTCTCGCTGCTCGCGCTGTTGCTGCTGAGCGCGGCGCTGGTCGTGGTGGCCTCGAAGACGGTCTTCTGGGGCCTGGCGCTGCTGCTGGGCCTGTTCTTCGGCCCGGTCCAGGCGTCTTCCCGCACCCTGCTGGCGCGGCTGGCGCCGCCGGGGGAGATGGCGGCGCATTTCGGCCTCTTCGCCCTGTCGGGGCGCATCACCGGCTTCCTCGGCCCCGCCGTCCTGGCGGCGGTGACGGCGGCCAGCGGCAGCCAGCGCCTGGGCATGGCGACGATCGGGATCTTCCTGGCGGCGGGGGCACTGGTGCTGCTGACGGTGCGGGCGCCACGTCGCACCGGGTGGTGAAGGCCAGCCGCCTCCGGATGGGGCGCCGATGGCGTTCTGGAACATCTCCACGTGGCCGCTTTAACAACTTATGGTGGCGGATATGCGATTCTTCCTCGCGTTGTTGCCCCTGTTCCTCGCTGCCTGCGGCGAAGGGGTCATGGCCGACCTCATGCGCCCCGTCCTGGGCGATCCCGCAAGCGAATCCGCCGGGCAGCCCTTGCCGCGCAGCCGGCTCCGGACGGAGGAGGCGGGGATGCCGGCGGAGCCGGCCCTTTCGGTGCGCTACGGCACGCGCCGGGTGGTGGCGGCGATGATCGAGGAGAATGGCGAGCGGCGGTTGTGGCGCAGCCCGGACGGGCTGGTGGTGGCGACGGACGGGGCCCGCGTGGTGGCCACGGCGGGGGTGCGGCCCTATCTGGCCGGGACGCGGCTGGATGGGGCGGACCCGCTGGAGGACCCGACGGCGCTGCTGGAACGGCCCGCCTCGCTGCGCCGCTGGGTGGACCTGATGCAGCCGGACCGTTCGCCCGACCACATGCGCTTCGGCCTGGGCCTGGAATGCCGGCTGCGGGCGGCGCGGAACGAGGAGGGGCTGCTGGTGGAGGAGCGCTGCGGTGGCGGCGTCTCCTTCACCAACCGCTACTGGGCCGTGCCGGAGACCGGGGCGATCTGGCGCTCTGAACAGTGGGTCGGCGGTGAGCGCCCGATGGTGATCGAGGTCCTCATCCCGCCCGCCAGCTGAGCCCCGCCCGCCGGACCAGCCGCGCCACCAGCAGGAGCCAGGCGATCTGCACCAGCAGCGCCGGCAGCAGGACCAGCGGCTTGGCCCAGGGCGCGAGGGACAGGAAGACCAGCGCGAGCAGCCCGTGGAAGGTGGCGAAGCCCCAGTGGGCGGCGGCGATCTGGGCGGTCGGCATGCCGGCGCGCTGGGCCATCTGGTACAGGTGGGTGCGGTGCGCCTGGGCCACGCGCTCCCCCATCGCCATGCGGCGCAGCAGGGTGAAGCCGCTGTCGAAGAGCAGGGCGAAGAGCAGCAGCGGCACGATCAGGAAGGAGACCTGGGTGTACTCGAAGCGGGCGGCGGCCACGGCCAGCACCGCCATCATGAAGCCCAGGAACTGCGAGCCGACATCGCCCATGAAGATGCGCGCCGGGGTGAGGTTGAAAGGCAGGAAGCCCAGCAGCCCGGCGGCGAGGAAGAGCGCGGCGGCATAGACGAACCAGCCACCCAGCAGCGCCGCGATGCCGCAGAGGGCGATGGAGGCGATGAGGAGCGAGCCGCCGACCAGCCCGTCCAGCCCGTCCATGAAGTTCACCGCGTTGGTGCAGGCGAGGATCCAGAACAGCGTCAGCACCGGGCCGAGGGGACCCAGCTCGGTCAGGCCGATCTCCGGCAGGGCGACGCGGGTGATGACGAGGCCGCTGCCCATCGCCACCAGCGCCGCCGCGCCCTGGGCGGCGAGCTTGAGCGAGAAGCGGAAGTTCACGATGTCGTCGGCCAGCGAGACGGCGGCAATGGCAACGGCGGCCAGGATCACGCCGATGAACTGCGGCTCGGCGATACGGGCGTATTGCGCACCGGAATAGAGCACGACCATGCCCGCGACGAAGGCCGCCACCACGCCCACGCCGCCGCCGCGGGGCGTCGGCACCACATGGGCGGAGCGGGCATTGGGACGGTCCAGGATGGGGAAGGCGATCATCGCCCGCACCAGCGCGGCCGAGAGGAGGGCGAGCATCGCGGCGAAGCCGAGATGCTGGAGGAAGGCTTGGAACTGCATCAGGGCCGATGGGTCAGGAAGAGGAGGTCAGGCGCCAGGGATCAGGCGCTCGGGGTCGAGGCTGGCATAGATGTCGCCGCTGTTGGCCACCTGCGGCAGGGCGGCGAGCCATTCGGCCGTCTCCGCCGCGCCGCGAGGCCGGGGGAAGAGGAAGCGGGCATCCTCCCCGAGGCAGGCGTTGAAGCGGTAGGGGCCGAGGCCCGCCAGCCGGTCGAGGCAGCGGCGCGCGACATCGCGCTGGATGGTGGTGAACTCGAAGCTCAGAGCGCGCAGCGGGCGGCTCAGCCCGGCCAGGGCTTCGGCCTCGTAGCCCTCGACATCCAGCTTGGCGAAATGCGGCGGCCCGTGCCGGGCGATCAGCGTGTCGAGCGTGGTGACGGGGCGGCGGAGCGTGCCGTCCCAGCGCTGCTCCGCCCAGCCCTGGGCATCCCGGGCGGCGGCCACGAAATCGGCGGAGGCGGTGGCCACGGTGGGGTTGGCACTGTTCAGGCGCAGCTCGGCCTCGCCCTCCGCCGCGCCGACCAGGGCGGCGAGGATGGTGACGCCGGGATCGCCACGGAAGATCAGGCGCAGCAGCCGGGCGAGGCGGGGCTGAGGCTCCACGGCCAGGGCGCGGGCGCCGAGGCGGCGGAAGCTCGCCGTGCGGTCGCCGACATGGGCGCCGAGATCGAAGCCCAACTCGCCGGGGCCAAGGAAGCGGCGCAGATGCGCGTCCAGCGCCTCCGCCCGCCCGGGAGCGTAATAGGTCCGCAGCGAGCGGCCGATCGCGGCGGCCTGGTTCATCCGTGGCTGTCCGCGGCACGGAACACCACGGCGACGCCGCCGGCGGCCTCCGGCGGAACGGTGAGGCCGAGCGGGGTTTCCGTGGCGATGCCGGCCAGCAGGCGCCGGGCGGCGGCATTCCCGTCGCCGGTCAGCACGGTGATGGCGGCGTGGAAGGGCAGGGCAGGCGGTTCGACGCCCGGCAGCAGGGCATCCAGGGATTCCGCCGGCAGGATGCGGACCCGCGTCTCGTCCAGTGGCAGGACATAGCCGCCCGCCGGGTCCGGCTCCAGCGGCTGGCCGGCGAGGCGGGACAGGCGCGCGGCGCTTTCGGCGGGCCGCTCCGCGACCAGGATGCTTTCGGCCAGGGCCACGGCATGGTTGGGGTGGTCGAGCCAGCGCGCCTGCCAGAGCAGCTCCGGCGTCAGGTGCTCGATGAGCTGGACGCGGCCTTCCGGCGCGTCGGGCAGCGGCACGCGGGCAAAGCGGGCGCGGGGGCCCTCCGGATCGTCCACTGGGCGTTCCAGCATCGCCACGTCACGGATGTCGATCCCGGCGCGGCGCAGGCGCGGCAGGTTGGCCTCCGCATCCTCGGTGGCGAGCGCCAGGATGTGCATGCCCGTGTAGCGGTCGAGGAAGCGGCCCAGCCCGTTATCCGGCCAGGCGGGGTCGAGGATCGCCAGGAGTTCCAGATAGCCCCGGCGCAGCATGGCGCAGCGGTTGCCGGTGGCCAGCGGCTCCGCCGGGCCGCCGGGCTGGCGCGGGGCGGACTGGCGGGCGATGGGGGTCAGGGCGAAGCCCAGCCGCTCCCACTGCGCCCAGAGGGCGGGGCCGTCGCGGGTGCAGACGCCGATATGGTCGAGATCCGAGGCGGTGCCGTTGCCTTCCTCGCCGGCGGCGGGGCCGGTCAAGCCAGGTTCTCGTATTTCGGCAGAAGCCATTCCTTCGGCTCGGCGGCGGCCTCGGCATACCAGCGCTCGATCAGCGGGTGGCGGCGCACGGCCTCCAGATAGGCGAGGGAGCGGGGCGAGAGTTCCGGCCTGTAGGTCAGGAAGCGGGCGACCACGGGGGCATACATCGCATCCGCCGCGCCGAAACCCGCGCCGAAGAGGAAGGGGCCGCCATGGGCGGCGAGGCATTCCGCCCAGACCGCCTCGATGCGGGCGATGTCCGCCAGACTTTCCGGGTTGCGGCCCAGGCCGGCATAGTCGCGGCCCAGGTTCATCGGCATGGCGATGCGCATGGCCCGGAAGCCGGCATGCATCTCCGCCGCCACGGAGCGGGCCTGGGCGCGCGCCGCGCGGTCCGCGGGCCAGAGCGCGGGATTCTGCTCGGCGCAGTATTCCAGGATGGCGAGGCTCTCCCAGGCGCGTGCGCCGCGATGTTCCAGATAGGGAACGAGACCGGCCGGGGTGGCCTGCTTGATGGCCTCCGTGCCACCGCCGCCCGCGAGGGGAATCACCACCTCCTCCACCTCCAGCCCGGCGAGATGCACGCCGAGCCAGCCGCGCAGGCTCCAGGAGGAATAGCGCTTGGTGCCGATGACGAGGCGGCCTTCGGACATAGGACTGCTCCCTTATTCCGCCGGGACGGCGGCAACGCCCTTGCTGGTGGAGTATTCGAAGTGCAGCGCCTCGCCAGGGAAGACGCGGCCATGGGCGGCATGGGCGGCCACGGCGGCCTCGGCGAAGCCCTGCAGGATCAGCTTGAGCTTGCCGGGATAAGTGGCGATGTCGCCGATGGCATGGACGCCGGGGATGCTGGTCTCCATCGTCGCCGGGTTCACCGTGACATGGGTCTTGTCCAGCCCCAGACCCCATTCGGCGATGGGGCCGAGCTCCATGGCCAGGCCGAAGAAGGCCAGCAGATGGTCGGCCTCCACGTCCCGCTCCTCCCCCTTCAGGGTCGAGAGGGTGACATGGGTGAGCTTCGTGCCATCGCCTTTCAGCCCGTGGAGCTGGTAGGGGATGGCCATCTCGATCTCGCCCCGCGCGGCGGCCTCCTCCATCTGGGAGACGCTTTCCGGCGCGGCGCGGAATTTGGGGCGGCGGTGGACGACGATGACCTTGGCGGCCACCTGCTTCAGCGACAGGGTCCAGTCCACGGCGGAGTCGCCGCCGCCGGCGATCACCACGCGCTTGCCGCGGAAATCCTCGCGCCGGGCGACGAAGTGCGGACGGCGCCGCCCGCCTCATAGCCCGCCAGCCCGGGAAGGGGCGGGCGGTTGGGGCCGAAGGCGCCGGCCCCGGCGGCCAGGATCACCGCCTTGGCCACCACCGTGTCGCCCGCGCTGGTGCCGAGGACGAGGTTGTCGCCCTCCCGCGCCAGGCGCTCCACCCGGCGGCCGAGGAGATAGGTGGGGGTGAAGGGGCGCGCCTGTTCCTCTAGCCGGTCGATCAGCTCGCCGGCCGGGATGCGCGGAAAGGCAGGGATGTCGAAGATCGGCTTCTCGGGGTAGAGCGCCGTGCACTGGCCGCCGATGGCATCCAGTGTGTCGATCACCGTGCAGCGCATCTTCAGCATGCCGCATTCGAACACGGCGAACAGGCCGGCAGGGCCTGCCCCGATGACGGCGACGTCGGTTTCGATGCGCGCGGTCATCCCTGTCTCCCCAATTCCCATCGCTGCGGGCAAGTCCGGGGCTGGGTGATACAGGCAAGCGCGCCGCGGTCGCCACCTGCCAGCCTGGGGCGGAAATAAGCCTCCACACGGGGCCGGACCGGGGGAATATGAGGGGGAGGGAAAGGCCGGGGCGGGGCGTGCGGCCCGCCGGGCAGGCCCGGATCGCGGACAGGTACCGGTTAAGGGAAGAGCCGGCAGGGGAGGATCCGGGGCAAGAGGGGAAACCCGCTGCGGGTCAGCCCATGATCTCTTGCACGATGCGGCGGATTTCCTCGCTGCTCAGGCCGGAGGATTCCGGGCGCGGGGGCAGGGAGGGGGTGGAAGCCAGGACCGCCGGGAAAGGCAGGCTGGCGATGACGGCCGGATGGCCGGAATGGGTACTGGAAATCTTGTTCATGGTATTCCTTTTGCCGCGGCCTCCGGGACTGGAGCCGTTCGGTGCCGATGTAAGATAACGTGGAGAATGGCCCGAAGTCGGTGACTTCATGATGAAGATCGCCATCCGTCATCGCGGGCGAAGCCAGCGTGGTGGGGGCGATCGATCAGGCGGCCTTCGCCTGGAAGAGGATCACCGGAACGATGTCGGTGGCGGGGACATGGACCGCGGGGCGCCCGTGAAGGGGCCTAATGCCCTGTGCGATCGTCGCGTGACAGCGGTCACGGAAGTTCAGGCCACGGCAGCTTGCCGTTCCAGTGTTGCGGAGGGAGGTTGGAACCACCCTCTGCCGTCGCGGCCATCATCCCCGCGGCCGGCATGGCCGGCGGATGCGGGGAGTGGCCGACGGGGCCTTGCGGCCCCGGTCACGCCTGTTCAGGCGCGCTTCAGGTTGCCGGCCGAGACCTTGCCCTGATTGCCGCGCTGCATCTCGAACTCGAGCTTGTCGCCCTCGTTCAGGTTGCCGATTCCAGAGCGCTCAACGTCGGAGATGTGGACGAACACATCCTTGGAGCCATCATCCGGCTGGATGAAGCCATAGCCCTTGGTTGCGTTGAACCACTTAACAGTGCCGGTTGCCATGGTGTTTTCCGATCCTTGGCAGAAATCCCCGCCGTGCAGACATGCACGGCGAACCAAGCCTTTGGAAAGGATGCAGACACCAGGCTCGGCGCTCCGTCACGAGCTCGGAGAGCAGGCCGAACCAAACACTTGATGGGCCATAGGGTGGGGAAGTGCATCCCGGAAAACAAGGGGCGAATGTGGTGCCTGCCCCGGCGAGGAGATCATCCAGGCTGGGATTCGGTGCGCGAACAAGGAGTTGAGCATCTAATATCACGATTTCGTGAGGTTTGGAGATGCCGGGTTGGCGACGGCCTGGATGGCCGGGCTCACATTTTATTGAAAGCAATTCAATTGCGAACAACCAAAAAACGACCCAGATAAATCCCCGAATGGAGACGCGGCATGTCGGACGGAACGCAGGACATCACCCTGCTGGATGACCAGCTCTGCTTCGCCCTCTATTCGGCGATGAACGCGCTTGGCCGTGCCTATGCCCCGTTGCTGGAACCGGTGGGGCTCACCTACCCGCAGTACCTGGCCATGCTGGTGCTCTGGGAGAAGGATGGCCTGACGGTGAAGGAGATGGGACAGCGGCTGTTCCTGGACTCCGGCACCCTCACGCCGCTGCTGAAGCGGCTGGAGGCGGCCGGGCTGGTGCGGCGGACGCGCGATCCATCGGATGAGCGCCTGGTCCGGGTCCGCCTGACCGAAGCGGGGTGGTCCTTGCGGGAGAAGACGCGGGAGATCCCCGGCCGCCTGGCCTGCGCGATGGACCGTTCCCCCACCGAAATCGGGGGGCTGCGCGACAACCTGATCCGCCTGCGCGATGCCTTGCGGGCGGCCTGATCACGGCCGCCTGCCCCGGCGAGGGAGGCGGCGATGAGGAGAAGAGCATGAGCGTTGACGTCAAGTACCGCACCACCGCCTCCGCCACTGGGGGCCGTGACGGCCGCGCCACCACCGAGGACGGCTCGCTGGACGTGAAGCTGACCACGCCCAAGGAACTGGGCGGCGCCGGCGGCGAGGGCAACAACCCCGAGCAGCTCTTCGCGGCGGGCTATTCCGCTTGTTTCCTGGGCGCCATGAAGGCGGTCAGCGGCAAGGTGGGCGTGCGCGTGCCCAACGACGCCAAGGTGACCGCCACGGTCGGCATCGGCCCGCGTTCCGAGGGCGGCTTCGGTATCACCGCGGACCTGAAGATCTCCCTGCCGGGCGTCGAGCGCGCCAAGGCCGAGGAGCTGGTCCAGGCTGCGCACCAGATCTGCCCCTATTCCAACGCCACGCGTAACAATGTGGGTGTCGGGCTGACGGTGGTCTGATCCGCCTGGCTTGGCGCCTCTGATTTTGGGCGCCGCTCTGTCCCGGGGGAAAGGCGCTGCCTTTCCCCCGGACCCCCTATCCGCCAGGACGCTGCGCGCCCTGGACCCGGTTCGTTGGTTCCTGCTGCGGCCGGATCGCGCCGGAGAGCATGGCTCCCCGGCGAATGCCGATGCCATCAGTGCGGAAAAGGCGTTCTTCTTTTCGGGAGCCCCACTGGTCCACCTGCGCCCAGGGATCGGGCTACGGAACAATGGCATCCACCGGTGCCCACGAAAGCCCGGGGTCCGGGGACCGGCTTCGGTCCCTCATCCTGGTCATGGGCGAAGTGGGTCCGGGAGAGGCGGAGCCTCTTCCGGGGGCCAGCCGCGAAGGGCTGCGGGTGATGCATCGCGGCACCGTTTCGCCGCCACCAGCGCTAAGCTGGTTCAGCCCGCTTGTCCCTGTGCGATGCACCAGGGCATGTTGCGTCCCCTATGGCGCCCGCTTCCCTTGATATCCTGTTGCCCGACCTTGCCGCGACCGAGGCGCTCGCGGCGCGGCTGGCCCGTCTGGCCCGGCCCGGTGACGCCATCCTGCTCGACGGTCCGCTGGGGGCGGGGAAGTCCGCCCTGGCGCGGGCCTTCCTGCGGGCGGCGGCCGGCGATCCTGGGCTGGAGGTGCCCTCGCCCACCTTCACCCTGGTGCAGGGCTACGAGATGCCGCCCGCCGCGCCCTTCCGCATGGCCCATCACTTCGACCTCTACCGCCTCGGCGGGGCGGAGGAGGTGGAGGAACTGGGCTGGGAGGAGGCGCGCGACGGGGTGGTGCTGGTGGAATGGCCGGAGCGGCTGGAGGAGCTGGCGCCGGAGGATGCGCTGCGCATCCGCCTGACGCCGCTGGAGGGCGAGGCGCGGCGGGCTGCGCTGCGGGGCTGGCCCGGACGAATCGAAAGACTTTCCCTATGATCCTGGCCTTATGACCGTGGATGCCCCGGCCATCGATGTCTCGAGCATCGATGCCTTCCTGGCCGCGAGCGGCTATGCCGGCGCGGCGCGCGAGCCCCTGCCCGGCGATGCCGGGCGCCGCCGCTATACCCGTCTGCGGGGCGGGCCGGCGCCCGCCCTGCTGATGGATTGTTCCGCCGAGCCGGATGTGGACCTGCACCCCTTCCTCCGGATGCAGGCGCCGCTGGCCGCGGCCGGGCTTTCCGTGCCGCGCATCCTGGCGCGCGACGAGGCCGCCGGGCTGCTGCTGGTGGAGGATCTGGGCGAGCGCACCCATGCCGATCTGCTGGATGCGGGGGCCATGCCGGCGCCGCTCTATGCCGCGGCGGGCGAGGCGCTGGCGGCGCTGCATGCGGTGCCGCCGCCGCCGGACCTGCCGGCCTGGGATGGCGCGGCGATGGCCCGGGCGGCGGGTGGCACCTTCCTGGACTGGTGGTGGCCCGCGGCGCTGGGCGAGGCCCCCTCCGCGGCGCAGCGCGAGGCATTCGCCCAGGCCGTCCGCGACACGATCGCACCCTTCGGCGGCACGCGCGGCATCGTGCATCGCGACTACTTCCCGGCGAACCTGACGGTGGTGCCGGGGCGGCAGGGCCGGCGCGCCGTGGGCATCCTGGACTTCCAGGACGCCGCGCTGGGCCACCCCGCCTATGACCTGCTGAGCCTGGTGGAGGACGCGCGGCGCGACGTGGCGCCGGAGGCCCGGGCCGCCGCCATCGATGCCTATCGCCGGGCACGGGACGTGCCGGATCTGGAGGCCGCCATGGCCGCCCATGGCGCGGTGCGGCACCTGCGCGTCGCCGCGCTCTGGGTGCGGCTGGCGCGCCGCGACGGCAAGCCGCGTTACCTCGCCCATGGGCCGCGCTGCTGGCGCCTGCTGGCGGCATCGCTGGCGCATCCGGCGGCCCGGCCGCTCGCTTCCTTCCTGGATGCGCATGTGCCATTGGCGAGCCGGATGAACCCGCCCCCGCAGGGCTCTTGAAGGGACTGGCCGCGTGAGCGAACCGACCGACGCCTCCGCAACCCCCCGGGCCCCCGGGGAGCCTCCCTTGCCGGCTCCCGCCCTGCCGGCGCCGGGTATCAGCCCGCGCACGGGGATGGTGCTGGCTGCCGGCCTCGGCACGCGCATGCGCCCGCTGACGGAGACCACGCCGAAGCCGCTGCTGCGGCTGCAGGGGCGAAGCCTGCTGGACCATATCCTCGACCAGATGGACGCGGCCGGGATCGGGCGCGTGGTGGTGAACGCGCATCATCTGGCGCCCCAGATCGAGGTCGCCTGCGCCGCGCGGCGGAAGCCCGCCTGCGAGGCGATCGTGGAACCGGAGCTGCTGGAGACCGGCGGCGGCATCCGCAATGCCCTGCCGAGGCTGGGGCCGGACCCCTTCGTGGCGGTGAACGGCGATTCCTTCTGGCTGAACGGCCCGGTGCCGGCGCTGCGGCGGCTCTGCGCGGCCTTCGATCCGGAGGTCATGGACGTGCTGCTGCTGGTGGCGCGCGCCGCGACGGTGGAGGGCGATGTGGGGCGCGGGGATTTCGCGCTGGACCCGCTGGGGCGCATCCGCCGGCCGAAGGAGCGGGAGGTGGTGCCCTATACCTATGCCGGGGTGCAGGTGCTGCATCCGCGCCTCTTCGACGGCGCGCCGGAGGGGGCATGGTCCATGAACCGGCTCTACGACAAGGCGATCGCGGAAGGACGCGCCTTCGCCCTGGTGCATGACGGGGTGTGGTTCCACCTTTCCACCCCGGAGGACCTGGACCAGGCCGGGCGCCGCCTCGAACGCGGGCTGGTGCGGTTCTTCTGAGGCCCACCCGGTCCCGCCGGAGGGCCCTGTGGCCACGGCTCAATGTGACCGGGGACGGGGATTGATCGGCGCGCGGGGGCGGGGGAAGACTATCGCCGCCGCACGGACCCCAAGGTGCCCATGAGCCAGCCTCCCTTCTCCCGCCGCTCCCTGCTCCTGGCGGGTGTCGCCACGGCGATCGCCCCCGCAGCACTCGCGCCCAGGGCCCTGGCCCAGACCAGCGCCGGCACCACCGGCACGGTGACGGAGCCGACGCGGATCAGGCTGCGGCTGCTGGAAACCACCGACCTGCATGTGAACGTCTATCCCTATGACTACTACCGGGACCGGACGGACGACACGGTGGGCCTGGCCAAGACGGCGACGCTGATCGCGGCGGCACGGGCGGAGGCGAAGAACAGCCTGCTCTTCGACAATGGCGACGTGATCCAGGGCAGCCCGATGGGCGACTACATGGCCTATAGCCATGGGCTGAAGCCGGGGCAGGTGCATCCGATCATCGCCGCGATGAACAGGCTGGACTATCTCTGCGGCACGCTGGGCAATCACGAGTTCAACTACGGGCTGGACTATCTGGGCACCTCGCTGGCGGGGCAGAACTTCCCCAGTGTCTGCGCCAATGTGTTCAAGGCCGACGGTTCCCCCCTGGTCGCGCCCACCCGCGTCTTCGAGCGCGAGATGGTGGACGAGAAGGGAAACAGGCGCCTGTTGCGGGTCGGCGTGATCGGCTTCGTGCCGCCGCAGATCACGCAGTGGGACAAGGCGAACCTCGACGGCAAGGCCACCACCCTCGACATCGTGGATGTGGCGGTGCGCTACGTGCCGGAGCTGCGGCGGCAATGCGACCTGCTGGTGGCGCTGTGCCATTCCGGCATCGCGGGCGGGGAGCACCAGAAGGGCGACGAGAACGCGGCGCTGCATCTGGCGAAGGTGCCGGGCATCGACGTGATCTTCACCGGGCACCAGCATCTCGTCTTCCCGGGCAAGGATTTCGCCAATATCGACGGCGTGGATGCCACGCGCGGCACGCTGCACGGCGTGCCGGCGGTGATGGCGGGCTTCTGGGGCAGCCATCTGGGCGTGATCGACCTGGAGCTCGAAGGGCAGAACGGCGTCTGGAAGGTGGCCGATTTCAAGGTCGAGGCGCGGCCGATCTATGAGCGCAAGCCGGATCGCAGCATCGCGGCCCTGACCACGGCGGCGCCAGCGGTGCTGGAGGCGGCGAAGGCGGAGCACGAGGCGACGCTCGCCTATGTGCGCCAGCCGGTGGGCGAGACGAAGGCGCCGATCAACAGCTACTGGGCGCTGGTGGCCGACGATCCCTCGGTGCAGATCGTGAGCAACGCGCAGACCTGGTACATCCGGAGCATCGCCGCCGGGTCGGGGCTGGACAAGCTGCCGCTGCTCTCGGCGGCGGCGCCGTTCAAGGCGGGCGGGCGCTCGGGGCCGGACTACTACACCGATGTGAAGCCGGGGCCGCTCGCCATCAAGGACATGGCGGATATCTATCTCTATCCGAACACCGTGCGCGTGGTGAAGGTCACCGGCGCGCAGGTGCGGGAATGGCTGGAACGTTCGGCGGGCATCTTCAACCGGATCGACCCGTCCTCCAACGCCGAGCAGGAGCTGATCAACGGGAAGTTCCCGTCCTACAACTTCGACGTCATCGACGGCGTCACCTACCGCATCGATGTGACGCAGGAATCCCGCTACGACCTGGATGGCAGGCTGGTGGCGCCCGATGCTCACCGCATCCTGGACCTGCGCTTCGAGGGCAGGCCGATCGACGAGACGGCGGAGTTCCTGGTCGCCACCAACAACTACCGCGCCGGGGGCGGCGGCAACTTCCCGGGCGCGGATGGCAAGACCATCGTGCTCGACGCGCCGGACCTGAACCGCGACGTCATCGTGCGCTACATCGTCGAGCAGAAGAGCGTGGACCCGAAGGCGGACGGCAACTGGTCCATCGTGCCGCTGCCGGCGAATGTCGTGGTGTCCTACGTCACCTCCCCGGCGGCGGCGAAGGTCGCGCTGCCGGCGGGTCTGAAGGCGGAACCGCTGGGCGACGCGCCGGGCGGCTTCGCGAAGTTCCGGGTCTCCTTCGGCTGAGGCCGCCCTGTCCGGACAGGGCGGCTTGGCCGCGTTTCCCGATCGCGCCCCATCCCCCCACGAAACAGCCCGAACGAGCGAGGACCCTGCCCATGCGACGCCTGCTGCTGAGCGCGCTCTGCGCCCTTCCCGTGATGGCCGCACTTTCCGTCCCGGCGCCCGCCCGGGCGGAGGAGATCAAGCCCGCCGTCGTCTTCGACATGGGCGGCAAGTTCGACAAGAGCTTCAACGAGGCCGTCCACAACGGCGCCGAGGCCTTCACCAAGGCCACCGGGATCGAGGTGCGGGAGTTCGAGCCGCAGAACGACACGCAGCGGGAACAGGCGCTGCGCAACCTGGCACGGCGCGGCCAGACCCCGATCGTGGCGGTGGGCTTCAACCAGGCCAGCGCGCTCAAGGTCGTGGCGGCGGAGTTCCCGAAGCTGCATTTCGTGATCCTCGACACGGTGGTCGAGGCGCCGAACGTGCAGTCGGTGGTGTTCCGCGAGGAGCAGGGCTCCTACCTCGCCGGGATGCTGGCGGCGCTGCGCTCCGGCACCGGCAAGGTCGGCTTCGTCGGCGGCATGGACATCCCGCTGATCCGCAAGTTCGCCTGCGGCTATGTCCAGGGCGCCCGGGCGGCGAACCCGAGGATCGAGGTGCTGCAGAACATGACCGGTTCCACGCCGACCGCCTGGAACGACCCGGTGCGCGGGGCGGAACTGACGCGCTCGCAGATCGAGCGCGGGGCGGACGTGATCTTCCAGGCGGCCGGCGCCACGGGGATCGGCGTGCTGCAGGCCGCCGCCGATGCGGGCAAGTACGGCATCGGCGTGGATTCCAACCAGAACCACCTGCATCCGGGCCATGTGCTGACCAGCATGGTCAAGCGCCTCGACGTCGCGGTGCAGAAAGCCTTCCAGGAGGCGCGCGAGGGCAGGTTCGTGCCCGGCACGCGCGTGCTGGGGCTGGAGGATGACGGCGTCTCGCTCGCCTTCGACGAGAACAACGCGACGATCGTGACCGCGGAGATGCGCGCGAAGGTGGACCAGGCGAAGCAGGACATCATCGCGGGCAAGGTCAAGGTGCATGACTACATGACCGACAATTCGTGCCCGAACTGAGCACGCCCCCGCCCGAGAGCGCGCCCGCCATCGAGCTGGTGGCGATCGACAAGCGCTTCGGGGCGGTGCACGCCAACCGCGCGGTGGACCTCGTGGTCCGCCGCGGCGAGATCCACGGCATCATCGGCGAGAACGGGGCCGGGAAATCGACGCTGATGTCGATCCTGAACGGCTTCTACACAGCTGATTCCGGGCGGGTCCTGGTGGGCGGGCGGGAGGTGCGGATCGCCACCAGTGCCGACGCCATCGCGCTCGGCATCGAGATGGTGCACCAGCACTTCATGCTGGTGGAGAACTTCACCGTGCTGGAGAACGTCATGCTTGGCGCCGAGGGCGGCGCCCTGCTGGCGAAGGGGCGGGCGCGGGCACGGGCGGAGCTTGGGCGGCTCGCCACGGAATACGGGCTCTCGGTCGATCCGGACGCCATCGTGGGCGAGCTGCCGGTGGGCGCGCAGCAGCGGGTGGAAATCCTCAAGGCGCTGTACCGGGGCGCGGAGGTGCTGATCCTCGACGAGCCCACCGGCGTGCTGACGCCGCAGGAGGCGGACGACCTGTTCCGCGTGCTGCGGGCGCTGCGGGACCAGGGCAAGACGGTGCTGCTGATCACGCACAAGCTGCGCGAGATCATGGCGATCACCGACCAGGTCTCGGTGATGCGGGCGGGGCAGATGGTGGCGCACCGGACCACCGCGGAGACCTCGGTGGAGGAGCTGGGCGAGCTGATGATCGGCCGCCGGCTGCGGCGCGACCATGTCAGGCCGCCGGCACGGCCCGGGCCGGTGCTGCTGGAGGTCGAGGGGCTGGGCCTGCGCGATGCCGCCGGGGTGGATCGGCTGTCCGGCGTGAGCTTCGCGTTGCGGGGCGGCGAGGTGCTGGGCGTGGCGGGCGTGGCCGGCAACGGGCAGAGCGAGCTGCTGGAGGTGCTGGCCGGGATGCGGGCGCCCACGGCGGGCCGCATCAGGCTGCGGGGGGAAGAAATCTTCCCGGGTGGCGCGGGCGGGCGGATGCCCGGCCCGGCGGAGATGCGCCGCCGCCGCGTGGCGCATGTGCCGGAGGACCGGCTGCGGACCGGGCTGGTGCGCAGCTTCCCGGCGATGGATTCCGCGATCCTGGGCTATGAGCACGACCCTGCCTGGCGGCGCGCGGGGCTGATGGACCCGGCGCGGATCGAGGCCCATGCCGGACGCCTGATGCGGGAGCACGATGTACGCCCGGTGGCGCCGCGGCTGCGCTCCGCGCTCTTCTCCGGTGGCAACCAGCAGAAGCTGATCATGGGGCGTGAGATCGAACGCGACCCGGACCTGCTGCTGGTCGGGCAGCCGACGCGCGGCGTGGATATCGGCGGCATCGACGCGATCCACACGCGGCTGCTCGCGGCCCGGGCGGCGGGCAAGGCGGTGCTGGTGGTGTCGGTGGAGCTGGACGAGATCCTGCGCCTGTCCGACCGCATCCTGGTGATGTGCGGCGGCCGGGTGATGGGCGAACTGCCGGCGGAGCAGGCCGACGAGGCACGGCTCGGCCTGATGATGGCGGGTGCCGGGATGGGCGCGGGGGAAGAGGTCCGGGCATGAGCGGAAGCAATGCGGCGGAACTGCCGCGCTGGGCGGATCTGGTGCTGCTGCCGCTGGTGAACCTGTTCCTGGCGCTGCTGGTGACGGCCGGGGTGATCCTGGCCGTGGGGCAGCCGCCGCTGGAGGCGCTGAAGGCGCTGGTGCTGGGCAGCCTCGGCTCCTTCGACGCGCTGGGCTACACGCTCTACTACACGACCGACATGATCTTCGCCGGGCTGGCCGTGGCGCTCGCCTTCCAGTGCGGGCTGTTCAACATCGGCGGGGAGGGGCAGGCCTATATCGCGGGGCTCGGCGTGGCGCTGGTGGCGCTGAAGCTGGAATTCCTGCCCGCGCCGCTGCTGATCCCGCTCGCCATCCTGGCGGGCGCCGCCTTCGGGGGGGCCTGGGGCGCCGTGCCGGGCTGGCTGCAGGCGCATCGCGGCAGCCACATCGTCATCACCACCATCATGTTCAACTTCCTGGCCGCCTCGCTGATGGTCTACCTGATCGTCAACGTGCTGATCGCGCCGGGCTCCATGGCGCCGGAAACGCGCGGCTTCACGGAGGCGGCGCATCTGCCGGGGCTGGGCTTCCTCGGCTTCTCGCCCGATGTGCCGGTGAACCTCGCCCTGCCGCTGGCGCTGCTCTGCGCCCTCGCGGTCTGGCTGCTGGTCTGGCGCACGCCCTGGGGCTACGGCGTGCGGGTCTCGGGCGTCAGCCCCGCCGTGGCCGCCTATGCCGGCATCGACGCGAGGCGGCAGATCGTGCTGGTCATGGCGCTGTCCGGCGCGCTGGCCTCGGGCGTCGCCGTGAACGAGCTGCTGGGGGCGCAGCACAAGCTGCTGATCGGCTTCACCGGCGGCTATGGCTTCACCGGCATCGCCGTGGCGCTGATGGGGCGCAACCACCCCCTCGGCACGGTGCTGGCGGCGCTGCTCTTCGGCGCGCTGACCCAGGGCGGGGCGGAACTGGCCTTCGAGATGCCGGACGTGCCGGCGCAGATGGTGATCATGATCCAGGGGCTGGTCATCCTCTTCACCGGGGCGCTGGGCAACCTGTTCCGCCCGGCCCTGGCGCGGCTGCTGGCGCCCCGGCGGGTGGCCATCTGATGGAGGACCTCGTCCTTTCCGTCCTGGCGGCGACGCTGCGCACCGCGGCGCCGCTGATCCTGGCCGCGCTGGCGGGGCTCTTCACCGAACGCTCGGGCATCGTGGATGTCGGGCTGGAGGGCAAGATGCTGGTCGGCGCCTTCGCCGCCGCCGCCACCGCGGCGGTGACGGGCAATGTGCTGCTGGGCCTGCTGGCGGCCATGGCGGCGGCGCTGGCGCTGGGGCTGGTGCATGGCTGGGCCTGCATCACCTTGCGCGGCAACCAGGTCGTCTCCGGCATGGCGATCAACATCCTGGCCTCGGGGCTCACGGCGGTGCTGGCGCTGGCCTGGTTCCGCCAGGGCGGGCAGACGCCGCCACTGCCGGCTTCCGGGCGCTTCCTGGGCATCCCCTTTCCCGGTGCCGCCACGCTGGCGGAGGTGCCGGTGGTGGGCCCCTTCCTGGGGCGGCTCTGGGGCGTGGTGATCGGCGGGCAGACCCTGCCGGTCTATCTGGCGCTGCTGCTGGTGCCGCTGTCCTCCTGGGTGCTGGGGCGGACGCGCTTCGGGCTGCGGCTGCGCGCGGCGGGGGAGAACCCGGCGGCGGTGGACACGGCGGGGATTTCCGTGACCGGGCTGCGCTTTTCCGGCGTCGTCATCGCGGCGCTGCTCTGCGGCATCGCGGGGGCGACGATCGCCACCGCGCAGGGGGCGGGCTTCGTGCGCGACATGGTGGCGGGGCGGGGCTTCATCGCGCTCGCGGCGCTGATCCTGGGCAAGTGGCGGCCCTGGCCGATCCTGCTCACCTGCCTGGGCTTCGGCGTGCTGGACGCGGTGGCGATCCGCATGCAGGGCGTGCCCGTGCCGCTGATCGGCGATTTCCCGGTGCAGGCGGTGCAGGCGCTGCCCTATCTGCTGACGGTGATCCTGCTGGCCGGCTTCGTCGGGCGCTCCGTCCCGCCCAGGGCCAGCGGCATTCCCTATGTGAAGGAGCGCTGAGCATGTCCGGGCCCGACGAACTGGTATCGGCCGCGCTGGCGGCGCGGGCGCGGGCCTATGCGCCCTATTCCCGCTTCCAGGTCGGCGCCGCGCTGCGCACGGAGGATGGCGCGGTCTTCGCCGGCTGCAATGTGGAGAACGCCGCCTTTCCCGAGGGCACCTGTGCCGAGGCCGGGGCGATCGCCGCCATGGTGATGGGCGGTGGCAGTCGGCGCATCGCGGAGGTGGTGGTGGCCGCCGCGGCGAAGGAGCCCTGCACCCCCTGCGGCGGCTGCCGGCAGAAGCTGCGGGAATTCGGCACGGCAGCGACCACCGTGCGGATGGTGGATGCGGCGGGGGAGACGGTGCTGCTGCGGCGGCTGGGCGAACTGCTGCCGGACAGTTTCGGGCCGGGGAGCTTCATGGGCTGAGGCCGCGCCCCGCTCAGCCCGCCGCCACGATGCGCAGCCAGGGCCAGCGGGCGCGGTAGGATTCCGCCTTGCGCCGGAACAGGTCGGGCCGGTTCCCGCTCAACGGGTTCATGCGCAGGATTCCGGCCTCCAGGTCGCCGAAGCCATCGGGGGCGTGGATCGCGCCGCTGGCCAGTTCGATGCCGAGGCAGGTGCAGGCGACGAGGTAGCGGCCGATGCCGTCCCGCGCGGAGGCCAGCCGGGGATAGGGCGAGCCGAAGCGGCGCTCGTACCAGAGATGCACGCGGGCCTGGTTCTTCACCTCGATCACGGCGCCCATCCTCTCCGTCAGGTCGCGCGTGGCCTCGGCGACGCGCCGGATCACGGCATCCTCCGCCTCCCAGGACAGGTCCCGGTCGTCGAAGTAGAAGACGTCGTAATCCTTGACGCCCTTCCCGGCGGAGCGGCCGGAGCGGTGGTTCCACACCGCCTGGAACAGGCAGCCCGCCGTCAGGAAGCCCTGCGGCAGGCCCAGCGCCGGCAGTCGCTCCAGCAGGGCGGCATTGACCGGGTTGGCCGAGATCGCGCCAGGAAGGAGCCGGCGGACGGATCTGCGGAAGATCCCGGGCGATACCGGTCCGGCATGAGGCGAATCTCTCCCTGGGTTGGGACTGATGGCCGATCTGGCGGAAAAGCGCCGCGACAGGGGGAATGACATCCCCGCACCATGGTATATCCGGCCGCCGCCCTGGGATCATGGCGCGCCGTGTATCTCCACACGAGGATTCGCCATGCGCATTTTCTCCGCCTGTCTGGCTCTGGAGACCAACACCTTCTCGCCGATGCCGACGAGCTATCAAAGCTTCCTGGACCAGCAGGCCTGGCGGCCCGGCGAGCATCCGGCCGAGCCGACCATGCAGACGGCTGCCTTCTGGGTGACCCGCCGCCGCGCGGCGACCGATGGGTATGAATTCATCCCTGGCTCCTGCTTCTGGGCCATGCCGGGCGGGATGGCCAGCCGCAGCGCCTATGAGCGGATGCGTGACGAGATACTGGCGCAGCTCCAGGCAGCGCTGCCTGTCGATGCGGTGATGCTCGGCCTGCACGGCGCGATGGTGGCGCAGGGCTATGACGACTGCGAAGCCGATCTGCTGGAGCATGTCCGCCGCATGGTCGGCCCGGAGGCGGTGATCGGCGTCGAGCTCGACCCGCATTGCCACCTCACTGTCCGGCGCTGCGAGCTCGCGGACATCATCGTCCTGTACAAGGAGTACCCGCACACCGATTTCGTCGAACGCGGCGAGGAGCTGCTCGACCTGGTCCTGGCGGCCCTGCGCGGGCGGATCCGCCCGGTGATGTCGCTCTGGGACTGTCGGCTGATCGCCTCCTTCCCCACAACCGAACAGCCGATGCGGGGGCTGGTCGATCGCGCGATGGCGCTGGAGGGACGGGCGGGCGTGCTCTCCATCTCGCTGGGCCACGGCTTCCCGTCGGGCGACGTGCCGGAGAGCGGTGCGCGGGTGCTGGTCGTCACGGACGATGCCAAGCCCGTGGGTGACCGTCTGGCCCGCGAATTCGGCGAGGCCATGGCCGCGATCCATGCCCGCCCCGCGAAGCATTTCCTGGAGCCGGCGGAGGCACTCGCCGAGGGGCTGCGGCTTGCCGCGGCGGCGGAAGCGCCCGTGACCATCGCCGATACCTCAGACAATGCCGGCGGCGGCGCTCCGTCGGATAACACCACATTCCTGCGCCTGCTGACCGAGGGTGGCATCGCCGGTGCCTCGGTCGGGCCGATCTGGGATCCGGTCGCGGTCCGCATGGCCTTCGACGCCGGGCCCGGTGCGCGGATGCGCCTGCGCATCGGGGGCAAGGCCTGCTGGGCCTCGGGGCAGCCGCTGGATGCGGAGGTGGAGATCCTGTCCTGTGTGCCTGAGGCGTATCAGAGTTTCGCCGGCGGGCCGGTCGATCTCGGGGATGCCGTCGGGATCCGCACTACGGAGGGGGTCGGCGCCGTGCTGGTGTCCCGGCGGCGCCAGGCCATGGGCCATGACCTTTTCTCGAACATGGGGATCGACCCGGCCGGCGAGAGGCTGCTGGTGGTGAAGTCCAACCAGCATTTCCATGCGTCCTTCGCGCCGATCTCCGCGGCTGTTCTCTACGCGACCGGCGACGGACTCCTGGCCACGGATTACCGCCGCTATCCCTGGTCGAGGGTGGCCCGCCCGATCCGGCCGCTGGACACGGAGGCGGAGGGGCGGCTGCTCCTGTAAGCGCCGCGCCTCGTTCCGACCCGCACCACCATCGCTCCGCCATCACCGGAGCGCGGGGGCGCCCGGCATCAGCTCATCGTCTGGATCATCTCGCGCACGACCGGGTAGATCTCGTTCGCCCAGCGACGGCCGTTGAAGACGCCGTAATGGCCGACGCCGGTCTGCAGGTGATGGCGCTTCATCGCGACGGGGATGCCGCTGCACAGGTCCAGCGCCGCCATGGTCTGCCCGATGCCGCAGATGTCGTCGTTCTCGCCTTCCACGGTCAGCAGGGCGGTGCGGCGGATCGCCTCCGGCCGCACCGGCTCGCCGCGCCACTGCATGATGCCGCGCGGCAGCTCATTCTCCTGGAAGGCCGAGCGGATGGTCTGGAGATAGAATTCGGCCGTGAGGTCCATCACCGCGAAATACTCCTGATAGAACCGGCGATGCGCCTCCGTCGCGGCCAGGGCACCGGCGGCGATGTTCTCGTACTGCGTGGCAAAGGCACGGGCATGCCGCTGCAGGTTCATCGACAGGAAGGCGGTGAGCTGGGTCACGCCGGGATAGACGCGCCGCCCATGCCCGGCGAAGCGCCAGGGCACGGTGTCGATCAGCTCCCGCTCGAACCACTCGATGGGCTTCGACTGCGCGAGGCGGTTCACCTCGGTCGGGTTCAGCCGCGTGTCGATCGGCCCGGCCATCAGTGTCATGGAGCGCGGCTGGTGCCGGTTGCGGGTCTGCGCCATGACCGAGACGGCGGCCAGCACCGGGACGGCGGGCTGGCAGACGGCGAGGACATGGGTGGGCGCGCGCTCCTCGCCCCCCATCTCCTCCAGGAAGCGGATGATGTGCCCGATGCAGTCGTCGAGGTCGAAGCGCCCGGCCCCGACCGGCACGTCGCGGGCATTGGCCCAGTCGGTGATGTAGACGTCATGGTCCTGGAGCAGGACCTGCACCGTGCCGCGCAGCAGGGTGGCGAAATGCCCCGACATCGGCGCCACCACCAGCACGCGCGGCTGCGGCAGGTGGCTGTCCTTGCGGAAATGCAGCAGGCGGCCGAAGGGGGTGGCGAAGACCTCTTCCTCCCCGACCGCGGCCAGGGCGTTGCCCATGCGGACGGGGGCGAGGTTGAAGGCCGGCCGCTTGTGGGTGACGCGGAACTCGGACAGGAGTTCCAGCGCCGCCGAGGCCCGGCGGAGCAGGGGCGCGCCCGGTTGCAGAGGATGCAGCGGGCGGAGCAGCGGCGCCAGCCCCTGGGCGAAGCCCTGCCAGGGAGCGAGGGCATCGATCCCGGACTGGTAGAGCGCGTAGTTCATGGGGCCGATCGGTCTCCGCGCATGGCCATGGGCCGGATCGGGGCAAGCCGCGCCGGCCAGAAGGATTTGTTGCGTTGCAACATACAACGGGAGGCCCGGGAGACCCAAGCGAAACACGATCCGGTGGGATGCGATGCCGGGTTGAACGCGATGCACCCGGCGGGCTTCCCCCTGGCATGGGCCACGGGGGCAAGCCCACGATTCCCTGGCGGTTCCGGAGCGCCTAAGCTGCGTCGCGTCGGATTCAGGGCTGGAGGCCGGGTGCCATGGCGGATGCCAGATTGCTGATCAGCAGTCGCAACTATTCCTCCTGGTCGCTGCGCGGCTGGCTACTCTGCCGCCTGGCGGGGCTGGAGGTCGAGGTTTCCGTTGCGGCGGCGGACGATCCGGCGGCCCGGGCGGAGCTGCTGATGCGCTCCTCCTCCATCCTGCTGCCCTGCCTGATCCATGGCGAGGTCACGGTCTGGGACACGCTGGCCATCGCCGAATACCTGAACGAGACCTTCCCCAGGGCCGGCCTCCTGCCGGAGGACCGGGCAGCGCGGGCGCGCAGCCGCTCCATCTCGGGGGAAATGCATTCCGGCTTCTCGGCGTTGCGCTCCTCGCTGCCGATGAACCTGCGGGCGCATGTGCCGGGCTTCACGCTCTGGTCGGGGCCGAAGGCCGATATCGAGCGGATTCTGGTGATCTGGAACGAGTGCCTGGGCAAATGGGGCGGCCCCTGGCTCTTCGGCGGCAGGCCCGGCATCGCCGATGCCATGTACGCGCCGGTGGTGACGCGCTTCCTGACCTATGACGTCCGCCTGAACGGTGCGGCGGCCCGCTATGCCGACACCATCATGTCCTGGCCCGACATGGCGGAATGGGTGGAGGCCGCGAGGGTCGAGCCCGAGCATGTCACGGAACTGGACCTGGAGGCCGAGTTCTGAATCCTGGCCCAGGGGACGGAGGCAGGCTCAGGCCCCGGCGGCGTCCATCCTGGCGAGCAGGGCCCGCACCCGGTCCGGCGGCAGGGATGCCTCGACCGGCCGGGCGCCGTTGAGCCGGAAGCGCAACGGCTGGTTCTTCGCCGCCGCGGCGCGCAGCTCCACCTCCGGAAAGAAGCTGGCCACGGTTTCCGTGTAGAGGCAGTCCCGCCCCGAAGGGCCCTGGCCGCAGCGCAGCGTGTGGTCGATCTCCCGGATCGGGGCGGGGACATGGTTGGCGATGCTGATGCTCACGAAGCGCTGCCGACCCGGGCCGGCATAGGTCACCTCGACCGTGGCGCGGAACACCCTTTCCCGCGCATCCTGCCGCGCCCGCCCGGCGCCCAGCGCGGTCAGGACGCGGGGCAGGGGCGGGCCGTCCGGATATTCCTCGATTCTGGGGGTGACGCTGTAGACCAGGAAAGGCTGCGCCGGGTCATCGGTGACATCGACCGAGACCGGCTCCCGCGGTGGCAGGGGCTGGCCCGCCACGATCGGGGGCTGCGGCGTGGCGCAGGCGGCCAGCAGCAGGGCGAGGCCAAGTGGCGCGGGCAGGGGGAAGCGGCGTGTCGGGGCCATCCGGGTTCAATGGCACCGGCATGGGGTCCGCAGCAAGGCGGGCTGCCGCCGCGGCCGCCATCGGGGCTTTCGCTGGCCCCGCCTCAGGGGGGAAGGTGGAGAGATGGGTCGCGAAACCGGCGGCGATCCAGGTGCGGAAGATCTCTTCCGGCAAAGGCGGCGCCGCAATGTAGCGGCGGTCGATGGCGGCCACGCCGATGAAGGCGGTCCGGCGTGCCATCAGCGTTTCGAAGATGCCATAGGGATAGGGATGGTCCGGCCGCATGCCCGCGAAGAACTTGCGGTTCACCACCATGCCGCCCCGCCTTTCCTGCGGCATGATGTAGGAGAAGGCCGGGTTCTGCTGGAGGGCCGGCAGGAACTCCCGCGCCCATGCCATCTCGAAGGCACTGGAGGTGCGTTGCACCTGCGCCTGCCAGCCCATCTCCGAGGGCGGGGCATCGGGCAGCCTCGCCCCGGCGATCCGCATCTCGACCGCCCCGCCGTGCCAGATGGCGGCGCAACCATCGGCGCGGCTATCCAGCCGTGCCCCGGTCGGCACGGCGATGCCGGCGCCGCTGTTCCGTTCCGTCCAGATGTCGAACTGCAGGTCACGGAAGCTGTCGAGCGGACGCTGTGTCGTGGCCGCGATCTGGTAGAGGCCGACCGGGTCATCGGAGCTGGCCACCAGCGCCTCCAGCGACAGCCGCCGCGTTCGCACCAGGGAAAGCTCGCCACAGCGGATCTGGCTGACCTGGCCATCCGGCGGCAATGCGGGCTGGGCGAAAAGTGGTCCGGAGGAGCCGGAGGGGGCTGGCAGGACCCCGGGCGGGGCGCGCAGCAATTCGGTCAGATAGCGGGCGCGTACCGCCCAGCCGGTGCCGACCGTGCCGTTCTGCAACCCGCCCGAGCCGATGCCGACGAGTTGCCCGTCACGGTCCAGGATCGGGGCGCCGGAATGGCCGGGCAGGAGATTGCCGTCGAGGCGCAGCACCTCGGTCTGCAGGCTCGGCGCGCCGAGGCGGCGCAGCTCCTCGCGGGCCTTGGCATCCACACTGTCGTTCAGCAACGGCGCGTCGAGATTGGCCTGGGTCACGGTGAGGGGCTTGTCGTCGCGCGTGGGAACGCCGAGCGCATAGCCATAGACCCTGACGGTCTCGCCGGGCCTGGGGACCTGCCCGATGGAGGAGAGCACCGTCGCCGGCAGGGCGAAGCCCGGTGGCGGCTGCACGCGCAGCTCGACGAGGTCGGCGGGAAGATAGACGCGCTCCGCCCGGGCCTCGACCTCGCGCAGTCCCTGGTAGCTGACGATCAGCCTGCTGCAGCCGCTGACCACGTGGAAATCCGTGACGACCTGTTGCGGCGTCTGCCAGACGAAGCCGCTGCCGCTCCGGTCCTCCGCGCCGCTGCAGTCCCGGGCGATCACCCGCACGACGGCGGGCGCCAGGCGTGCCAGCACGTCGCCGGCAGGGCCCTGCTGCGCCTGGGCCGGGATGGCCGCGAGCAGGCAGAGCGCGGCCGGAAGCACGGGCGCCAGCGGCACGGCGGGCCGGGGGCGGGCTATCCGCACAAGGTGCTCCGGATGGCGTCCAGGATGGCCGGGCGCGCCCCGGTGGGGGCCCTGTCGGCGGCCGCGGCCAAGCTCTGCCAGATCCGCTCGGGTTCGTGCCGGAACAGGTCCAGCACGGCCTCGTCCGGCAAGGGGACGATCCGGCCACACATATCGGTCGTGCTGGCGAAGAGGGCGGTGGCATAGGTGCCGGGCTGCGGGCGGGCGGGCGCGTCGGCCTTGGCCGGCCTGTCGGCGGGCTTCGCGGAATCGGGTGGCGCGATGCCCAGGCGCTGGAAAGCCACCATGGCACGGGCCTCCTTTTCCTCGAATCCGGCATCGGTCCACTGGCGGACCTCGGCGCGGATACTGGGGGAGAGCAGGTCATGGGTCCGGAGGCCGAGGCCCAGCAGGAGGGCGAGGCTGCAGGCGGCACCGAAACTGCCGATGCGAAGGGCGCGGTCGGGGCTGTCCTCAGCCTTCACCAGTCCGAAAAAGGCCGCCAGAAGGGCGGTGAGGGCGGCAAGGGCGCTGGCCACGACCGGCGTGGCGGCGAGGCCCAGCATCAGACCCATCAGGCAACCGAGCCCGGCACCGGCCAGGACTTCCGTCCAGCGAGACATGGCCATCCGCCCTGTGACGTTTCGATTCTAGAATGCCCGCGCGGGCCACTTCAATGCACTTCGCAAAGGTGAAGGGCCTGGCGGACCGCCCCTGGACGCCGGGCGGCGCCTGCGCGACAGAGGGCCGGGGCAGCCGAGGGAGACAACGGGGATGAGGGCCTATCTGGCCGGGCCGGACGTGTTCCTGCCGAAGGCGCGCGAGCATGCGCGCCGCAAGACCGCGATCTGCGCCCGCTACGGCATCACCGGGCGCCCGCCGCTGAACGAGGATGCGGAGGGGCTGGCGGCGGAAACGACCTGGCTCGGCATCTATCGCAAGGATGTGGCGATGATGGAGGAATGCGACATCGTGATCGCGAACCTCACGCCCTTCCGCGGTCCTTCCGCCGATTCGGGCACGCTGGTGGAGGTCGGCTGGTTCCTTGGGCGCGGCAAGCCGGTCTTCGGCTATTCCAACAGTGCCAGCCTGTTCGAGGCACGCAGCCGCGCGCAGGTGGCGGCACTGCCGGACCCGCTGGAGGGCATCACCATCGAGGGCTTCGGCGCGCCCGACAACCTGATGATCCCCGGCGCGGTGCTGGATGGCGGGGGGCTGCCCATGGTGCTGCCGCCGGACGGACGGGACCGGGCCTTCGACGCGCTGGATGTGTTCGAACTCTGTGTGGCCCAGGCGGCGGCGAAGCTGGGCCTGCGGGGGGGATAGGCGCGGAGGGGTGGCGGGCTTCCAGCCCAGGCCGTTCCATCAGGCCGTTCCATCAGGCCGCCCCATGGCGGCCCAGCCTCAGTGGTCGCGGCCGCGCCCGGTCCTGGCCTGCAGCGCGTCGATCCGCTTCGAGGCATCCGCCTTGCTGAGCGACGGATCGAATTCCTCGCCGGCTTCCTCGCTCAGCGTCCTGAGATAGCTGGCCTGGGCACCGGTCATCGCCTCGCCGCCGGTGGTCCAGTCGTCCGGGTCCTTCACCGTGTTGGAGCCAGGGTTGGGATCGGCCTTGGGATTCTCCGCCCCGGCCTGGGCCGCCTCATGGGCGGATTCGGCGTGCTGGCCGTGCTTCTGGGCCATGGATCTGGCATCCTTGCGTTGATTGTTCTCCAAACGTTCGCATCCGGCACGGGTTTCGCGGCCTTTGCGCCATGCGGGTAACTCCCGGCCGGAGCGAGAAGCCAAGGAAGAGCCCATGAGCAGTCCTGTGGATGGCGAGGCGGGGAACCGGGGCACGGCCTCACCCATGGCCGGGCCGCTGGCCGGCCGCCGCGTCGTGGTGCCGGAAACGCGCGAGCTGGAGACCATGGCCCGGATGCTGGAGCGCCAGGGGGCTGCGGTGCTGCGCTGCCCGCTGGTCGCCATTCTCGACCTGGAGGACCCGGCACCCGCCGAGGCCTGGCTGCGGCGCTTCATCGCGACGCCGCCGGACGACCTGATCCTGCTGACCGGGGAGGGGCTGTCGCGCCTGATGGGCGTGGCGGAGCGGGCCGGGCTGGCGGAAGGCTTCCGCGCCGCGCTGTCCGGGGCGCGCCGCATCGTGCGCGGGCCGAAGCCGACCGCCCGGCTTCGGAGCCTGGGGCTGGGGCCCGACATCTCCGCGGCCACGCCGACCACGGCCGGGGTGATCGCCGCGCTGGAATCCCTGCCGCTGGAGGGGCGGCGCGTGGCGGTGCAGCTCTATCCCGACAATCCCAACGAGGCGCTGCTGGGCTTCCTGCGCGACCGTGGCGCCCGGCCCGACCCGGTGGTGCCCTATGCCTATGCCTCGAAGGAGGATGACGGGCGGGTGCTGGCGGTGATCCGCGAGATGGCGGACGGGGCGGTGGACCTGATCGCCTTCACCTCCTCGCCGCAGGTCCGGCGCCTGCGCGAGGTGGCGAAGGCCGCCGGCGAGGAGGATCTGCTGGCCGAGGCCCTGGCGCGCACCCGCATCGCCGCTGTCGGCCCGCTGGTGGCGCGGGCGGTGGAGGAGGCTGGCGGCCATGTCGCGATCCAGCCGGGCGAGAACTTCCACCTCAAGCCGATGCTGGGGGAGATCGTCGCGGCGATCGGCTGACCGGCGCGGCCGCCCCCCCGGCGGGCACCCGGGTGTCCGCAGGGGGGGCGGGGATTTGCGGGCAGGGCGGGAGCGGCTTCAATGCGGCGCATGAGCCAGACCGCCAGCCGCCTCGACCGAGTCCTCGACAGCCTGCCGGCCCGTTATCCCGGCCCCGGCGGCGCCGTGGCGGTGCTGCGCGAGGGGCGGGTGGTGGCGAGCCGCTGCTGGGGCTGGGCGGATGCCGCACGGCGCCTGCCCTTCACGGAACGGACGCCCTTCCTGGTCTGCTCCATCACCAAACAGTTCACCTGTGCCCTGCTGCTGGACCTGTTTCCCGACCCCAAGGCGCTGGACGGGGAGATCCGCCGGCTGATGCCGGAGCTGGCGGGGGAGGCGCCCGGCATCCTCGACCTCTGCCACAACCAGTCGGGGCTGCGGGACTACTGGGCCGAGGCGATGCTCTGCGGTGCGCCGGTGGAGGGGCATTTCGGGCCGGAGGAGGCGCGCTGGCTGATCGGGCGGACGCGGAGCCTGCATTTCCGGCCCGGCACGCGCTTCTCCTATGTCAACCAGAACTTCCGCCTCCTGTCCGCAATCATCGAGCGCCGCACCGGCCGGGATTTCGCGGAACTGCTGCGCGAACGCATCCTCGACCGCGCGGAGATGCCGCGGGCGGGGCTGAACCCGGACACCTCCACGGTGCGGGACGGCACGATCGGCTACGAGGGCTCGCTCGCCGGCGGCTTCCGCATGGCGGAGAACCATATCCACTGGACGGGCGATGCCGGCCTCGCCGCCTCGCTGGAGGACATGATCGCCTGGGAGCGTTTCATCGACGCGACGCGGGACGAGGCCGGCGGGCTGTACAACCGGCTTTCCGCGCCCGTGACCTTCCGCGACGGGAAGCCCGCCGCCTATGGCTTCGGCCTGGGGCGCGGCAGGCTGCTGGGGCGCGAGATCACCGCCCATGGCGGCGGCCTGCGTGGCTGGCGGAGCTTCCGGGCCCATGCGGCAGCGGAACGCGTTTCCGTGGTGGTGCTGTTCAATCACATGGCCGATCCCCGCGCTGCCGCCGCGGAGCTTTTTGGCGCGCTGCTGGACCTGCCCGCCGATCCGGTCCCGCCCGCCGCCGATCCCAGGCTGGCAGGCTGCTACCTGGAGCCCGAGACCGGGCTGGCGACCCGGGTGGAGGCGATGCCGGACGGACGCCTGCGGCTGGGCTTCTCGGGCGGGCCGGAACTCCTGTCGGGGCGCGAGGACGGCAGTGCCGGCGGCGGCGCGAGCCGCCTGTTCCGGGAAGGCGAGGCCGTCATCCTGGAACGCGCCGGCGACAATCTCCGGACGCGGCTGGAGCCGCGCAACGGCGAACCGGGCCGCGGCTTCGAGGGACGATTCCGCTGCGAGGAACTGGGGGCGGAACTGACCATCGTTGCGTCGGGCGGCGTGCTCTACGGCGCCTTCTCCGGCCGGCTGGGGGAGGGGATGATGCAGCCGCTGCTGCCCTTCGCCTCGGACATCCTATTGCTGCCCTGCCCCCGCGCGCTGGATTTCGCCCCGCCGGGCGACTGGACACTGCGCGCCCTGCGCGGCGATGCCGGGGGGATCGCCGAGATCAGGGTCGGCTGCTGGCTGGCGCGCGACCTGCCATTCCGGCGGGTCGCGGAATCCGCGCGGCATTGACGAGGCATACCTCACGGGCCTCCGGGCGTTGGTCCGGGGAGAGGGGCATGGCACCCCCGGAAACCGGAGAAGCCCGATGAATGATGCGCGCAAGCCAGGGGATCGCGGCGCGGAGGACCCCAGCAAGGCCAAAGGCCCCAGCCACACGCCGCAGGGCGCCCCGACCGACAAGGCCCATGAGGAAGCCGGCGACGGGACACTGGCGGGTTCCACCCCGGCCGGCCTGACGCTGGAGCAGTTGCGGGAACAGGCCCGCAGCGACAAGACGGATGACGGCGGCACCGGCTGACGGCCGGCCCCTCTTATCGCCGGATCACCCTTGGGCTGTCCTGGCGGCCTGGTGCTGTTCCGCCATGGCCCGTGCACCCTGGCGCACGGCCTCGAAGAGGCGCCGGGACCGCCGGGCATCGGCCAAAGCGCGGTGTTCCGCCGGGCCGAGCGCTTCATCCGCCTGCCGCGCCTCCTCCACGATCCGCCGGACCTGCGTGGCGCGCTCCGCCACCGGGAGGCCCGCCTCACGAAGGATGCGTTCGGCCTCCGCCTCCTCGGCGGCGTCCGTGTCGCCCAGTCGCAGGGCGTGGCGCGGCAGCCCGCCCGCGCGCAGCAGTCGGCTGAGCCATTGCCCGTCCCAGGACGGAGCGCTGGCCAGGATCTCGTGACCCGACAGCGCCTCCATCATCCGCGCCGCGACGGCGTCGGGCACTTCCCCCTCCGCCTCCAGCCGGGAACGCGACAGGTGGTGGATCGCCTCGGCTTCCGCCGACCAGACCGTCCAGTCCGGGGCGGGGCGGATCAGGTGCGCCTCCTCCGTGCCATCCTCCAGGACCCAGCCGACCTCGACCGGAAAGCCGCCCTTCTCCAGCGAGGATGCCTCGAAATCCAGGAACGCCTTCATGCCGCCTCCTCCCGTGCCGGCCTTCCGGACCGGCCGGAGGGCATCAGCCTAACGGCGGGGAAGGCGACGGGGTGCAGGGTTCCATCCGCCAGGCGGCGGGGCCGCCATCACACGCCCGGCGGCCTGCCGCCGAGTTCGCGCAGGCAGGCTTCCTCGGTCACCCGCTCCGTTCCGGCGGCGCGTGCGGCGGCCCAGGCGACCAGCAACTCCCGACCGCTCGGGTAGAGGATCAGGTCGAGCTGGCAGCGCTGGCCGCTGTAGAGCCAGATCTCCGCCGGCCCCTCGGCCCGCCGGAAGACGGGCGCACCGAGCGCGGCGCGGACCGCCGGTCCCGTCTGCCCCCGCAGGCTGGCCACGCTGGCGGGCGGGGCGCCAGGGCGCAGCGCCACGGCCGGCTGCGGGGCCGTCATCGGTTGCGCCTTTCCACCCTCTCCGGCGCCGGGCAGCGGGTTCTCGCCGGACACGGCGATCAGGCTGGCGCGGTAGTTCCGCATCACCTCGTCCAGGACCGCGCCGCGGTCCGGCAACCCGTCCGCCGGTCCCGCGCAGGCGGCCAGCAGGGGCGCCACAAGGAGCGCAAGAAGAAGGGGGCAGGCCCTGAAGAGCCTGCCCCCTTGCATCCGGTGTGCGGCGGCATGGTGCCGCCCCATGGATCAGACCTCGGCAGGCTCGGCGCTGGGGAAGGCCGGCACGCCCATGCGCGGCGGGTTGTTGTCCGTCAGCATCTCCATGCGGCCGGAAAGCTGGCCGCCATCCTCGACCTGCAGGCGGCGGCAGCGGGCCACGCCCAGCACCCGGCCGGTGGCGCGGATGACCAGGTTGCCGCGGGCGGTGATGGTGCCGTCGAACACGCCGGCGACCTCGGCATTCTCGACCTCGACCTCGCCCTTGAACACGCCGGTGCCGCTGATGTTCAGCTCATGGGCGTGGATCATCTGGCTCTCGACCGTGCCTTCGACCACCAGGCGCTCGGCATCCGAGACGGTGCCCTGCAGGCTGATGCCCTTGCCGACCACGAGGGTGCGGCGCTCGGACTCCTGCGGCGCCTGCGGGCGCTGCGGCGCGGCCGAGGCGGGCAGGGGACCGGACGGCGCGCCGGGGCGCGGCTGCGCGCCGGGGAAGGGGCCGGGCTGGGCGTTGGGCGGGGTGTTCATTCCGGGATTCATTCCTCCGGGGTTCATGCCTTGGGGCAGGCCCGGCATGGCGTTCGGCTTTGGCGGCAGGCTCATGGCGGGGTCCTTCACGGCGGCGCCCGCCGGCGGTGCCGGGCGAAAAGGCGGCACGGTCAGTTCTGGGTCACGGGCAACAGGCACTGCGGCCGACGAAGCCTCGGGCGCGGGCGGAACAGCATCCTCCCGCTTGCGTCGGAAGACGGACATGAAGCTGCTCCCCCTTTTTTGCGTTGAGCGACCACCGGAACGGTCTCCCCTCGGCCCGGCAGTCCCGGCTGGCACGGCCCCCGCCGCGCAGTTCCGGGAAGCTCCGGCTAGCACGGTGGCGTGACGATCATCAATTGTGGCTGATCGGCACAACAGGTGTTGCAGAATCGCCATCCCTGCGTCCGCGTGCGCGGAATGCCGCTGCCCGGCTGACGCCCGGCGCCATGCCTGCTACGCCCGCACTCCCTTTCCGGAGTCCGCGCATGACCGCCCCGTCCCTCGATATCCTCGGCATCGGCAATGCCATCGTGGATGTGATCGCCCGTGCCGAGCCGGACCTGCTGCGCAGCCGCGGCCTGACGCCCGGCGAGATGCGCCTGATCGACACCGCCGAGGCCGATGCGCTCTATGCGGTGATGGGGCCGGGGACGGAAAGCAGCGGCGGCTCCGCCGGCAACACCTGCGCCGTCGCGGCCGCGCTGGGGGCGAAGGTCGGCTATCTGGGCAAGGTGGCGGACGACCAGCTCGGCCAGGTCTTCGCCCATGACATGCGCTCGATCGGGGTGCACTTCCCGACCGCGCCGTCCACGGGCGGCACACCCACCGCGCGCTGCCTGATCCTGGTGACGCCGGACGGGCAGCGGACCATGAACACCTATCTCGGCGCCTGCGTCGGGTTCGGCCCGGCGGATGTGGACGAGGCCGCCGTGCGCGGCGCGAAGGTGACCTACATGGAGGGCTATCTCTTCGACCCGCCGGCGGCGCAGCAGGCCTTCCGCGCCGCCGCCGACATTGCCCGCGCCGCGGGGCGGGAGGTGTCGATCACCCTGTCCGATCCCTTCTGCGTGGGCCGCCACCGCGATGCCTTCCGGGCCTTCGTGAAGGAGCGGACGGACATCCTCTTCGCCAACGAGACGGAGATCCTGAGCCTCTACGAGACGGAGAGCTTCGAGGAGGCGCTGGCCGCCGCGCAGCGCGAGGTGCGGGTGGCCGTGCTGACGCGCAGCGAGAAGGGCAGCATCGTGGCCCTGGACGGGCAGGTGCACGAGGTCGCCGCCGTGCCGACACGGGTGGTGGACACGACCGGCGCGGGCGATGCCTATGCGGCTGGCTTCCTGGCCGCCTATACGCGCGGCCTGCCGCCGGGGGAGTGCGGCCGCTGGGGCAGCGTCGCGGCGGCCGAGGTCATCTCGCATTTCGGCGCCCGCCCGCAGGCGGATCTGAAGGCGCTGGTCGGCGCGGGCTGAGGAGACCGGGCGGCCCTGCTTCGGCCCTTTTGTCGCCATGGACCGGGGACAGGATGGCAACCTTCCCGTTCCGGGGAGGTTGATCGCCCGTGTCCCCCCGGACAAACCTGACCTCCGATAAGGAGAAGACCATGCCCAGAGCCTTGATCCGCCTTGCCATGGCCTCCGCCATGCTGGCCGGGCTGGCGGCCTGCGCCGGCGGCCGGCCGCCCGGCGCCGGGGCTGCGGCGGCGACCTCGCCCTATTCGGCGGGCCTCGGCCCGACCCAGCTCGTGCCAGGGCGGGACATGGACCACCCGCTGGCCTCCCTCCGCCCGAGCCCGGACGGCATGGAACCGACGGTGGATGCCAATTCGCCGGCCCGGATCACGAACTGAGCCGGAGACGTTCCGGCCGGGCGAAAGGGGTGGCCGCAGGCGGCCGGCTCTTCCATCCGGCCTGCCGGTTACCCAAGCTGCTTCCCGCCGGACCGGATTCCGTGGCTCCGGATCTCTCCCGAAATGGGAGTCGCCCCGGTCTCGCCGAGACGATTGGAAGAAACGAGGAGAAACTCATGTCCATGCGCTTCCTATCCCTGCCCCTGAGCGCGATCGCGCTCTCGGCCATGGCGCTGGCCACCGCCGGGACGGCCCGGGCGCAAGGTGCCGCCGGTAACAACGCCGCGCTGCCTCCGCTGCCTGGCCAGGAGCAGATCGCCCGGCAGGCGGACCAGAGCGACATCAACGACATCCATGGCTTCCTGACCTCGGCGCGCGCCGCCCTGGCGCGGCGCCAGTTCGGCCAGGCCAACGAGTTCATAGAACGGGCGGAAAGCCGCATCCTGACCCGCAGCCTGTCGGTGACCGCGCCCAGCGCCTCCGCCGCCAATGCCGAGGTCCTGGCCAGGGCCGCGCGGCCCTATGAGGGCCCCGTGGTGCGGGCTCTGTCCCAGGCACGGGCCGCGCTGGCCCAGCGCGACATCCGGGGCACGCAGGCCGCGCTGGATGAGGCGGATGCGGCACTGGCCCGCCCCGCCCCGCCGCCGCGCGACGGCCGGCCGATGCCCCCGCCTCCTCCGGGCGTCATGCCGCCGCCGCCGATGCGCTGAGCATCGCGGCTGGGGACGGTCCGGACAGGTCCCGGGCTGGTCCCCAGCCTGTCCTGGAATGGGCCGGGTGGATTTTTCCGGTGTTTCCCGGGATGGCGTGCCCCGGAGCGGCTTCCCAAGAGTGGGATTCCGGGTTCAGATGCCATCCGGACCCGCCTTTCCCAACCCAGGGAGCAGGCGCGCGCGTCTGTGGCGAGCCCGGTGCAAGGCTTCAACACTCGCTTTTTGCCGCCCGGTCGCCTATTTGTGTGCCGCAACATGGCGCTGTCGGGGCATTTCCGGCTTGCGCAACGCTACCGGGACATCCCTGCTCATGGAACTTCGCAACGTCGCGATCATCGCGCACGTCGACCACGGCAAGACCACGCTCGTCGATAACCTGCTGAAGCAGGCGGGCGCCTTCCGCGCCAACCAGGCGGTCGCCGAACGCGCCCTGGACCGCAACGACCTGGAGCGCGAGCGCGGCATCACCATCCTCGCCAAGTCCACCGCCGTCGAGTGGAAGGGCGTCAAGATCAACATCGTGGACACGCCGGGCCACGCCGATTTCGGCGGCGAGGTCGAGCGCATCCTCTCCATGGTCGATGGCGCCATCGTGCTCTGCGATGCCGCCGAGGGGCCGCTGCCGCAGACCAAGTTCGTGCTGACCAAGGCGCTGGCCCGCGGCCTCAAGCCCATCGTGGTCATCAACAAGGTGGACCGCCAGGACGCCCGTCCGGACGAGGTGCACAACGAGGTGTTCGACCTCTTCGCCGCCCTGGGCGCGTCGGATGAGCAGCTCGACTTCCACACCATGTTCGCCTCGGGCCGCCAGGGCTGGGCCGACCTCTCGATGGACGGGCCGCGCAAGGACCTGTCTCCGATGTTCGACCTGATCCTGAGCCATGTCCCGGCGCCGAAGGTCGATCTCGACAAGCCCTTCGCCATGAACGCCTCGATCCTGGAGGCGGACAACTTCCTCGGCCGCATCCTGACCGGCCGCGTGGAGCAGGGCGTGGCCAAGTTGAACATGCCCGTCCGCGTGCTGCGCCAGGACGGCTCGCTGGTCGAGACCGGGCGCCTGACCAAGCTGATGACCTTCTCCGGCCTGGACCGCGTGCCGGTGGAGGAGGTGCAGGCGGGCGACATCATCGCCATCGCCGGCCTGTCGGACGCCACCATCCCCGACACCATCGCCGCCCCCGAGGTGACGGAGCCGCTGCCGGCCATTCCGGTCGATCCGCCGACCCTGAGCATGACCTTCCGCATCAATGACGGCCCGCTCGGCGGCCGCGAGGGCAAGAAGGTCACCTCCCGCCAGATCCGCGACCGTCTCTTCAAGGAGACCGAGGGCAATGTCGCGATCCGCGTGAAGGACAGCGAGGAGGCCGACAGCTTCGAGGTCTCCGGCCGCGGCGAGCTGCAGCTCGGCGTGCTGATCGAGACCATGCGGCGCGAGGGCTTCGAGCTCACCATCGGCCGCCCGCGCGTGCTGACCCGCGAGAACCCCGAGACCGGCGAGCGCGAGGAGCCCTTCGAGGAGGTGCTCGTCGATGTGGACGAGGAGTTCTCCGGCGTCGTCGTGGAGAAGCTTTCCATCCGCAAGGGGCAGATGCAGGACATGCGCCCCTCGGGCGGCGGCAAGGTGCGGCTGACCTTCCATATGCCCTCGCGCGGCCTGATCGGCTATCACGGCGAGTTCCTGACGGACACGCGCGGCACCGGCATGATGAACCGGCTCTTCCTGGGCTATCAGCCCTGGGCCGGGCCGATCGAGGGCCGCCGCAACGGCTCGCTGATCTCCAACTCCGATGGCGAGGCGATCCAGTACGCGCTGTTCTACCTG
The DNA here is from genome assembly GCF_023078375.1 of Roseomonas gilardii subsp. gilardii. Lineage (NCBI taxonomy): Bacteria > Pseudomonadati > Pseudomonadota > Alphaproteobacteria > Acetobacterales > Roseomonadaceae > Roseomonas > Roseomonas gilardii. Next base: position 63,245 of record NZ_CP095554.1, on the reverse strand, counting down.
CAGGAGCGCGGCACGCTCTTCGTGGACCCGGGCGTGAAGGTCTATGTGGGCATGATCCTCGGCGAGCACTCCCGGGACAACGACCTGGAAGTGAACCCGATCAAGGAGAAGAAGCTCACCAACATCCGCGCCGCCGGCAAGGACGAGGCGCTGCTGCTGGTGCCGCCCCGGCGGATGAGCCTGGAACAGGCCATCGCCTATATCGAGGAGGATGAGCTGGTGGAGGTGACGCCCTCGGCGATCCGCCTGCGCAAGCGCTACCTCGACCCGCACGAGCGCAAGAAGCACGCCCGCCGCTCGGAGAGCGCGGCGGCGTGAGCCATGCCCCCGGGGCCACGCGCCCCGGGACCGGAACGAGAAAAGGGCGGCGCGCCGAAGGGTGCGCCGCCCTTTTTCGTGGCGGACGGCCTTCAGACCAGCGCGATCACCCGGCTCGGCCCGCCGGTGCCGCCCTTCACCTTCGGCCCGCCGAGCACGAGATGCGCTCCCTTCTCCGGCACCGCGTCGAGATTGGCCAGGCACTCCACGCCCCAGCGACCGGCGGGCAGCCAGCTGTAGTGGACGGGGAAGGGGCCGGTCTCGATCCCGGCATCGAGGGAGAGCGTGTCCACCCCGATGCCCTTCACGTCGCGCTCCAGCAGCAGATGCGCCGTCTCTCCATGGAAGCCGGGCGTGTGGTTGCGGCCATCGGCGCCCTTGCCGGCGAAGCGGGGCGAGTCGAGCAGCGCATGCCAGCCGGAATTCATCACCACGCAACAGCCCTGGGGCAGCGGGCCGTTGCGGGCTTCCCAGGCGCGGATGTCGTCCGGCGTCACGGTGGCGTCCGGATTCTCCTGGGCGCGCCGGCGGATGTCGATGACGGCCATGGGCACGATCAGGTCGGCGACGGGGATGGCATCCACGCTGCGCCCATCCGCCGAGAAATGCAGCGGCGCGTCCATATGCGTGCCGGTGTGCTCCATCAGCGTCCAGCGGTTGATGTTCAGCTTGTCCTTCGCATAGGTCAGGAAGGGCTCCATGCTGAACCACTTCGATCCGTCGAAGGTGGGAAAGCCCTCATAGAGCGGATGCGTCAGGTCCAGCGCCTCGCGGAAGGTGACGGGGCCGGGCGCGGCCTGGGCGGGCTGTGGGGCGGCGGACAGGCCGGCGGCGGCCACGGCAGTGGCGGCGAAGCCGGTGCGGAACAGGCCGCGCCGGCCGACATGGCGGCAGACGGCGTCCAGGCAGCCGGGTGGGCACATGCGGTTTCTCTCCCCTCGCGGCGGGCGCTCCTCGCGCCGCACCGGGACGGGGAGCATGAGGGGAGCGGCGGCGCCTGGGCAAGCGGCGCGCCGCCCCGCGCGGAAGGACTGCCCCCGGAGGCGGGGCGCGGCGCGGCCGCCCGGGCCGGAGCGGTGCTCCACCTGCTTTGTCCGGGGCGCGCTTGGGGGTGGCGACGGAACCCGGCAAAAGGGTGGCGAAACGTCGAAGACGGCCGAATCCGCCCGTTGGGCGATCCGCCAGCACCACCACGAGGTTCCGCCCCTTGTCCAAGCCCCATGGCATGCGCCTGTCGGAATGGGGGCTGCTCGGTCTCCTCTCGCTCCTCTGGGGTGGATCGTTCTTCTTCTCGAAGGTCGCCCTGGCCGAGTTGCCGCCCCTGACCGTGGTGCTGGTGCGCGTCAGCATCGCCACCGGCGCCCTGTGGCTCTATCTGCGGCTGCGCGGCATCCCGGTCCCGGCCAGGGCCGGCCTGTGGCGAGCCTTTCTCGGTATGGGGATGCTGAACAGCCTCCTCCCCTTCACGCTGATCTTCTGGGGGCAGACCTTCATCGGCAGCGGGCTGGCCTCCATCATCAACGCCACGACGCCGGTCTTCTCCATCCTGGTCGCCCATGCCCTGACCGATGACGAGAAGCTGTCCCTCGGCAAGCTGGCCGGGGTCGCCCTCGGGCTCGCGGGCGTCATCGTCCTTCTGGGCGGGGAGATCGCGCCCGGATCGGGTGGTGCGCTTCCCGGCGTGCTGGCCTGCCTGGGGGCTGCGCTGTGCTACGGCCTCGCCAACACCTATGGCCGGCGCTTCCGGAGGATGGGCATCGAGCCTGCCCTGGGTGCCTTCGGGCAGATCGCGAGCACCATGGCCATGGCCCTCCCGCTCACGCTGCTGGTCGACCGCCCCTGGCAGATCGCCGCGCCGGGCGCGGCCACATGGGGCGCCCTGGCTGGCCTGGCGCTCCTCTCCACGGCCCTGGCCTATATCATCTACTTCCGCCTCATCGGCGCGGTCGGGGCCACGAACACCTCGCTGGTCACCATGCTGGTCCCGGTCAGCGCGATCCTGCTGGGCGTGGGCATCCTGCACGAACGGCTTTCGGCGTCGCAGCTCGGCGGGATGTCGCTCGTGGGCCTGGGCTTGCTGGCGCTGGATGGGCGGCTTCTCCGCCGGCTCAGGCGGGTGGCGTGACCAGCGCCCGGAGCCGCCTCATGACGCAAGCCGCCCCGCGCCACATCGCCCCGTTCCACACCGCCTAGGCGAACTGCCCCCGCAGGAAGCCCAGGGCCGGCAGGGGCGACCATTTGCGCGGCAGGTCGGCGCGGCGGATCGGCGACACGCTGTAATGCGGCACGGGCTGCTGGCTGCTGCGCAGGAAGGTGGCGTAGGCGCGGACCTGCTGCTCGCGCCAGTTCCGGTCCGCCAGGGCGGCGTCGCGGCTGGCATAGATATTGGCCACGCGGTCGGTCTTGCCGACCGAGGCGATCACCGCCCAGATCCTGTCCTCCGGAGAACCGCGGGAGGAGAGGCCCTGGGAGGGCCGCAGGCTGACGACTTCACTCATCCCCGTCATCTAAGCGCGCCCCGGCACCGGCCAAAAGGGGAAACCTGCTCAGTTCAGCCTTTGCCGCAGTTCCTCGATGAGCTGGCGGATGCGCTCCGCCGATTCGCCCGCGCCGGCCAGTTCCAGGAAACGCTCCAGGCTGGCGATGGCGGCACCGATGCGGTCCAGGCGCTGGTTCATCAGCCCGGCCTCCCGCCACAGCATGGCGGCATCGGGGGCAAGGCGCAGCATGTCCTCGGTGCAGGACAGGGCACCCGCCACGTCGCCGGCGCGCAGGCGGCGCAGCTTGATGTTGTTCTGCAGGCGCAGCAGCACGGCGCGCTTGCCCATCGGGGCCAGCAGGCCGGGGCGCAGCTCGGCGCGGTCGCCCTCCACGGCCTTGAGCAGGCCCCGCAGCTCACGCGGGCCCAGGGACTGGCCGCCGGAGAAGGGGTCGGTCACCACCTGGCCGCGTCCGCCCTCGATGCCCAGCAGGAAATGCCCCGGGAAGTCGATGCCGTGCGCGCCCCAGCCGGCAGCCTCCGCCGCGTGCAGCCAGAGGATGCCCAGCGCCACCGGCAGGCCGCGCCGCCGCTCGGTGACGCGGATCAGGTTGGCGTTGGCGAGATCGTCATAGCTCTCGGCATCGCCGACATAGCCGCCCGCGCCGTGGATCACCTGCGCCAGCAGGGCGCGCCGCGCCTCCGGGTCGCCGCCATCCGCTTCGGGATCGGCCATGGCGGCCTGGACCGCCTCGCGCGCCAGGGCGGAAAGGCGCTCCTGCGCCGCCTGCCAGTCGGCCTCCGGCGCGTCGATGCGCGCGAACTGGAGGGCGACGGTGACGAGGTCCAGCTCCGGGTCGGGGAGGCTGCCGGCCGCGTCCAGCGCGGCCCGGGCCTCGGCCTGGGATGCGCTCATGCCCAAGGGACCGCCAGGGGGGCGCCAGGGGGTTCACCAGAGGGGCCACGGCCTCTCAGCCTTCGGCCGGGCTGAGCATCCGTCCCAGCGGCCTGCCGCCGAAGAGGTGGACATGGAAATGCGGAACTTCCTGCCCGGCATTCTCCCCCATGTTGGACAGGGTGCGGTAGCCGGGCTGCTCCAGGCCCAGGTCCCGGGCCACCTTGGCCACGGCGCGCCAGAAGCCGGCGATCTCGGCCTCGCTGGCGCTCCCGGCGAAATCCGCCAGGGAAACGTAGCGGCCGCGCGGGATCACCAGGACATGGATGGGGGCCTGGGGCGCGATGTCATGGAAGGCGACCGCCCACTCATCCTCATGGATCGTCTTCGCCGGCAGTTCGCCGCGCAGGATGCGGGCGAAGATGTTGCCGTCGTCATAGGGCGGAAGACCACTGACAGGCATGGTGAGGCTCCTCCGGGACGCGTCTGTCCCCCTCTTCCTGGGACGCGCCGTGGCGGGACGCAAGGGGGGCGGCGCAGCCGTGATCGCCGGCCGTCCTCAGCCCCGGGGGCCGTCAGGGCAGCTTGGTGGTCCTGGCCGCGCGCAGGATGCCCTTGGGCCGGGCCGCCTTCTCGGCGATGCCGCTGATGCCCTCGCGGCGGGCCAACTCGCCCCAGACCTCCTCGGGGCGGATGCCCGCATCCACCCAGACCACGATCAGGTGATAGAGCACGTCGGCACTTTCCAGCACCGTGGCGGGACGGTTGCCGAGCGTGGCCTCGATCACGCACTCCACCGCCTCCTCGCCCAGCTTCTGGGCGACCTTGGCGGTGCCGCGCGCGATCAGCCGCGCGGAGTGGGAGGCGTTCACATCCCCCGACAGGCGGCGCTGCTCCACCGTCTGCCAGAGCCGGTCGAGGATCGTGGCATCGCCCCGCGCCGGGATGTCGAGCGGCAGGAGATGCTTCTTCTCCGCCACGCGGGCGCGCTTGGCGGGCGGCAGCGGCACGGCCGGCAGGGTTTCCGGCAGCGGCAGCAGGGGGACGGCCTTCTTCTTGCCTTTGGCGGCCGCCTTCGGCTTCCCCTTCGCGGCCGGGATGGCGGTGGCGCGCTTCTTCTTGCCCTTGGCGAGATCCCCGCGGGCGCTCTTGCTGTCCCTGGCCATGTCAGGCGGCCTCCGCCTCGCTGGTCGGGCGCACCGGCAGGCCGGCGGCGGCCAGCGCCGCCTTGGCTTCCCCGATGCGCATCTCGCCATAGTGGAACACGCTGGCGGCGAGCAGGCCGGTGGCCCCGGCCCGCGCGCCCTCCACGAAATGCGACACGGTGCCGACGCCGCCGGAGGCGACCAGCGGCAGCCGCACCGCCGCCCGCACCGCGCGCAGCAGATCCAGGTCGAAGCCGGACTTCGTGCCGTCCCGGTCCATGGAGGTCAGCAGCAGCTCGCCCGCGCCGAGCGCGGCGACGCGGCGGCACCATTCCACCGCGTCGATGCCGGTGCCGCAGCGGCCGCCATGGGTGAAGACCTCCCACTTCCCGGGTGCGACGTTGCGCGCATCCACCGCCACCACGATGGCCTGGGAGCCGAAGGCCTCCGCCGCGCGGCGCACGAGGTCGGGATCGGCCACGGCGGCGGAGTTGATCGAGGCCTTGTCGGCGCCGGCCAGGAGCAGGGCGCGCACATCCTCCACCGAGCGGACGCCGCCGCCGACGGTGAGGGGGATGAAGACCTTCTCCGCGGTGCGCGACACGACGTCGAGCATGGTGCCGCGGTTCTCATGCGTCGCGCCGATGTCGAGGAAGGTGATCTCGTCGGCGCCCTCGGCGTCATAGAGGCGCGCCTGTTCCACGGGGTCCCCCGCATCGCGCAGCGACACGAAGTTGACCCCCTTCACGACACGCCCGTCCTTGACGTCGAGGCAGGGAATGACACGCAGGGCGAGCAGGGTGGTGATTCCTCGCGGCAGGAATGAAAGGCGGTTCCTGCCGCCGATGCGCCCGAAGCCGCGCCGGGTCAAGCGCGAAGGCGGCTTCCCCTTCATGTGAGCATCCGCTTCCCGCGGGCCGGGTGCCGCCCCGGTGACGGTCAGCGAACGGGGCGCAGTCCCTGGGCGAGGGTGTATTCGTCGCGGCGCGGCTCGTAGCGCAGGCCCTTCCGGCTGGCCCAGCTGTTGTTGAGCAGGAAGAGGGGGATCAGCCCGACATCCTCGGTCGCCATCTTCGTCGCCTGTTGCAGCAGCGCCTCCCGCCGCCCGTCATCCAGCGTGACCAGGGCCTGGTCGATCAGCGCATCCAGCGCCGGGTTGCTGTAGCGGCTGAAATTCGGCTGGCCGCGCCCGGCCTCCCGGCTGAAGGTGGCCACCACGTTGCGGAGGAGCGAGGAGGCCTCGTTGCTGCTGCTGCCCCAGCCGCCGAGGCGGATCGGCAGGTCTGCCTTCGTGCCGCGCGCCAGATAGACCGACCAGGGCAGGGCCTCCACCGTGGTGGCGACGCCGATGCGGCTCCACATCTGCGCCACGGCCTGGGCGACCTTGGCGTCGTTGGGATAGCGGTCGTTCGGCGTGGTCAGGGTGACGCGCAGCCCCTTCGGGAAGCCCGCCTCCGCCAGCAGGCGGCGCGCGGCGGCGGGATCGTGCGGCGGCACTGGCACCTCCGGCGCGTAGGACCAGGTGCCGGGCGGCAGCCACTGCCCCGTGGGCGTGGCGGTGTTCTCCATGATCCGCGTGGTCAGCGCCTCACGGTCGATGGCGATGTTCAGCGCCTGCCGCACCCGCCTGTCGAGGAAGGGGTTGTGGCCGAGCGGCTTGCCGTCGATGCCGGCGACGCCGGGCACGTCGCCCTCGCGCGAGAAATCCGTCTGCAGATAGATCAGCCGCGTGCCCTGCACCGTGGTGACCGAAAGGCGCGGGTCGCGCGACAGGCGGGGGAGGTCGTTGCTGGGCACCTGGTCGATCAGGTCCACATCGCCGGCCAGGAGGGCCGCGACGCGCGAGCCGTCATTGGCGATGAAGCGGTAGTGCACCTGCGCCCAGGGCTCCTTGCCGCCCCAGTAGTCCTCGTTGCGTACCAGTTCCGCCCGGTCGCCGGCAGTGAAGGAGGCATAGCGGTAGGGACCGGTGCCGATCGCCGCCCTGCCGCTGTTGAAATCCTCCGGCTTCGCGTCCTGCACGGCGTGGCGGGCGATGATGGCGATGTTGGCGAGGTCGCTGGGCAGCAGCGGCCAGGGCTGCTTCGTTTCGATGCGCAGGGTCAGCGGGTCCGGCATCTCCACCCGCGCGATGGGGCGCACCGCGCTGACGAAGCCGCCCTGGGCGCTCGGCAGGCGCTCGAAGGTGAAGGCCACGTCGTCGGCGGTGAAGCCGCGCCCGTCATGCCACTTCACGCCGGGGCGCAGGCGGAATTCCCAGACCCGGTCGGACACAGCGCGCCATTCCGTCGCCAGGCCGGGCCGCAGGTTGCCCACGGCGTCCTGCATCACCAGCCGGTCGAAGACATGCAGGCCGAGCGCGTTGTTCGAGGCGGTGTTGGAGATGTGCGGATCGGCCGAGGCGACCGGGCTGGCGCCGGCAATGGTGACGCTCTGCGCCCAGGTGGCGGCGGGAATCTGCGCCAGGGTGAGGGCGATGAGGGTGGCTGCGACGGCAGGCCGGCGGGGGGCGCGAATCATGATCCGGCTGGGATAGATGTTAAATCGCGCGAAAGAAAGTGTCTTGGATAATTGAGCGATTCAATAAAGTGAATAAGGCCCGGTCCATCCCTGTCCCCGCTGGGGCTTCGCCTCGCCCGCTCCGCTACCGCGCATGATGGACAGCGAAGGCCGCCGCAGCGCCGTAAAGGCCGGGCTGCGGGTGGGTGATCCGTTTCACGGGAATCGCGGCCATGTTGGTCTCGAATCGGCCCTTGGCGATGAAACGGTCGGCGAAGCCCGAGATGGCGAGGCGGTCAGCGATGCGCGGCACGATCCCGCCCGCCAGCACCACCGCCTTGGCGCCATGCACCAGCGCGACATCGCCGCAGAAGGTGCCGAAGGCGAGGCAGAAACGTTCCAGCGCGGCTGCCGCCAGCGCGTCCTCGCCGGAGGTGGCGGCCTGCCACAAGGCGGTGTCGGTGCCGTAGGTGGGCGCGCCCCCCTCGATGGCGGCCAGGGCCTCGTAGATGTTGAGCAGGCCGGGGCCGGAGATCACACGCTCGGAGGAGACGCGCCGGAAACGGTCGCGCAGCCGTTGCAGGATGCCGTCCTCCAGCCGGTCCACCGGCGAGAAGTCCATGTGGCCACCCTCGCATTCGATCACATGGACATGCCCGTCCCGCCGCAGCACCAGCGCGACGCCGAGGCCGGTGCCGGGGCCGATCACGCTGATCGTGCCGCTTTCCGGCAGCGGATGGTTCGGGCCCCCATCCGGGCCACAGAGATGCGCCAGGTATTCGGGGCCGACGGCGGCCACGGCATGGCCGACGGCGCCGAAATCGTTGATCAGGGTGATGTGTTCCACGCCGAGCTGAGCAGGAAGCTGCGCCGGGCGGATCACCCATGGATTGTTGGTGAGCTTCAGCACCTCCGTATCCACCGGGCAGGCGACGGCGATGGCGGCCTCGGGTGGCGTGGGGCGGCCGAGATGGCGGGCGAAGCCCTCCCAGGCCGTCTGCAGGCTGGCATGTTCGGCGGTCTTGAGCACCACCGGCTCGCCGAGTGAAAGGACGCGGCCGCGCTCGACCTCCGCGATGGCGAAGCGGGCATTGGTGCCGCCGATATCGGCCGTGACGATCTCCATGCTGGCCTCCTCCCTGGTTGCACGGAGCCGGGCCCGGTGCCGTGCCGGACCCACCATGCCAGCCATCGCCGCCGTGTGACAGACGGGGCGGGCGTCCGGCGCGGGAAACCCTGGGTGATCGGGGTTGAGGCTGGGGCGATCGGCCTCTATCCCCGGAGGAAGGCATCCCGGCGGCCGCTTCCCGGCCTGATCCGGAACGGGGTGCGGGTCGCGGAAAGGATGGGCGGATGCGGGTCGACGAGCTGGAAACCCCGGTGCCGGTGGTGGATCTCGACGTGATGGAGCGCAACCTGAAGCGGATGCAGGACTACTGCGACGCGCATGGCATCGCGCTCCGCCCCCATATCAAGACGCACAAGCTGCCGCGCCTGGCGCAGCGGCAGGTGGAACTGGGGGCGAAGGGCATCACCTGCCAGAAGCTGGGCGAGGCCGAGGTGATGGCCGATGCCGGGCTGGACGACATCTTCATCTCCTATCCGCTGATCGGCGAGGCCAAGGCGCACCGCCTCGCCGCGCTGGCGAAGCGGGTGCGGATGCGGGTCGCGGTGGACAACCCGCTGGCGCTGGCCACGGCGGCGCAGGCGGCGCGCGAGAGCGGCGCCGAGATCGGCGTGGTGGTGGAATTCGACAGCGGCAACAAGCGCACCGGCGTGGAAACGGTGGGCGAGGCGCTGGCGCTGGCCAGGGAGATCGCGGCGACGCCGGGGCTGCGCTTCGACGGGCTGATGACCTATCCGACCTCGGCGCAGACCAAGGTCTTCCTGGAGGAGGCGCGGCCGGCCTTCCGCGAGGCCGGGCTGGAGATCCCGATGGTGTCCGGCGGCGGCTCGCCCGGCGCCTGGACGGTGCACGAGGTGGCGCCGATCGACGAGATGCGGGTTGGCACCTACATCTACAACGACCGCGCCATGGTCGGCGCCGGGGCCGCGACGCTCGGCGACTGCGCCATGACCGTCTGGGCCACGGTGATCAGCCGACCGGCGGAGGGGCGGGCGATCCTCGACTGCGGCTCCAAGACGCTGTCCAGCGACATGGTCGCGCCCGAGGTCGGGCCGGGCTACGGGCTGATGCCCGACTATCCGGAGGCGGTGATCACCCGCGTGAACGAGGAGCATGGCACGGTGGATGTCAGCCGCTGCGCGAAGAAGCCGGAACTCGGCGAGCGCGTGCGCATCATCCCCAACCACACCTGCGTGGTGACCAACCTGCATGACGAGGTGGTCTTCGCCCGGAATGGCGAGGTCGTCGGCTCCTGGCCGATCCCCGCCCGCGGCATGACGCGCTGAGCCAGGAGAGGAACGCGATGGACGCCGAAGCGAAGCTGCGCGAACTGGGCCATGAACTGCCCGTGGTGGGCAAGCCGCTCTTCTCCTATGTGCCGTTCCGGCGCGCGGGGGACACGGTCTATATCTCCGGCCAGGTGCCTCGGCTGGCCGATGGCTCGCTGATCACCGGACAGGTCGGCTCCGCCCTGGACCTGGAGGCGGCGCGCAAGGCCGCCGTCCTGTGTGGGCTGCATATCCTGGCGGTCGCCAGGGCTGCGGCGGGCAGCCTGGAGAAGGTGGAGGTGCTGAAGGTCTTCGGCATGGTGAACGCCACGCCGGGCTATGGCGAGCAGCCCAAGGTGATCGACGCCTGCTCCAACCTCCTCGTCGATGTGCTGGGCGAGCGCGGGCGCCATGCCCGCTCGGCGGTCGGCATGGGCTCGCTGCCCTCCGACGTGCCGGTGGAGATCGAGGCGGTGGTCCGCATCCTCGACTGATCCGCGCTGCGCCTTGCGCCGCTCCCTGCGTCCTGCCGCCGGGGGAAGGCTCCGCCTTCGCCCCCGTACCCCCATCCGCCAGGACACTGCGTGCCCTGGATCCGATGAGTTGGCCCTGGTGGTGGCCGTCGGCCTACGGGCCGATCCCTGGGAGAAGGTGGACAGGCGGGACTCCGAAATGTCCGCGCTTCCGGCACCCGCAGTCGCCGGAGAGCATAGCCCTCCGGCGCGATCCGGCCGCCACCAGCACCAGCGAATGGGAGGTCCAGGAACCTCAGGTTCCTGGCTGATGGGGGGTACGGGGGGAATGGCGGAGCCTTCCCCCCGGGCCGGAGGTGCAACGCCGAACGGGCGAGGCGCCGCCGTCGCGACCGGGCAGCAGCAAGGCGGCGATCTCCTCCGACCGGCGGAAGATCCGCGACGGCCGTTCCGCCCGAAGTGCCTCGGCGCTGTTGTAGCCCCAGGTCACGGCGCCCGATTCCATGCCCACCGCCCGCGCGGCCCGGATGTCGCGGATCTCGTCGCCGATCAGGATGGCGCGATGTGGCGGCGTGCCGCTGCGGCGGAGCAGCGCGCGCAGCTTGCGCGGCTTGCCGAAGAGCGCAGCGCCGCAGTGCCAGTGGGCGATCCGGGCCGAAAGCTCCGCGCCCAGCACGCGGCGGATATTGGCCTCGCTGTTGGAACTGACCACGGCCAGGGCGAGGCCATCGGCCGAGAGCCGCCGGAGACAATCCCCCATACCGGGAAAGAGCGCCAGCGCGGCGATGTCGCGGGCCGCCAGGCGCCGCATGTGCCGCGCGATGAAGGGCAGCTTCCAGCGCGCCACGCCGAGGCGGTCCAGGATGGCGGCGGCTTCGAGGCCACGCAGCCCTTCCGCCTCGCCCGGCCGGATGCGGCGGAAGCCGTAGCGGTCCGCCACCCCGTTCAGCACGCCGGCGAACCAGGGAAAGCTGTCGGCCAGCGTGCCGTCGAAATCGAAGACCGCCAGCGCATAGGGCGCGGCGGGCGGTGCCTCCGCCATGGCAGGGGCGGTCAGCCGGCGGCGGTGAGCGCCTGGGCCGCGGTCAGGCGGCCGTCATAGAGCGCGCGGCCGACGATCACGCCCTGGATCGTCCCGGCCTCGCGCACGGCGGTGATGTCCTCCACCCCCGCGACGCCGCCGCTGGCGATGACCGGGGTGGTAAGGCGGGCGCCCAGCGCCGCCGTGGCCTCGACATTCACGCCACCCAGCATGCCGTCGCGGTCGATGTCGGTGTGGATGATGGCGGCCGCCCCGGCATCCTCGAAGCGCAGCGCCAGGTCGCGCGCCGTCATCTCGCCGACCTCCGCCCAGCCCTCGGTGGCCACGCGCCCGCCCTTGGCATCGATGCCGATGGCGACGCAGCCCGGATAGGCGCGGCAGGCCGATCGGGCGAAGTCCGGGTCCTTGGCGGCGGCGGAGCCCAGGATCACCCGCGCCACCCCGGCCTCCAGCCAGGATTCCAGGGTGGCCATGTCGCGCACCCCGCCGCCGAGCTGCACGGGGAGCGACGTGGCGGCGAGGATGTCGCGCACGGCGGCGGCATTGGCCGGGCGGCCGGCGAAGGCGCCGTCCAGGTCCACCACATGCAGCCAGCGGAAGCCGGCGGTGGCGAAGCTGGCCGCCTGGGCGGCAGGGTCGTCGCTGTAGACGGTGGCCTGATCCATCTCGCCACGGCGGAGGCGGACGACACGGCCGCCCTTGAGGTCGATGGCGGGATAGATGGTCAGGCTCACATCCGTTCCTTTCCGCGTCGGCCCCGCCCGGGCTCCAGCAGCTTGTAGTAGTAGTGGCCGGGCACGGTGGCGCCATCGACCCGGGCATAGGCGGGGTGGGTCCCCCAGCGGATATAGCCGCAGGCCTCGAAGAGCGCGATGGCGGTATGCTGCGTCGCACGCACGTCGAGGTTCAGGACCCGGTGACCGAGCGCCGCCGCCCGTTCCTCCACCCGCCGCATCAGCAGCCGGGCGAGGCCATGGCCCCGGGCATAGGGAGCGATGTAGGCATGGCTGAGCTGGGCGGCCCAGGCCTGGGCCTCGTTGTTGCGGGGCGGGCGCATGAGCTGGGCGCTGCCGACCGGATGGCCGTCGAGCCAGGCAACGAAGAGCTCGCGCTCCGGCACCAGCATCACGCCACGGAAATGACGCTCCAGGATCTCGCGCCCCTGGGGCTGGATCCAGCCGAAGCCGCCGCCCTCGGCGATGGCGGCATCGGTGGCCTCGCAGAGCTCGGCGAGGTCGGCCTCGTCCAGCGACTCGACCCGTTCCACCGAAAGCTCGTGCATGGGGTTGGGCAGGGGGCCGCTCACGGTGACCAGCGCAGGAAGTTGCCGAGCATGCGCAGGCCGAGCCCGCCGCTCTTCTCCACATGGAACTGCGTGCCGGCGAGGTTGTCGCGCCCCACCATGGCGCAGACCGGCCCGCCATAATCGGCGCTGGCCAGCAGCTCCCCGGCCGCGCCGCCGCGCAGGGCATAGGAATGCACGAAATAGGCGTGCTCGCCGGGCGTCACGTCCCGCAGCAGCGGATGGGCGGGGGCGGCGAGGTCCAATCCGTTCCAGCCCATCTGCGGCAGGGGCAGGGGGGCGGCATCCGGTCCCGCCGGGTCCATCGGCGCGATCTCCCCCCGGATCCAGCCCAGGCCGGGATGGGTGCCGTGCTCCAGCCCGCGCTCGGCCATGAGCTGCATGCCGACGCAGATGCCGAGGAAGGGGCGGCCCTGCCGCTCCACCGCCTCGCGCAGCGCCTCCTCCATGCCCGGCAGCGCGTCGAGGCCGCGGCGGGAGGCGGCGAAGGCGCCCTGGCCCGGCAGCACGATGCGGTCCGCCGCCGCGACATCCTCCGGCCGGGTGGTGACCTCGATCCCGGCCGCGATGCCGGCTTCCCCGGCCGCCCGGCGGAAGGCGCGCAGCACGGAGGCGAGGTTGCCCGCCCCGGTGTCGATGACGGCGAGCTTCATGCGTGCCTCCCTGCGGATCGGCCCGCCAGGCGCAGCAGCGCCATTTCCTCGTCCGCGCCGACCACCAGGCCGGATTCCGGCAGGCCGTGCCGCGCCAGCGTCCAGCGCTGCAGGTCGCGGGCGTGGAAGCCCGTCAGCAGCGCCAGGGCGAGGCCCGCCCAGGAGGAGGAGGCACCGGGCAGGAAGGCGATGGCCACGGCCAGCACGATCCAGCCGAGCAGGCCCCACCAGAGGCCCTTGAAGAGGAACCAGAGCGGGCCGAACAGGAAGGCGGCGAAGGAGAAGCCCTCCGGCACCAGTACAGGCTCCGCCGGGCGGGAAGCCGCGCCCGTGACCGGAACCGAGGTCCGGGCGGGGGCGTGGATGGTGAAGACTCGCATCATGCCTCCAGCATGCCCTTGGTGGAGGGGATCACCCCCGCCGCGCGGGGGTCGGTCTCCACCGCCTGGCGCAGCGCGCGGGCCACGGCCTTGAAGCAGCCCTCCGCCACATGGTGCGCGTTGTGCCCATGGCGCAGCATCACATGCAGGGCGAAGAGCCCGTTGGAGGAGAGGGCGCGGAAGAACTCCTCGAACAGTTCCGTGTCCATCTCGCCGATCTTGGAGCGCTCGAAGGGCACCTGCCAGACCAGGAAGGGGCGGCCGGACAGGTCGATCGCCGCCTCGGCCAGCGCCTCGTCCATCGGCACCACGGCATGGCCATAGCGGCGGATGCCGCGCTTCTCGCCCAGCGTGCGGCGCAGCGCCTGGCCGAGCACGATGCCGACATCCTCGGTGGTGTGGTGGAAGTCCACATGCAGGTCGCCCCGGGCCTCGACCGTCAGGTCGAACATGGCGTGGCGGGCCAGCGCCGTCAGCATGTGGTCCAGGAATCCGATGCCGGTCGCGATCTCCGCCCTGCCCGTGCCATCGAGGTCGAGGCGCAGCGTGATGGCGGTCTCGCCCGTCTCGCGGGCGATCTCGGCGATGCGGGGGGCGAGGGGGCGGGGACGGCGTTCATGGCGTCCGTTTAGTCCCGGGGACGCGGCCGGGGGAAGAGGGAGGCCGGCCAGCGGGCCGGGTCAGGGAGGGCGGGTCCGGGAAAGGCGCCGGGAACGGGCCCGGCGGCTGCCGCGATGCGCGCTGTCCGGCCCGGATTCCCGGCCCAAAAGATTCGTTCAAGGAATGAATCCGGGGGATGGCCCGGCTCAGCGGCGGATCAGGATATAGTCGATGGTCAGGGTGATCTCCGTGCTGTCGGCCTTGGTCCCTTCCGGGAAGGGCGGCAGGGTCTTGTCCCGCAGCATGGCCTGCGCGCCCATGTCGAGCCATTTGGAGCCGGAGCGGCTGACCAGCCGCAGGTCCTGCACCCGCCCATTCTTCAGCACGGTGAAGCGCACGGTGGCGGTGCCGTCCTCCCCCGCCATGGCGGCCATCTGCGGATAGTAGCCGTTCCGGTCCAGCCAGGCACGGAAGGCGGCCATCCAGTCGGCACCCGGATTGGCGCCCTGGATCCTCACCGAGGTCCCCAGATCCGACGGCGAGGCGGCGCGCGGGGAGCGGGGGAGGGCGTGTTGAAGGACAGGTCGAGTCCGCGGCCCTGGCCGGTGGCGTTCGGCCGGATATTCGGGCGCGGCACGGCCTGGGACAGGTTCACCGCCGGGCCGCGGCTGAGGTCCAGCGCCCCGGCGAAGGGCGAGGGCGCGCGGTGCGGAGCCGGGCGGGCCTGGGGCGGCGCCGTGGGGCCCGGCCTGGCGAGCTGCGGCGGGGGCGGCGGCGGTGGCGGGGGCAGCAGCTCAGCCGTCGCGGGCGGTTCCGGCGGGGGCTGCTCGGCCGTCCGGGGCTGGGGCGGGGTGGGCAGGGGCGGTGGTGGGGCGGGCGGCGGTGGGGCCTCCTGTGCCTGCGGCTCCGGAGCAGGCTGCGGAGGCTCGGTCACCGGGGGCCGGGGCGGCACCTCGGCCGGCGGCGCCAGAGGGGCGGCCTCCGGCAGCGGCGCCTCGGCCATGGCGGGCGGTGGTGGCGCGGCGGTCTCGGGGCTCGGCGGCGGCAGCGGGGCCGAGGGGGTTTCCTGCGGCCGCGCGGTCCGCTCCGCATCCCCGGCATCCTCGAAGATCACCGGCACGCCGGCGTCCGGCAGGGGGGTCGGCTGCTCGCGACCCTGCCAGGTCAGCAGCAGGGCCGCCAGCAGGGCGATGTGGAGCAGGGCCGAGACGAGGAAGGCGGGCCTCCGCCAGCGGCGCCAGCCCCGGTCCTCTGGCCGCTTGCCACCGGATGGGGGGCGGCCGGGTCCGGGTGGCGTCGGCACGCCATGCCCACCATCGCCACGGCCGGGCGGCAGAAGGGGCGGGACGGGCAGCAGGCCGGGGGACTGGCGCAGGGTCATGACAGGCAGGACCGGGGCGAGCCGTTGCACGCGCATGCGGTTCAAGATCAGTGGCCTGTCCTGGCCAAGGGGTTCCGGCTCAACCTGCCCGGCATCGTGCCTCATTCCATTCGCCCGGGGGCATCCATGCCCCGGGGTCACCACGTCCCGGCCCCCGCCGCCCGGTACGATCAGCCATCCGGGGGGCTCGCCCGGCCGGTGGCCCCGCGGTACGGCGGCGTCCGGGGACAGCCTCCGGGGGAGCCTCCGGGCAGCGCAGCAAAGCACAGCGGCGGCATTTCCGCACCCGCCTTCTATGCTCGCCCCGGCCGTCCGGGCCCCGTCAAAGGGGGCGGGATGCTTTCCGGCGGGGCCGCCGGGGGCAGATCCAGGGAGATGGGCGGCCGCCTTGCCACGGAATGTTGCCGAGCCCTTCCCGGGCTGCGACCCTGCCCTGCGTTCGGCCGCACCCCCGGATTGCGCTGCGGCGCACGGATCGCCACATCGCGATCCATGCAACAGCATTCCCATCACGACCCGCATCGCGACCCCCTGGGTTGGCATGGCACCACCATCCTCTGCGTCCGCAAGGACGGGAAGGTGGCCATGGCCGGGGATGGACAGGTGTCCATGGGTCAGACCGTCGTCAAGAACAATGCCCGCAAGGTCCGCCGTATCGCCGGCGGCCGGGTGATCACCGGCTTCGCCGGCGCCACCGCCGACGCCTTCACCCTGCTCGAACGCCTCGAGGCCAAGCTGGAGCGCTTCCCCGACCAGCTCGAACGCGCGGCGGTGGAACTCGCCAAGGACTGGCGCACCGACCGCTACCTGCGGCGGCTGGAGGCGCTGCTCGCCGTGGCGGATGCCAACCGCTCCCTGCTGATCACCGGCCAGGGCGATGTGCTGGAGCCAGAGGACCAGATCATCGGCATCGGCTCCGGCGGCAACTACGCGCTCGCCGCCGCCCGGGCGCTGATGCCGGTGGAGGGGCTGGGCGCGGAGGAGATCGCCCGCCGCGCCATGACCATCGCCGCCGATATCTGCGTCTACACCAACGGACGCTTCGTGCTGGAGACCCTGTGATGCCGCTGGACAATTCCCCCGCCGCGGCCGAGCCCGTGAACCTGTCTCCGCGCGAGATCGTCTCGGAGCTCGACCGCTTCATCATCGGCCAGGACGACGCCAAGCGCGCCGTGGCCATCGCGCTGCGCAACCGCTGGCGCCGCCAGCAGCTCCCCGAAGGGCTGCGCGAGGAGGTGGTACCGAAGAACATCCTGATGATCGGCCCGACCGGCGTGGGCAAGACGGAGATCGCCCGCCGCCTCGCCAAGCTCGCCAACGCGCCCTTCCTCAAGGTCGAGGCCACGAAGTTCACCGAGGTCGGCTATGTCGGCCGCGACGTGGAGCAGATCGTGCGCGACCTGGTGGAGGCCGCGATCGTGCAGATGCGCGACAATGCCCGCCGTGACGTGCAGGCCAAGGCCGAGGCCAATGCCGAGGAGCGCATCGTCACCGCCCTGGTGGGCGAGGGTGCCTCGGGCGAGACGCGCATGAAGTTCCGCCGCATGCTCCGCGAGGGCTCGCTGGAGGACAAGGAGGTGGAGATCCAGGTCACCGATGGCGGGACGGCCATCGGGATGATGGAGATCCCCGGCATGCCGCCCGGCGCCCAGATGGCGAACATGCAGGAGATGCTCGGCAAGATGTTCGGCGGCCGCCAGCGCCCGCGCAAGATGCACGTCGCCGACGCGCGTCCGCTGCTGGTGCGGGAGGAGGCGGACAAGCTGCTCGACCAGGAGAAGCTGACCCGCGACGCTGTCGCCCATGCCGAGAACCACGGCATCGTCTTCATCGACGAAATCGACAAGGTCTGCGCCCGCACCACCGAAGGCTTCCGTGGCGGCGACGTGTCGCGTGAGGGTGTGCAGCGCGACCTGCTGCCGCTGATCGAGGGCACGACGGTGAACACCAAGCACGGGCCGGTGAAGACGGACCACATCCTCTTCATCGCCTCGGGCGCCTTCCACCTCGCCAAGCCCTCCGACCTGCTGCCGGAGCTGCAGGGGCGCCTGCCGATCCGCGTCGAGCTGAACGCCCTGACGCGCGACGACTTCCGCCGCATCCTGACCGAGCCGGAGCATTCGCTCGCCAAGCAGTATGTCGCGCTGCTGGGTACCGAGGGCGTGCGCCTGACCTTCGGCGAGGATGCGATGGACGCGATCGCCGACATGGCGGCGGACATCAACGCGCGTGTGGAGAATATCGGCGCCCGCCGCCTCGCCACCGTGCTGGAGCGGCTGCTGGAGGAGCTGAGCTTCACCGCCGCCGACCGCGCCGGCCAGGAAGTCGCCATCGATGCCGCCTATGTGCGGGAGAAGGTCGGCGCCCTGGCCGCCAGCACCGATCTGAGCCGGTTCATCCTCTGAGCCGTGGCTCTCCGGGGGAGGCAGCGCCTTCCCCGAATCTGCCCTTTTCCCCTGCCTGCTGACATCGGCACCCCGCTTCGAGGGCCGCGCCCCCTGCCACGGAGCAGCCATCCGCGACACGGTCTCGACCTGGGGCGCGAACTCCGGAAAGCTCCGCCGCAGGAGCGGAACGGAGAAAACTGCCCCATGTCCAAGGTCACCCTGTTGCGGACCATCCGCATCGCCGAGCGTCCGAACCTCATCTGGGTGGAGGTCGAGACCGAGGAGGGGCTGACCGGCCTCGGCGAATCCTTCCGGGGGGCGCAGGCCACGGAGGCGGCGCTGCACGAGCAGGTGGCGCCCTGGCTGCTGGGGCGGGATTCGCGGCGGATCGAGGCGGTGTCGCGGCATCTGGCCACGCCCTATGTCGGCTTCCACAGCGCGGGCGCGGAAGGCCGGGCGGCGAGCGCGGTGGACATCGCGCTCTGGGACCTGGCCGGGAAGCGGCACGGCATCCCCGTGCACGAGGCACTGGGCGGGGCGGTCCGGACGGAGATCCGCGCCTACAACACTTGTGCCGGCTATGCCTACAACAGCGGGAAGATGGGTTCCGGTGCCGGGTGGCGTCGCAGCGTCTCGGGGGAGGAGGAGATGCGCGGCCCCTATGACGACCAGATCGCCTTCACCCGCGATGCCGGGGCACTGGCGGAAAGCCTGCTCGCCGAGGGCTATACGGCGATGAAGATCTGGCCCTTCGACCCTTATGCCGAGGCCACGGGCGGCCACGCGATCACCCTGTCCGAGCTGAAGGCGGGGCTGGAGCCCTTCCGCAAGATCCGCGCGGCGGTGGGCGAGCGGATCGAGGTGATGGCGGAGCTGCACAGCCTCTGGAGCAGCCAGGCGGCGATCCGCATCTGCCGGGCGCTGGAGGATGTCGGCGTCTTCTGGGCCGAGGACCCGCTGAACAAGATGGACGATGTGGAGGCGCTGGCCGACCTGCGGCGCCAGACGCGCACGCCCATCTGCGGCAGCGAGACCCTGTCGGGCGCCATCAGCTTCCGTCGCCTGCTGGCGGCGGAGGCGGTGGATGTGGTGATGCTCGACCTTGGCTGGTGCGGTGGCCTGACCGAGGCGCGCAAGATCGCCGCCCTGGCCGAGGCCCATGCGAAGCCGCTGGCCCCCCACGACTGCACCGGGCCGGTGGCCCTCTGGGCGGGGCTGCACCTCGCCCTCCATGCGCCGACCGCGATCTTCCAGGAGGTGGTGCGGGCCACGCTGGCCACCTGGTACCAGGAACTGGTGACGGAACTGCCGGTGATCCGGAGCGGCATGGTCCAGGCCCCATCGGCCCCCGGCCTGGGCACGGCGCTGAACCCGGCGGTGAAGCAGCGCGAGGACGTGCTGATCCGGGAAAGCCGCCTTTCGCCCTGATACGGTTGGCGTTGTGCTGCCCCGGGGGGAAGGCTCCGCCTTCGCCTTCGCCTTCGCCTTCGCCTTCGCCTTCGCCTTCGCCTTCGCCTTCGCCTTCGCCTTCGCCTTCGCCTTCGCCTTCGCCTTCGTACCCGCCATCCGCCAGGAACCTGGTCAACGTATACGTTGACCCTGGATCTCCCTGTCGCTGGCTTCCGTTGACACCTGATCACGCCGGAGAGCCATGCTCTCCGGCGAGTGCGGGCACCACCAGCGCGGGCAAGGATTCTTTCTTTTCGGGCACCCCACTGATCCATCTGCTCCCAGGGATCGGCCGTCAGGCTGACGGCCACCACCAGCGCCCATGAAAGCCCGGGGTCTGGGGACCGGCTTCGGTCCCCCATCCTGGTCATGGGCGGAGAGGGGCCGGGAGAGGCAGGGCCTCTCCCGGGGGCTGGACACCGAGCGCGACGCCCAAGGTCCGTTCGACTCACTCCGCCGCCGGAGCCATCTCCGGTGCCGTGCTCGCGGCGCGGACGGTTTCCAGGCAGGCGGTGACGGTTTCGGCGAGGGAGGTGGTGTAGTGTTCCGCGCCGATGGCGCCGCGCAGGGCGGCGTCGCGCAGCACCTCGTCCTTCGCGTCCCAGAGGCCCACCACCACCGGGGCGCCGGGGGCCTTCTGCCGCAGCCGGCGGAGCAGGTAGCGGAGATGCGCCGGACTGCCGGAGAGATCCAGGTAGGACAGGCAGATCATCGCCACGCCGGAAAAGTCCTGGCGGCCAATCGCGGTGCGGGAGACCGCCTCGTGCGGCAGCAGGCGGGCGCCCAGCCCATGCCGGCCCAGGATCTGGACCAGCATGGCGGAGGCCGCTTCGTCCAGCGGCCCACGCCCGGGGAGGCAAAGCACCGCGCCCTCGCCGCGCCAGGCTTCCGGCCAGGATTCCGGGGGCGGCAGCGGTACGGCGGGGCGGCACGGCGTGGAAGGGCTTTTTCCGCCACGCTCTGCTCCTCCACCGCGCTACGCGCCTCGGCGGGGGGAGGGTCACGGTCCTCCTGGTCGGCCAGGGACTGCACGAGGAGCGCCGTGGTGTCGCGGATCTGCTGCAGCTTGGCCTCGGACAGCACGCCGCGCTGCGCGTCGTTGGCGGCCAGCCGCAGCCCTTTCAGCGCGACCTCGTCGTAGTAGGAGGAGAGGGGCCGGTCCTCCAGCAGGCTTTCGGCCTGCGCCTGCGCCTCGTCCGCGTCGCCGGCCAGCATGCGCTGGTAGAAGTTCTCCGCGGGCGTCAGGGCCGGGCGGTCGCCCAGCATGACGTCGAGGAACTCCAGCCGCTCCACATGCCGGCCCAGCACCACGAGGCAGAGGGTGAGCGGCGTCGCCAGGATCAGGCCGATCGGGCCCCAGAGCCAGGTCCAGAAGATCGCCGCCACGATGACCGAGACGGGGGAGAGGCCGGTACTGTGGCCATAGACCATCGGCTCCACCACCTGCCCCATGATGGGCTCCGTGACCAGGAACAGGGCGGCGGTCCAGATCACCATGTTCCAGCCGGGATCGACGCCGGCGGCCAGGGCGATGGGCAGGGCGGCGGCCAGCAGCGCGCCGACATAGGGGATGAAGCGGAACAGCGCGGCCAGGATGCCCCAGAGCAGGGGGCTCGGCACGCCGATGAAGAAGAGCCCGGCCGCCACCACCGCGCCGAAGCAGCCGTTGATCGCGAGCTGGGCCAGGAAGTACTTCGACAGGCGCTTGGCCGCGTCGTCCAGGGCCACGGTGGTGCGGTGCAGGTCATCCGAGCCGAAGAGGCGGATCAACCGGTCCCGCAGATCGGCCTGCTGCATCAGGATGAAGATGGCGACGATGACGACGATGAAGACCGTCTCCAGCGGCCCCAGCACGGGGGAGAGCAGGCGCTGCGCCAGTTCCACGGGCGAGGGCTGGCCCTGCTGGATTTCCACCCGCATCGGCCGGGAGTCCTCACCGGGCGTGGCGGGGGTGGGGCGGTGGGCTGGGCGTGGTCGATCTGCCGCACGACGTCGTTCACCCAGCCCAGGGCGGTGCCCTGCACCGTATCCACCTTCCGCTGGATGGTGGCCTGATAGCGCGGCAGGTCCTGCGCCAGCCCGGCGATCTGCAGGCCGATGATGCTGCCCAGCACGAGGATCACGCCCATGGCGAGCAGCACCGCCGCCAGCACGGCCGGCGTGCGCCAGAGGCCGAGGCGGCGAAGGAGGCCCACGATGGGTGCCACCACGAAGGACATCAGGATGGCCAGGGTGATGGGGATCAGCACCTCGCGCGCCAGATAGAGCGCGCTGATCACCACGACGGCGACCACGATGGTCAGCAGGTGCTTCAGATCGGGGCTGTAGGGTGGGGGAACCTGGGCCGGGGGAGGAAGCTGGCGGGAGCCCTGGGCCGTGGAGAAGGGAGGTACGACGCCGGGAACGGCGGCGGCAGCCAGGGATGGCGAGGGGGTCGCTGGGGATGGGTCAGACATCGGGCCGCATCGTGGTGAGGTGTCGTCATCAACGCGCGATGCGGCGGAACGGTGCGTGGGACCGTTCTCACAACTGCAACAACCCCGTTCCTGCGCGAGTCATGTCTTCGGAACGGTCCGGATGCATGGGAGATGGAAGGGCGCGGCAAGGCCCGGATGGGCGGTTCCCGCACCGCCATCCGGGCCAGGAGGCCGGGGTGGGACCCCACGTCCCGCGATCCGGCTTCCCCCGCGGGGAATGCCGCCGCCGCGCCTGCCTCCCGGGACGGGCGCGGACGTGGCGCGTCAGATGATGCGGAGCCGCCCGATCAGCCAGCCGATGCCGACCGCGATCAGGGCCGCGGTCAGGGGCTGCTCGCGGATCGTGTCGGCCAGGCCGCCCAGGGCGTTCTCGGCGCGGCCCTCGGCCTCGTAGTAGTCGCCCCGGGCCTGCATCCGGCTGTCGCCAAGCAACTCGCCCGTGGCGCTCTGGAGGCGGCCGGCGCCCTGCTTCGCGGCACCGATGATCCGGTCCTCATCCATGGCATGAACCTCGCTTTCCTGGGCCGGGGACCTTCCCCGGGCTCTCGGGCGAGCAACGCGCCGGATGGGAGAAGGTTTGGCCGGGCAGGCGCCGCCGGGGCGGCGGCGCTCAGCGGGCCGGGATCAGGCGGATCCGCTTGCCGTCCACGCCCAGGGCGAGGCGGCCGGAGCAGAGGGCCAGGGCATCCTCGCCGAAGACCTTGCGGCGCCAGCCGGACAGGGCCTGGACCTGCTGCCCGTCATGGCAGGCGATGCGGTCGATATCCTCGCCGCTGGCGATCAGCTTGGGTGCCACGCTGTGCTCTTCCGCCTTGGCGGCGAGGAGAACCTTGAGCAGCGCCACAAGGGCCGGGGAGGCGGGCGGGCCCTGCTTCTCGCGCGGCAACTCGGGCAGGGCCTCGTCCGGCAGGGCGCGGGCCTCGGCCAGGGCGGCGAGGAGGCCGGCGCCGGACTTGCCGCGGGCGAAGCCCTCGGACACGCCGCGCGCCCGGGCCAGCCCGGCGGCGTCCTGCGGCATGGTGGCCGCGATCTCCAGCAGGCTCTCGTCGCGCACCAGCCGCTGGCGTGGCACGTTCACCCGCTGTGCCTCGCGCTCCCGCCAGGCGGCGGCGGCGCGCAGGGCCGCCAGGAAGCGGCGGTTGTTGGTGCGGGGGCGCAGCTTCTCCCAGACCGTCTCCGGGTCGGTGCGGTAGTTGGCCGGGTCGGTCAGGGCGGCCATCTCCTCCCCCACCCAGTCCAGCCGGTCCTCGCGCTGCAACCGGTCGCGCAGGGCACGGTAGACCCGGCGCAGATGCGTCACGTCGGCGGCGGCATAGGCGATCTGCGCCGGGGAGAGGGGGCGGGCCGCCCAGTCGCTGAAGCGGTGGGCCTTGTCGATCTGCGCATGGGCCAGGGCGCGGACCAGGCTGTCATAGGAGGCCTGGTCGCCGAAGCCGGCCACCATGGCGGCGATCTGGGTGTCGAACATCGGCCGCGGCGTGGCGCCGTAGCGGAGCAGGAAGATCTCCACATCCTGCCGGGCGGCGTGGAAGACCTTGACCACGCGCTCGTCGGCCAGCAGCTCCCCCAGCGAGGCGAGGTCCAGCCCCGGGGCCAGGACATCCACCACCGCGACATCGCGCTCGCCGGCCAGCTGCACGACGCAGAGCTCGGGCCAGTAGGTCTTCTCGCGCATGAACTCCGTGTCCACGGTCACGAAGTCTTCCTCGCGCAGGCGGGCGCAGAGGGCGGCGAGGGCATCGGTGTCGGTGACCAGGACGGGCGCGGGGTCCGGCGGCGTGGAACGGCGGCTCATCGGCCCCTTCTAGGAGGGGCGCCGGGCGAGGTCCACCGGGCATCGGCGGGAAGCGTTGCGGTTCCAGCATGTCGGCCCGGATGGAGGCCCCGTGCCCGTCTCGCGGGGGCGGGTTCCGGGCCGGGGAGCCGGGGGGCCGGGACCGCCTCCGGCCTCGGCGGAGAGGGTCCGGAAGCGGCGGTGGCCCTCCCGCCGCCGAATTTCCCGGTGGTGGCGGGGGCGGGAAGGCTTGACAGGGCGTGCCCCGCCGCCCTTCCTGCCACCCCTTATCGAATGATCCAGGGTTTTCCTCCCATGCACGCCTACCGCACCCACAACTGCGGCGCCCTTCGCGCCGCCGATGCCGGCAAGGCCGCCCGGCTCTCGGGCTGGGTGCATCGCAAGCGCGACCATGGCGGGCTGCTCTTCCTCGACCTGCGCGACCATTTCGGCATCACCCAGTGCGTGGTGGCCCAGGGCTCTCCGGTCTTCGAGGCCGCCGACGCGCTGCGCCCCGAGAGCGTGGTGACGCTGACCGGCGAGGTGGTGATGCGCGAGGGTTCCACCGTGAACCCGAAGCTGCCGACCGGCGAGGTGGAACTGCGGGTACGCGAGCTGGAGGTGCAGTCCGCCGCCGAGGTGCTGCCGATCCAGGTGGCGGGCGACCAGGAATTCCCCGAGGACCTGCGCCTGCGCTACCGCTTCCTCGACCTGCGGCGGGAGAAGCAGCACCGCAACATCATGCTGCGCGCGGGTGTCATCGCCTCCATCCGCCGCCGCATGATCGAGCAGGGCTTCACCGAGTTCCAGACGCCGATCCTGACCGCCAGCAGCCCCGAGGGCGCGCGCGACTTCCTCGTGCCCGCGCGCAACCACCCCGGCAAGTTCTACGCCCTGCCGCAGGCGCCGCAGCAGTTCAAGCAGCTCGCCATGGTGGCGGGCTTCGACCGCTACTTCCAGATCGCGCCCTGCTTCCGCGACGAGGCCGCGCGCGCCGACCGCTCGCCGGGCGAGTTCTATCAGCTCGACTTCGAGATGAGCTTCGTCACGCAGGAAGACGTCTTCGCCGCCATCGAGCCGGTGATGCAGGGCGTGTTCGAGGAGTTCGGGGCGGGCCGCAAGGTCACGCCCGCGCCCTTCCCGCGCATCGCCTATGACACGGCGATGCTGGAATACGGCTCCGACAAGCCGGACCTGCGCAACCCGATCCGGATCACCGACGTCACGGAGCATTTCGCGGATTCCGGCTTCGGCCTCTTCGCGCAGATCGCGGCCTCGGGCGGCATCGTGCGCGCCGTGCCGGCGCCGGGCGCGGCGGGCAACCCGCGAGGATTCTTCGACAAGCTGAACGAATGGGCGCGCGCCGAGGGCGCGGGCGGCCTCGGCTACATCCAGTTCGCGGCGGATGGCGCCAAGGGGCCGATCGCCAAGAACCTGGAGGCCGCGCGTGTCGAGGCGATCCGCGCCGCCTGCAACCTGCAGCCGGGCGACGCCGTCTTCTTCGCCGCCGGCAAGAAGGACGAGACGCCCAAATTCGCCGGCAAGGTCCGCACCAAGCTGGGCGAGGAGCTGGGCCTGATCGCCAAGGACGAGTTCCGCTTCTGCTGGATCGTCGATTTCCCGATGTACGAGCTGAACGAGGAGACGGGGTTGGTCGATTTCAGCCACAACCCCTTCTCCATGCCGCAGGGCGGGCTCGACGCGCTGAACTCGAAGGATCCGCTGGAGATCAAGGCCTTCCAGTACGACATCGTCTGCAACGGCATCGAGCTGTCCTCCGGCGCCATCCGCAACCACCGGCCGGACATCATGATCCGGGCCTTCGAGATCGCCGGCTATACCGCCGAGCAGGTCGAGGACCGCTTCGGCGGCATGCTGAACGCCTTCCGCTACGGCGCCCCGCCCCATGGCGGCTCGGCCCCGGGCATCGACCGCATGGTGATGCTGCTGGCCGATGAGCCGAACATCCGCGAGGTCATCCTCTTCCCGCTGAACCAGCAGGGCGAGGACCTGATGATGCACGCCCCGGCCCCGGTAGAGCCGGCACGGCTGAAGGAGCTGTCGATCAGGCTCGACCTCCCCCCGGCCAAGCCCTCCGGAAAGCCCGCGGCCCCGGGAGCGAACCAGGGGGAGGCCCAAGGGGCGACCCAAGGGACGACACAGAAGGATACATCGAAGGGCGCGGCGGAGGCTTCCGGCAGCGCGGCGAAGGCCTAGATTGGGTCTGCTGTACGAAGGGATCCGCCTGATGCGTCTTCGCCCTGTTTCGCGCCTCGCCCCCATCGGGGCCCTGGCCCTGCTGGCGGTGCCCTGCCTCCTGGCTGCCGTCCCGGCCGGGGCGCAGGCCCCGAAGCCCCCGCGGCGGCCGCGGGCCATCTGCCGGGGGTGCAGGACATGGCGGCGCACCGGGCGGCCTATCGCCTGACCCTGGACAAGACGCGGGAGAACAGCGACGTGGCCGGGGTGCAGGGGGCCATGCTGTTCGAGGTGCTGGACGCCTGCGACGGCTGGACCACGCGCCAGCGCCTGACGCTGCGCATCCTGAACCGGGACGGGCAGCAGATCGATACGGCCTCCGACTACTCGACCTATGAGAGCAAGGACGGCCGCACCCTCCGCTTCTCCATGACCCAGAGCAGCGGAGGCGCGGTCAGCCAGCGCGTGGTGGGCGAGGCGACGCGCGAGGCCGACGGCTCGGGCAACATCCGCTACGAGCAGCCGCAGGCGAGCGAGGCCCGGATGCCCCCCGGCACGCTCTTCCCGATGATGCACACCATCAAGGCGATCGACACGGCGGTGCAGGGCCGCCGCATGATGCTCGCCCCGCTGATGGATGGCACCAGCGAGGATGGAGTGCAGGACAGCACCACCTTCATCCTGAACTGGGACGCCAAGCCGCAGGAGAAGCCACGCTTCCCGCTTCTGGCCAACCAGGGCAGCGGGCGGATGCGCATCGCCTTCTTCGGCAAGCCGGACGGCAAGGATGCCGGCGGCGCCGCCTCCCCCGACTACGAGGTGGGGCTGCGCTACTACGCCAATGGCGTGGCCGACGACATGAAGATGGATTTCGGCGAGTTCACCCTGAACGGGGCCCTGGAGAAGCTGGACCCCGTTCCGAGCCGCTGCTGATCCCGGCCTGATCCGCGCGGAGGCCGCCGGAAGGCGGCCCCCGCCGGTCAGAGCTTCGCGGCGATCCGCAACTCCAGCACCACCGCGTCGCGCAGCCGCGCATCGTCGCGATAGCGCTCGTCCGGGATGCCGGCATTGGGGTGGGAAATCCACTGCACGCCGGGCCGGATGGCGAGGTGGTCGGTGATCGCGGCTTCGTAGTTCGCCTCCAGCACCATCTCCCGGTCCCGGGTCGGCGGCAGGCCGGTGAGAGCCCGGAGAGCCCGGTCCAGGTCGCGGCCGGCGGCGCCGGTCTGGGCATAGGCGAGGCCGATCGAGGCGGTGTCGTCCTTCCGCCCGAAGGGGCCGTGCCAGGCGAGGCCGGCATCACCGTAGAAATCGAACAGGTTGCGCCCGCCGGGCGTGAAGGAAAGGCGGGCGAAGCTGGCGAGGTTCGACGTCTCGCCGCGCCACAGCGTTACCTCTCCCACCGTGTAGAGGCCGTAATTGTTCGGCTTGCGCGGCACGCTGCCATTGGCCAGGGGATCGACCGAGGCATTGGTGCTGGTGGGCTCGGCGAGATAGATGCCGGGGTCGCCCCGCTGATCGTCGAAGCCGCCATTGTGGTACCAGAGGCCCAGCTTCGCCACCCAGGGGCGCACCTCGCTGCCCTCCGGGGCCGCCGTGCCCACGACACCCTCGGCGATGTAGAAGGTGCCGCCGGCGAAGGAGAAGTTCGTGCCGTAGCGGTTGTGCCGCTGCGGATCGGTGCCGGCGCCGTACTTGCCGCCCGGGTCGCCCGTCATGATCGCCGCCCGGAAGCCGTTGCCCTTCTCCGGGTCCCCCAGGGCAAGGCGGATGCCCGGCGCGGCGAAGGGATAGCCCGGCCCGCCGGAGGGCAGGGCATAGGAGATGCCCATCGGCCAGCCGAAGGTGCCGTTGGTGAGGCGGCCCGCCGCGGCGGCGGTGAAGAACTCGGTATCCGCCGCGATCTGGCCGATGCGCAGGGAGCCGATCCCCTCCACCTCCCGCTGCACCCAGAGCTCGGACAGGCGGAAGGTCGGCACGGCCTCCGCATTGCTGAGCGAGGCGAGGCTGCCGATCAGGCTCGGCGACGGTTGCCGCCCGAGGATGCCATAGGCCGATGCCCGGGCGGTCCAGCCTTCCCAGCCTGCCAGTGTGCCGAGATCGAGATCCACCCCCAGCGAGAGCTGGCCCAGCGCGGCGACGCCGCGATGCACGCCGCCGCGCGTGTTGGCGAAGCTGTCCAGCAGCACCTGCCCTTCCAGGCAGGCACCCGGGGTGAGGCTCACCCCCTCATCGCAGGCTGGCTCTCTGGCGTCCGGCGTACCACTTCCGGGCGTGTCATCCGCGCGGACGGGACCGGCAATGCCGGCGGCGAGCAGAGCCGCCAGGAGCGGCGGCAGGGAGAGCTGCTTCAGGCGGGCCCTCCGGCGGCGGGGGGCGGGAAGGCTGAGGCGCATCGGGCTTCCAATGTTATGTTATAACAATATGTATAGCCCTGGCTTCCCGGCTGGCAAGGGCAACACAGCCCTCGATGTTAAGACCGATTCTCATCATGGAAACAGAGAAATCGCCGTCAGTTCGCGAAGCCCTGCACAAGGCTTTCGGAGATCAGCCGCCAGCCGTCCACCATCACGAAGAAGATGATCTTGAAGGGCAGGGACACGGCGCTGGGCGGCAGCATCATCATGCCCAGCGACATCAGCAGCGAGGCAACCACGAGGTCGATCACCAGGAAGGGCAGGAAGACCAGGAAACCGATCTCGAAGCCGCGGCGCAACTCGCTGACCATGAAGGCCGGCACCAGCGCGCGCCAGGGCGCCCCGGCGGCCTTTCCGGCACCCTCCTCCTGCGGCGCCAGCCCGGCGAGGTCGAGAAAGAGCGACAGGTCGCCATCGCGCACATTGGCGGCCATGAAGGTGCGGAAGGGCTCGGCGGAACGCTCCAGCCCCTCCATCTCGCCGATCCGGCCCTCAACCATCGGCTGGATGCCATCCTCCCAGGCACGTTCCACCACCGGCTGCATGACGAAGAAGGTGAGGAACAGCGACAGCCCGATCAGCACCGGATTCGGCGGCACATTGGCCGCGCCGATGGCGCTGCGCAGCAGGCTGAGCACGATGGTGATGCGCGCGAAGGCGGTGACCATCACCAGCAGCGACGGCGCCAGCGACAGCAGGCCGATCAGCGCGGTGAGCTGCACGAGGCGCGCGGTGGCGCCGGGCTGCCCCGCCTGGCCGAGATCCAGCGAAACCGACTGCGCCAGGGCGGGCCCGGCCAGCAGCAGCGCGGCGCCGAGGGCCAGCGGGAAGAGCGGGGCATGGAAGGCGCGGCTCATGGCAGCCAGCCCAGCACGCTGTCCTGCGGGCCACCGGTGAGGAGCAGGACCTCCCGCCCATCGACGCGCAGCAGGACGAGGCGGCGGCGCGTGTCGAGCGCCAGCACCTCCTGCACGCCGAGGCGCTTGCCGGACGGGGCCGCGAGTCCGGTGAACCGCGCGCCGCGGGCCAGCAGCCAGAGCAGCAGCAGCACCGCGGCGAGGCCGGCCAGGGCCGGCAGCCAGGTGGAGAGGGAGGGAAGCATGTCTTGCGCGGCCTTCTGCCTGCGGGGGAGTACCGGGCGCGCATTCTGGCCGCGATGCCTTAACGGCGGGTTGCGCGCGCCCCGCGCCGCGTTGACGGAGTCTTCATCTCCCCCGCCTAGGCTGCGCGCCATGGAACCGACGCGCCGCGACACCGCCGCCACGGGCCCGCTCGGACGGGACCCCATCGCCCTGTCCGAGCAGCGGCTGAAATGGCTCGACCAGCGCCAGGCCGTGCTGTCGCAGAACGTCGCCAATGCCGACACACCGCATTACCGCGCCCGCGACATCACGCCCTTCGCCGATCTGCTCGCCAGCAAGGGCGGCCCCGCGCTCGCACGCACCAATGCCCGCCATCTCCAGCCGCAGGGCAGCGCCGGCGGCCCGGCGCGGGTGCGCACGGAGCGGCGCGCGGCGGAGGAAACGCCGGACGGTAATGCCGTGTCGCTGGAGGAACAGGCGATGAAGGTCGCTGACACGGAAACGGCGCACCAGCTCGCGACCGGGCTGCGGCGCTCCTGGCTCGGCATGTTCAAGACGGCCCTGGGCCGCTGAGGAGCAGAAGGCTTTGGATCTCGACAGCGCGCTGCGCATTTCCGCCGCCGGCATGAACGCCCAGGCCACGCGCCTGCGGGTGGTGGCGGAGAATCTCGCGAACCGGGACAGCACCGGCCTGACGCCGGGTGCCGAACCCTATCGCCGCAAGACGGTGAGCTTCGCCAACCATCTCGACCGCGCCAGCGGCACGGATCTCGTCGAGGTCTCGCGTGTCGGCCGCGACAATGGCGAGTTGCCGAAGCGCTATGAGCCCTCGCATCCCGCGGCGGATGCCAATGGCTACGTCTCCGTGCCGAATGTGGACAGCTTCGTGGAGATGATGGACATGCGCGAGGCCCAGCGCTCCTACAGCGCCAATCTCAGCGTCATGGAAACCTCGCGCGGCATGTTGTCGCGCACCATCGAGGCGCTGCGCGGATGAGCGATCCGATCTCCGCGAATGTCGCCATCACCGCCTATCGCAGCGCCGGCGCCCTGGGGGCGGCGGAGGGGGGCGCGGAGGCCCCGCTCTCCGGCTTCGGCGCCGCCCTGCGGCAGGCGATGGACGGGGCGGTGGAGCTCGGCCACCGCGCCGATGCCGCCTCGGCGCAGGCGCTCAGCGGGCAGGGCAATGTCACCGACGTGGTCCTCGCCGTCTCCAAGGCGGAGCTGTCGCTGCAGACCACCGTGGCGCTGCGCGACAAGATGGTGAGCGCCTACCAGGACATCATGCGGATGCCGATCTGACGCATCCGCTCCCAGGCGGCCTCCGGAGGCCGGCTTCCAGAAGGGAAGAGAGCATCGTGGAAAGCGAGATCCTGTCCGCGGCCCTGCGGGAATCCATGTGGGTCGCGGTGCAACTGGCCGCGCCCCTGCTGGGCGGCATCCTGCTGGCCGGGCTGGTCGTGGCGCTGTTCCAGGCCATGACGCAGGTGCAGGAAGCCTCGCTGGCCTTCCTGCCCAAGCTGGCCGTCTGCGGTGGCGCGCTGCTGGTGCTGGGCCCCTTCATGGTCGATGCGTTGCAGAACTACGCCGTGACCCTGTTCGGCCAGATGGTGGCGCTGGGCGGCGCGCATTGATCCCGGCGGCGTTGGGGAAGCCCCGTCATGACTGAGGCCGAGCTGCTGCGCTCCCTGCCGGTGCTGGCCTTCCAGTCGGTGCTGCTGCTGTCGCGGCTGGGGGCTGCCGCGATGATCGCGCCGGGGCTGGGGGAGGCGGATGTGCCCCTGCGCATCCGCCTCGCCGTGGCGCTGGCGCTGGTGCCGCTGCTGCTGCCGCTCCTGGCGGATCAGTTGCCGCCGCAGCCGGACGACATCCCCGGCACGCTGCGGCTGGTCGCGACGGAGATTCTGGTCGGGCTCTGGATCGGCGGGCTGGCTCGGGTGGTGGCGATGGCGCTGTCCGCCGCCTTCCAGATCGTGGCCCTCGCCATGGGCCTCGCTTCGGTGCTGGTGCCGGATGCGCAGATGGGGTCGCAGACGGCGATCCTGGGGCGGCTGGGCAGCCTGGCGACGGCGGTGCTGGTCCTGTCCACCGGCCTCTACGCGCAGCCCCTGCGCGCCCTGGCCGGCAGCTACGAGGTGCTGCCGCCCGGGGCGCCCTGGCCGGCGGGCGCGGCGGCGGCGGATCTGGCCATGGCCGGCGCCGCCATGCTCGCCCTGGCGCTGCGGCTGGCCTCGCCGTTCCTGCTCGGCCTGTTCCTGGTGAACCTCGCCAGCGGGCTGCTGGCGCGCGTGGCGCCGCAACTCCAGGTGAACATCCTGGTCAGCCCGGCGCAGATCCTCGGCGGGATGGTGCTGCTGGGGCTGGTGGCGCGGCCGCTGCTGGACAGTTTCCTGGCCGCGCTGGCCGCCGCCTGGGCCGGTCTGCCAGGACTGTAACCAAAGGGGCTGTGGCGCGGTGAGCGAGGAGGCCGAGGACAGGACGGAGGCCCCGACTCCGCGCCGCCTGCAGAAGGCGCGGGAGGATGGGCAGGTCGCGGTGTCGCGGGAAATGGCGGGCTTCGCCTCCCTGGCCTGCGCCCTGCTGGCCGCCAGCCTCGCCCTGCCGGCCGCGGGGATGGCGCTGCTGCGCAGCCTCCAGGGCCTGCTGTCCCGCAGCCATGCGGTGCTGCCGGCGGAGGCGCTCGCCGGGCTGGGGCGGGATGCCCTGCTGGCGGTGCTGCCGGTGGCCGGTGCGGCGGCGCTGGGGGCGGTGGCGGCCACGCTGTTGCAGACCGGCGGCCTGTTCAGCGCCAAGGGGCTGGTGCCGCAGCTTTCCAGGCTCTCGCCCCTGACCGGGGCGAAGCGCGTCCTGGGGGCGGAGGGGGGCGGGCAGCTCCTGCGCGCCCTGCTCAAGCTGGGGCTGATGGGGCTGGCCCTGTGGTGGAGCCTGGACGACCTCGTGCGGCTGCGGTCGATGCTGCAGGTCTCGCCCGCGCATCTGCTCGCGGCGGCGGGGGAGGAGATGCGGGGCCTCGCCATGGCGGCGGTGCTGGCCTTCGGCCTCTTGGCGATGGGGGATTACGGCTGGGAACACTTCCGGCACCTTCGCCGCCTGCGGATGAGCCGCGAGGACCTCAAGGAGGAACACAAGGAGAGCGAGGGCGACCCGCATCTGAAGGCGCGGCAGCGGCAGTTGCGGCACCAGGCCTCGCGCCGCCGGATGATGGCGGAGGTGCCCAAGGCGACGGTGGTGGTGACCAATCCCACGCATTACGCCGTGGCCCTGGCCTATGAGAAGGATTCCGGCGCCCCGCGCGTGGTGGCCAAGGGGGTGGATGCCATGGCGGCGCGCATCCGCGACGCGGCGCGGGAAGCCGGGGTGCCGCTGGTGC
This sequence comes from Roseomonas gilardii subsp. gilardii, assembly GCF_023078375.1. NCBI lineage: Bacteria > Pseudomonadati > Pseudomonadota > Alphaproteobacteria > Acetobacterales > Roseomonadaceae > Roseomonas > Roseomonas gilardii. Next base: position 30,531 of record NZ_CP095554.1, on the reverse strand, counting down.
CCAATCCGCCCCTGGCGCGGGCGCTTTACAAGCTGGAACTGGGGCGGGAGATCCCGCCCGACCACTATGCCGCGGTGGCGGAAATCATCGCCTTCGTCTGGCGCCGGCGCAGCGGGCGCTGATCATGCCTCCATCCGGCCGTGGATGGCTGCGACGTGCTCCGGTGCCTTACCAGACACACAACCCATGATAATATTTGATCTGGTCAATGTAACCATTGCGGGAATGACGCCGATTTGATCATGATGGCCCGACGATCGGGACAGGTCCGGATGTGATTTCCTGGAAGACAGGACGGACGGCTGGGTTGGGCCAGGGCTGGGATAACGCCTTCGAAGCCCTGTGCGGCGCGCTTCAGGAGGCAGTGGCCCTGCTCGATGAGCAAGGGGTGGTCCGCGCGGCCAATCCGGCCTTTCGCGCCCTGGTTTGCCTGCCGCTGGGCCGCGACCTGCCGGCCGCACGGCTTTTCCGTTCGCCTGCTCGCTTTGCCGACTGGCTCGCGGGCGGCGGGCTGATGCCGCTGGAGGAGATGCTGGAGGGCGGAGAGGAGCCGAGACCGGTTTCCTGCCGCCTGCGCTCCCTTCCGGGCGGCCAGCGGCTGCTCCTGTTACAGGACCTGACGGAGCACCGGCGCTTCCGCAAGCAGGCCGAGGAGGGGGAGCGCCTGCGCGCGCTCGGCCAGCTCGCCGGTGGCGTGGCGCATGACTTCAACAACATCCTCGCCATCATCGTCTCCTCGGCGGAAAGCCTGCGTTCCGATGTGCCGGCCGGGGGGGCGGAGCGGGATACGGCGCTGGAGGCACTGCTCGCGGCCGCCGACCGTGGCGCCGCGCTGGTCCGGCGGTTGCTGGCCCTGGCTGGGCGGCAGCCCCTGCTGCCGCGCGCCATCGTGCTGGACGAGGCCGTGACGGGGCTGGAGCCCCTGCTGCGCTCCATGGCGGGCCGGCATGTCAGCCTGCATTGGCGCCTGGAGGCGCCAGGGCGGGCGATCATGGCCGATCCGGTGCAGCTCGATCAGATGGTGCTCAACCTCGCCAGCAACGCGGTGCAGGCCATGGCACGGCAGCCGGGGAATGCGGGCGGCACGGCTGGGGCGTCGCTGACCATCGCCACGGGCACGCGGCTGGCCTTGCAGGCCGAGCCGGGCATCCCCGACCTGCTGCCGCCGGGCCGCTGGGTGATGCTGTCGGTCTCCGACAACGGCCCGGGCATCCCGCCCGGCGTGCTGGGGCGGATCTTCGAGCCCTTCTTCACCACACGCTCGGCCGAAGGCGGCACGGGGCTGGGCCTCGCCACGGTGCATGGCATCGTCCGCCAGTTCGGCGGCGTGTTGCAGGTGGTGTCGCGGCCGGGGGAGGGGGCCAGTTTCCGGATCTACCTGCCGCGCCACCAGGAATCGGCACTGCCCCCGCCGCGCATCGGCGATGCGGGCGGCCTGCCCGTTCCCACCCCCGTTCCCACCTTGGCGCGGGAGCAGCACGGCGGGCTGGCCGGGCAGCGTGTGCTGCTGGTGGAGGACGAGGCGCCGCTGCGCCGCCTGGCGGAACAGGCCCTGCGGCGGGAAGGGATGGAGGTGCGCGCCGCCACGGACGGGGAGGAGGCGCTGGACCTCCTGGCCGGGGGATTCAGGCCGGACATCCTGGTGTCCGACGTCGCCATGCCCGGCATGGACGGAGTGTCCCTGCTGCGGGAGATGCGCCGCCGCCTGCCCGCGCTGCCTGCCGTGCTGGTGAGCGGCTATTCCGAGCGGCTGATGGAGCGGGAGGCGCTGGAAGAAGGCGGGCGGAATGCCGATATCACAGGCTTCCTGGCCAAGCCCTACCGCCCGGCGGCGCTGGTCGAGACGTTGCGGCAACGTTTGGTGCGGGTGGTGGAGGAAAGCGGTTGAAATTTCCGCCCATCATGAACATATAGGGAACAGAAAAGCCCGCATCCCCGCCGGGGTTGTGGCGCGCGAAGGGGAGCCGATCTAGGCTCCCGCGGACGGAATTGGTCGGCGCGATCCAGGCGGGAGCCTCCGGTCCACGACCCTTGGTGGCAGATCATCCGCCCCAGTACGGGGCGATCGGGGGCTGTATGGAGAAGAACAAGGCACTGGACGCGGCGCTGAGCCAGATCGAGCGTGCCTTCGGCAAGGGCTCGGTCATGCGGCTGGGTGCCAAGCAGGACATGGCCGATATCGAGACCGTGTCCACCGGCTCCCTGGGCCTCGACGTGGCGCTGGGCATCGGCGGGCTGCCGAAGGGGCGGATCATCGAGATCTATGGCCCCGAATCCTCGGGCAAGACGACGCTGGCGCTGCATGCCATCGCCGAGGCCCAGCGGAAGGGCGGTACCTGCGCCTTCATCGATGCCGAGCACGCGCTCGACCCGGGCTATGCCAAGAAGCTCGGCGTGGATATCGACAACCTGCTGATCTCGCAGCCCGATGCGGGCGAGCAGGCGCTGGAGATCGCCGACACGCTGGTGCGTTCCGGCGCCATCGACGTGCTGGTGATCGACAGCGTCGCCGCGCTGGTGCCGCGGGCGGAGCTGGAAGGCGAGATGGGCGACAGCCATGTCGGCCTGCATGCCCGCCTGATGTCGCAGGCGCTGCGCAAGCTGACCGGCTCGATCTCGCGTTCGAACTGCATGATGATCTTCCTCAACCAGATCCGGTTGAAGATCGGCGTGATGTTCGGCAATCCGGAGACCACGACGGGCGGCAACGCGCTGAAGTTCTATGCCTCGGTGCGCATGGAGATCCGCCGCATCGGGCAGATCAAGGACCGGGACGAGGTCATCGGCAACCAGACCCGCGTGAAGGTGGTGAAGAACAAGATGGCCCCGCCCTTCCGGCAGGTCGAGTTCGACATCCTCTATGGCGAGGGCATCTCCAAGGTCGGCGAGCTGATCGATCTGGGCGTGAAGGCCGGGGTGGTCGAGAAGTCGGGCGCCTGGTTCTCCTGCGACAGCCAGCGCATCGGCCAGGGCCGTGAGAACGCCAAGCAGTTCCTGCGCGACAATCCGGACATGGCGGCCTCCATCGAGCAGCGCATCCGCGCCCAGGCCGGGCAGGTGGCGGAGACCATGCTGACGGCGCCGGAAAGCGAAGGCGAGGAAGCGGCCGCCGCCGCGGAGTGACGGGGCGTGGGGGTTTTCCCCCGCGTCACAGCATCGGAAAGGGCCGCATCCCGCGAGGGGGCGGCCCTTTTCCGTTGCGGCCCGGGTGGCAGCAAGGCCCCTCGTCACCCGTTTCCGCTTCGGGAAGGGCGGTTGACGATCCGGCCCCGGGTTGCTGCACTGGCCGGCGCCGGACCTCACCGCGAGAGTGGGCCGGGACAGGGTCGCGGCATACGGCATTGCAGAAACGGGCGGGCAGCGGGCGGGTCTTCCGGCCGGCGCTCCCCTGACGGGAGAATCGCCGATGTTCGTCACCCCGCGCATCCTGTCGGCCGCGCTGATGCTGGCCGCCTTCACCGGCGCCGCCACCTTCCGGCCGCCCCAGGCCCTGGCACAGCCGGCCGGACCCACGCTGGAGATGGGGCTGGCGGCGCCGCCGAACTCGGTCGATCCGCACTACTACACGCTGACCCCGAACATCGCCCTGGGCAACCACATCTTCGAGGCGCTGGTGGACCGCTCGCCGGAAGGCAAGCCGCTGCCGGGCCTGGCGGAATCCTGGAAGGCGATCGACGAGACGACCTGGGAGTTCAGGCTGCGGCGCGGGGTGAAGTGGCACAACGGACAGGAGTTCACCGCTGAGGACGTGGCCTATACCATCGACCGCGTGCCGACGGTGGTGAACAGCCCCGGCTCCTACGCGCTCTACACCAAGCCGATCGCGCGGGTGGAGATCGTCGATCCCTACACGATCCGCTTCCACACCCATGCGGTGGACCCGCTGATGGTGGCGGATATGTCGCAGGTGATGATCATCTGGCACGGGCTGGGGCCGAACCCGTCCACCGGTGACTTCAACAACGGCAGGAACGCGGTCGGCACCGGTCCCTTCCGGCTGGAAAGCTACCAGAGCGGCAACCGCGCCGTCTTCGTCCGCAACGAGGATTACTGGGGCCGCAAGCCGCACTGGGCGCGGGTGAACTACCGCTTCATCCCGAATGACGGCGCGCGGGTGGCGGCGCTGCAGGCGGGCGACGTGCAGATCATCGACGCGGTGCCGACCTCCGACATCGCGCGCATCCGCAAGGAGCCGCATATCGCGATCTCGGAGACCACCAGCCTGCGCTCGATCTATCTGCGCACGGATTTCCGCAGCGACGCGCCCAGCCCCTATGTCTTCGGTCCGAACGGGGAGAAGCTGGACCGGAATCCCCTGCTGGACCACCGGGTTCGGGAGGCGCTGAGCATCGCCATCAACCGCCAGGGAATCGCGGACCGCGTGATGTCCGGCGCCGCGGTGCCGACGGGGCAGTTCATGCCGCCCGGCGCCTATGGCTATGCGCCCGACATCAAGCCGCCGCCCTATGACCCCGCGCGGGCAAGGGCGCTGCTGGCGGAGGCGGGCTTCCCGAATGGGCTGACCATCCAGCTCAACGCCTCCAACGACCGCTACGTGAACGATGCGCAGATCGCCCAGACCATCGGGCAGATGTGGTCGCGCATCGGGGTGAAGACTCAGGTGGACACGGTGCCCTTCGCGGTGAATGCGCAGCGCAGCGCGCGGCGGGACTTCTCGGTGACGCTCGGCGGCTGGAGCAACAGCACGGGCGAGCCGTCATCCGGCCTGCGCGGCCTGCTGGGCACGCGCGACGTCAGCCGCGGCTGGGGCACGGTGAACCAGGCGGGCTATTCCAGCGCGGAGTACGACAGGCTGGTGGAGCAGGGGCTGGTCACGGTGGATGACGAGAAGCGCGAGCAGCTCTGGCAGCAGGCCACTCGTGTCGCCGCGAGGGACATCGCCTGGATTCCGCTGCACACGCAGGTCAATGTCTGGGCCATGCGCGACACGCTGAAGCACACGCCGCGCGCCGACGAGATGACGCGCGCGATGGACGTCTCGCCGCGCTAGGGCATAACGCGTCCGCCCGGCTTGCCGCGGCCATCACGGCGGAACACGATCCGGCCTTACGACATGAGGGGGATGGCGATGCGCGAAGTGGAATGGGCGCGGCTCACGGGGCCGGAGATCCGTGCGGTGGCGGCGCAGGCGGAGGCCCTGGCGATCCTGCCCGTGGGATCGCTGGAGCAGCACGGGCCGCATCTGCCGGTGATCACGGACACGTGCAGCGCCAGCGAGGTTTCCATCCGCGCCGCGCGGCTGCTGGACGGCGCGCCGCCCGCCCTGGTCCTGCCGGGGATGTGGACGGGGATGAGCGAGCACCATCTGCCTTTCGGCGGCACGATCAGCCTGAATTTCGCGGAATTCCACGGCGTGCTGCGCGGCGTCACGCGCAGCCTCCGGGCGCTGGGCTTCCGGCGCCTGCTGATCGTCAACGGCCATGGCGGCAACATCGACCCGCTGGCGGTGGCGGTGCGGGAGCTGGCGCATGAATTCGGCCTCGCCGTGGTGGCCAGCACGCCCTGGGCCGCGGCACAGGCGGCGATCCGCCCGCTGCTGGAGCGCCAGGACGGCGTGCACCATGCCTGCGAGGCCGAGACCTCGCTAATGATGGCGATGACGCCGGATCTGGTGCGCCGCGACAAGCTGGACGAGGCGGTGCGGCAGGCCCCGCCTGCCGTGGCGGGCCGCCCGGGCTACAGCCGATTCTGGAGCTTCTCCGAACGCGCGCCCGTCACCGGAACGATCGGCGACCCGCGTGCGGGCACGGCGGAGAAGGGAGAGGCGATCCTGGATATCCTGGCCGCGGAGGTCGCGGAGGCAGCGCGGCAGAAGGATCTCTGGTCCGCACCGGACGATGTCTGGGCGCCGGGGCGGGGCCAGGGAAAAACGGCCGGGCGCGCGGCGGAATAGGCCGCGCGCCGGAGGAAGTCCGTGCCGTCCTGCGGAAGAAGGCCGCTCCTCCCGCAAGGCAGCTTGGATCAGCTTTCCTCGATGCTCTCCACGCGGTCGGGATAGAAGGCGAGGTGCCCCGCGATGGCGGCCACGGCCGGATGAGGGTGCTCATAGCTCCAGACCGCATTCTCGGCCCGTTGTCCGGCGTGGTTCAGGGTGAAGTAGCTAGCCTCGCCCTTGTAGGGGCAGGTGGTCGCGTGGCGGCTGCGCTCCAGCGCCGCCATGTCCACGTCGCCGCGCGGCAGGTACTGCACCGGCGGATAGCTCGCCTCGCGCAGCACCAGGGCCTTGCGGCTATCGGCGATCACCCGTCCCGCGAAGCGGACCTGCACCCGCCTCGGATTGGGCTCGATGGCGATGGGATGGTCCGGTCCTGGGGACTTGCGGGAATCATGCAGCGTCATGGCGCCTTTCCTCCTGTCGGGGCATGGGGTGACATGGCCTCCGGACATGCCCGGCACCGGCATCTGGGAGCGCATCGCGGGGAAGCAAAGCCTGGCGGGCGCCATTCCCGGGGCGCGGTGCCCGGACATTTCGGGCCGTCCTGGTTCATGCCCTTCGTCAGCGCCTGTTACCGGCTGAAGGACGTCTGGTCCTGAGGCTACCGGAGGCGGCGAGGGCCGCCTCCGGAAACGGCTTCAGGCGGCCAGGAGCTCGTCGGCGGGACCGAAGAACTCGTAGTGGATGCGGTCCGCGGGCACGCCGGCCTGGGCCAGCCCGTTCACGAAGAGGCGCAGGAAGGGCCGGGGGCCGCAAAGGAAGACATCCGCCTCCCGCGCCGGCGTGTTGGCCAGCAGCCATTCGGGACCGATGCGCCCGGCCATGTCGTAGTCGCGTCCGGCGACGTCATGGGAACGCGGCGCCTCGTAGAAGTTGGTGACGTGGACCCGCGGGTTCCGGGCCGCGAGTTCCCGCGTCCGGGCGCCCATGGCATGGGTGCCGCCGTCGCGCGTGCCGTGGACATAGTGCACCTCCAGGTCAGGCCGTTCCGCCGCGATGCTTTCCAGCATGCTCAGCATCGGCGTCAGCCCGACGCCGCCGCTGAGCAGCACCACGGGGCGCTGCTGCTTCTCCACCTCCAGGAAGAACTCGCCGGCGGGCACGCCGACCCGCAGCACCGTGCCGGGCTGGGCCATGTCGTGCAGCCAGTTGGACACCACGCCCATCGGCTCGCGCTTCACGCTGATCCGGTAGCGCCGGTCGTCCGGGGCGGAGGAGATGCTGTAGTTCCGCTTCAGCGGGTGCTGCCCCGGCAGGTCGAGCCAGAAGGTCAGGTACTGGCCGGGGCGGTGCCGCACCACCGGGCCGCCATCCACCGGTTCCAGCAGGAAGGAGGTGACGATCCCGCTCTCCTCCCGCTTCTCCGCGATGCGGAAGTCGCGCCAGCCGCTCCAGCCGCCGGGCGCCTCCGCCTGGTCGCGGTAGATCTGGGCCTCGCGCCCGATCAGCAGTTCCGCCAGGAACCAGTAGGCCTCGGCCCAGGCATCCAGGATCTCCGGGGTCGCCGCCTCGCCCAGCACGTCGGCGATGGCGCCGAGCAGGGAGGTGGCCACATGCGGGTAGTGCTCGGGCAGGATGTTCAGCCCGACATGCTTCTGCGCGATACGCTCCACCGCATGGCCGAGCACGCCGAGATTGTCGATGTTCTGCGCATAGGCCAGCACCGCCGTCGCCAGGGCGCGGGGCTGCGAGCCGGTTTCGCCATGGTGCGACTGGTTGAACAGGTCGCGGATCGCCGGGTTCTGGAACATCCGCTCGTACATGCGCCGGGTGATGGCGAGGCCGTGCGCCTCGAGGGCGGGGACGGTCGCCTTCACGACCCGGATGGTGTTCTCGCTGAGGGGCCTGGGCATCGCCAGCTCCATAAGATGCATTCGATATGCACCTTATAAACCCCTGGCAAAAAGATGCAAACAGAATATATCTTATCCATGCGCCTGACCCTGCACTCCGACTACGCGCTGCGTACGCTGATCTTCCTGGGTCTGCGGCCGCAGCGCCTGGTCTCCATCGCCGAGATCGCCTGGGCCTACCGGATCTCGGAGAACCATCTGACCAAGGTGGTGCACCGGCTCGGCCAGGCGGGCTTCGTGGAGACCCTGCGTGGGCGGGGCGGCGGGCTGCGCCTGGCCCGGCCGCCGGAGGAGATCCGCATCGGCGAGGTGGTGCGGGTGACGGAGGAGGACCTGGCGCTGGTCACCTGCTTCGCCCCGGACGGCACGCCGCTGCCGGGCGTGGGCTGCGCCATTTCCGGGGCCTGCCGCCTCCAGGCCACGCTGGCCGAGGCCCTGGGCGCCTTCATGGCGGTGCTGGACCGGCAGACGCTGCGCGACCTGATAGGGCCGGCCGCCCCGGTGCTGCGGCAGAGGCTGGGGATGGAAAACGAGGCTGACGGGGCGCCGGAAGCCCTGGCGGAGGTCCCGGCATGACGCGGCGGGAACCCGCGCCGGAGATCCGGCTCCGGCGCGCCTATGACCCGCCGGAGGAGGCGGACGGGTTCCGCATCCTGGTGGACCGCCTCTGGCCACGCGGGCTGCGGCGCGACGGGGCCTGGATCGACCTGTGGCTGAAGGAGGTCGCGCCCAGCAACGCGCTGCGCCAGTGGTTCGGGCATGACCAGGCCCGCTGGATGGAGTTCCGCGCCCGCTACCGGGCGGAGCTGCGAGGCAGCCCCGCGCTGGAAAGCCTGCTGGCTCTGGTGGCGCGGCACCGCCGGGTCACGCTGCTCTTCGCCGCCACGGACGTGGCCCACAACAACGCCGTGGTGCTGCGGGAGATCTGCGCGCGCGGCGGGCTGGGTCAGACCCCCGCCACGCCCGTCGTCATGCCGCCGCAGACATAGAGCACCTGCCCCGTCACGAAGCCGCTGCGCGCGTCGAGCAGGAAGGAGACCGCCTGCGCCACGTCCTCCGGCCGGCCCATGCGGCGGACGGGGATGTTCTCGGTGATCGCGCGGGTCCGCTCGCTGCCGGGCGGGTTGGCCCGGTCGAAGAGCGCGGTGCGGATCGGGCCGGGGCCGACCGCGTTGGCGGTGATCCCCCGGGGGCCGAGTTCCAGCGCCCAGACCCGCGTCATGCCGATCAGCCCGGCCTTGGTCGCGGCATAGGCACTGCGCCATTCCTTGCCGAGCGCGGCGCGGGAGGAGATGTTCACCACCCGGCCGAAGCCGGCCTCCTTCATCCCCGGCAGCAGCGCCTGCAGGCATTGCAGGGCGCAGCGCAGGTTCAGCGCCACGGCGCGGTCCAGGGTGGTGAGGTCCTGCTCCTCCACCGGGCCGGGCAGGACCACGCCGACATTGTTCACCAGCCGGGTGATCGGCCCGCCCCGCAGCGCCCGTTCCAGCGCCCGGGCGGTCTGCGCCGGGTCGGACAGGTCGGCGCGCAGGATGCCGTCCCCTTCCGCGCCCTCGATATCGATCACCACCGGCTCGTAGCCGTCCTCGCGGCAGCGTTCCGCCACCGCCCGGCCGATCCCGGAGGCACCCCCGGTGACCAGGACCCGCTCCCTCGGCAAAGGCATCGGCTCAGTCCACCGTCACCCTGGCCTTGCGCACGACCTCGCCCCAGCGCGTGATCTCCGAGGCGATGAAGGTCTCGAACTCCTCCGGCGTGTCGCCCACCGGCTCCGCCCCCTGCTCGCGCACCTTGGCGATGGTGGCGGGCTCGGCCATCACGGCGCGGATCTCGGTGGACAGGCGCTCCACCAGCGGGCGCGGCATCCGGGCCGGGGCCTGGATGCCGAACCAGGCCAGGGCCTGCACGCCGGGCTGGCCGGCCTCCGCGGTGGTGGGCACCTCCGGCAGGGCCGGGCTGCGTTCGGCGCTGGTGACGGCGAGGGCGCGCAGCCGGCCGTCCTTGATATGGCCGAGCGAGGAGGGGAGGTTGTCCACCGCCATATCCACCCGTCCGGCGATGACATCGGTGATCATCGGCCCGGCGCCGCGATAGGGCACATGGGTCAGGTCGATCCCGGCCTCCAGCTTCAGCAGTTCCCCGGTCAGGTGCAGGCTGGTGCCGTTGCCCGAACTGGCGAAGGTCATGCCGGGCTTCTTCCGGGCCGCCGCCACGAATTCCTCCAGCGTCCGGACCGGTGAAGAGGCTGGCGCCATGATGACGTTCGGCAGCTTCGCCATGTTGGACACGGCGGCCAGGTCCTGGGGCCTGAAGGTCAGGGTCTTCGCATAGAGCGCGTAGTTGATGGCGCCCGTGCCGATCGTGGTCATCAGCAGGGTGGTGCCGTCCGGCTCGGCGCGCGCCACGGCCTCGCTGCCGATCACCCCGGCGGCACCGGCCCGGTTCTCCACCACCACCGGCGCGCCGAGCCGCGGGCCCAGCCGGTCGGCCAGGATGCGCGCCAGGATGTCGGTACTGCCGGCCGGGGGGAAGGGCACGACGATGCGGGTCGGCCGGTCGGGCCAGGGGGTGGCGGGCTTTCCCTGCGCCAACACATGCCGGCCGGGCAGGGCAAGGGCCGGAAAGGCGGCCAGGGCGGCGGCGCCCAGGAGGCGCCGGGTCGGATGGGGCATGGATGTCTTCTCCCGCCGCCCTCTTGGCATCCGGGCCTGGGCTGGCCGGGCCGGGGCGTTGCGGGGGGGATCATCCGACAGGCGGGCGGGGCTGTCACCCCTGCTCCCCCTCGGGGGCGCTTGCCCCTCGACGGAGAACGGCCCGCGCGGTAAGGGCATGTCCCCCCTTTTCCGTCCCCCCTGCCCGAGAAGATCCGCGCCGGCCGATGACCAGCAGCAACGACATCCGCGCCACCTTCCTGGACTACTTCGCCCGCAACGGGCACCAGGTGGTCGAGAGCTCGCCGCTCGTGCCGCGCAACGACCCGACGCTGATGTTCACCAACAGCGGCATGGTGCAGTTCAAGAACGTCTTCACCGGGCAGGAGCGGCGGCCCTATTCCACGGCGACCACGGCGCAGAAATGCGTGCGCGCCGGCGGCAAGCACAACGATCTGGACAATGTCGGCTACACCGCCCGGCACCACACCTTCTTCGAGATGCTGGGGAACTTCTCCTTCGGCGACTATTTCAAGGAACAGGCGATCGCCCATGCCTGGACCCTGCTGACGAAGGACTTCGCCCTCCCGAAGGAGAAGCTGCTCGTCACCGTCTATTCCGAGGACGAGGACGCGGCGGCGCTGTGGCGGAAGATCGCCGGCCTGCCGGACCAGAAGATCATCCGCATCCCGACCTCCGACAATTTCTGGCGGATGGGCGATACCGGTCCCTGCGGCCCCTGTTCCGAGATCTTCTACGACCACGGCCCCTCCATCCCGGGCGGCCCGCCGGGCTCGCCGGACGAGGATGGCGACCGCTTCATCGAGATCTGGAACCTCGTCTTCATGCAGTACGAGGAGGGGCCGCCGGGCGTGCGCGCGCCCCTGCCGCGCCCCTCGATCGACACGGGCATGGGGCTGGAGCGCTTCGCGGCGATCCTGCAGGGCGTGCATGACAACTACGACACGGACACCTTCCGCGCCCTGATCGCCGCCAGCGCCGAGCTGGTGGGGCAGGCGGCGGACGGCCCCTTCAAGGCCAGCCACCGCGTGGTGGCGGACCATCTGCGCTCCGGCTCCTTCCTGATCGCGGATGGCGTGCTGCCTTCCAACGAGGGGCGCGGCTATGTCCTCCGCCGCATCCTCCGCCGTGCCATGCGCCATGCCCAGATGATGGGCTCGCGCGAGCCGCTGCTGGCCAGGCTGGTGCCGGTGCTGGTGCGCCAGATGGGCGCCGCCTATCCCGAGCTGGTGCGCGCCCAGCCGCTGATCGAGGAAACCTTCCGGCTGGAGGAGACACGCTTCCGCACCCTGCTGGACCGTGGCCTGGGCCTGCTGGCCGAGGAAACGGGCCGGCTGGGCGAGGGCCAGCCCCTGCCGGGCGACGTCGCCTTCCGCCTCTACGACACTTATGGCTTCCCGCTGGACCTGACGCAGGACGCGCTGCGCGCCGAGGGCCGCCCGGTGGATGTCGAGGGCTTCGAGGCCGCCATGGCCGAGCAGAAGAAGCGCGCCCGCGCCGCCTGGGCCGGCTCCGGCGAGGCGGCCACCGAGACGCTGTGGTTCGACCTGAAGGAGCAGCTCGGCGCCAGCGAGTTCCTCGGCTACTCCACCGAGACGGCGGAGGCCGAGATCCTGGCCGTGGTGGCCGACGGCAAGGTGGTGGACAGCGCCCCGGCCGGCACGGAGGTCGCGGTGATCCTGAACCAGACCCCCTTCTATGCCGAGAGCGGCGGCCAGGTCGGCGATACCGGACTGATCTCCGCCGGGGATGCCTGCCGCATCGTGGTGCGCGACACGCAGAAGAAGCTGGGCCTCTTCGTGCACCTCGGCACCGTGGCCCATGGCGAGGCGAAGCCCGGCCTTCCGGTGCAGGCCGAGGTGGACCATGCCCGCCGCGGCGAGATCCGCGCGCACCACTCCGCGACGCACCTGCTGCACGAGGCGCTGCGCCGCCGCCTGGGCACGCATGTGGCACAGAAGGGCTCGCTGAACGCGCCGGACCGGCTGCGCTTCGACGTGTCGCAGCCGACGCCGATGACGCCGGAGGACCTTGCCTGGGTCGAGGGCGAGGTGAATGCCCGCATCCGCCAGAACACCGCCGTCACCACCCGGCTGATGACCCCCGAGGCGGCGGTCGAGGCGGGCGCCATGGCCCTGTTCGGTGAGAAGTACGGCGACGAGGTCCGCGTGGTCGGCATGGGCGAGGACCCGGCTGCCACCGAGAAGCACGGCGTCTATTCGCTGGAGCTCTGCGGCGGCACGCATGTCGCCCGCACCGGCGATATCGGCCTGTTCAAGATCGTGTCCGAGGGCGCCGTCTCCGCGGGCGTCCGCCGCATCGAGGCGGTGACCGGCAATGCCGCCCTGACCCTGGTCGAGGGCGCCGAGCGCACGCTGCGCGAGGCCGCGGCCGCGCTGAAGAGCACCGCCGCCGAGGTACCGGCCCGCGTCGCCGCCCTGCTGGAGGAGCGCCGCAAGCTGGAGCGCGACGTGGCCGAGCTGCGCAAGAAGCTGGCCACCGGCGGGGCCGCTGCCGGGGTGGAGGAGGTGAACGGCCTTCGCCTCGCTCTCCGCGAGCTGGGTGATACCCCCGCCAAGGACCTGAAGGGCATCGCGGACGCGATCCTGAAGGGCGGCACGGCGGATGTGGTGGCCCTGGTCTCCACCGCCGAGGGCAAGGCCAGCATCGTGGTCGGGGTCGGCGAGGCGGCGAAGGGCAAGGCCGATGCCGTGGCGCTGGTGCGCGCCGCCTCCGCCGCCGTGGGCGGCAAGGGCGGCGGCGGGCGGCCCGACATGGCCCAGGCCGGCGGGCCGGAGGCCGGCAAGGCCGCCGAGGCGCTGGCGGCGGTGCGGCAGGCCGTGGCGGCCTGACCCCCGGCGGCCCGGCGGGAATGTTATAACGTCTAATACCCTGTTTTTGCTGATGGCCTGACCGGGCGGTGCGCAACAGCGTGCCGCCCGTCGCGTTTCTGGCTGATCCATGTCCGCCGGGAAGAATCATCCATGAAAGCGCTCACTTGGCAGGGCCGCGGCAGCATCCGCTGTGAAACGGTTCCCGATCCACAGATCCAGGATGGGCGCGACGCCATCATCAAGGTGACGGCCTGCGCCATCTGCGGTTCCGACCTCCATCTCATGGGCGGCTTCGTCCCGACCATGGAGAAGGGCGATGTGCTCGGCCATGAATGCATGGGCGAGGTGGTCGAGGTGGGCAAGGACAACACCGCGCTGAAGGTCGGCGACCGGATCGTGGTGCCCTTCACCATCTGCTGCGGCGCCTGCCGGCAGTGCCAATGGGGCAACTGGAGCCTCTGCGAGCGCACCAACCCCAATGGCAAGATGCAGGCGGAGCAGTTCGGCTACGCCACCGCCGGGCTCTTCGGCTACTCCCACATCACCGGCGGCTTCCCGGGCGGGCAGGCGGAATATCTTCGCATCCCCTATGCCGACATCACCCATCTGAAGGTGCCGGAGGAGCTATCGGACGAGCAGGTGCTCTTCCTGTCCGACATCTTTCCGACCGCCTACATGGCCGCCGACCATTGCGACATAAAAGGCGGCGAGACCATCGCGGTCTGGGGCTGCGGCCCGGTCGGCATCCTCACCATCAAATCCTGCTTCCTGCTCGGGGCGAAGCGGGTGATCGCCATCGACACGGTGCCGGAGCGCCTGGCCATGGCGCGGGAGGCCGGGGCCGAGACGATCGACTATGCCGAGGGCAAGGTCCAGGAGAGCATCCTGGAACTGACCAAGGGGCTGGGGCCGGATGCGGTGATCGAGGCGGTCGGCATGGAGAGCCATGGCGCCGACACGCTGGTGCAGAAACTCGCCTCGGCGGTGATGAGCAAGACCATCAGCATGGAGCGTGCCTTCGCCCTGAACCAGGCGATCCTGGCCTGCCGCCCGGGCGGCATCGTCTCCGTGCCGGGGGTCTATGTGGGTTTCGATCCGGTGGCCATGGGCGCCTTCATGAACAAGGGTCTGACCATGAGGACGGGGCAGACCCACATGCACCGCTATATGAAGCCCCTGCTGGAGCGCATCCGGAAGGGGGAGGTCGACCCCTCCTTCATCATCACCCACCGTTCCACCAATCTGGAGGACGGGCCGGATCTCTACGACACTTTCCACGAGAAAAAGGATAACTGCATCAAGGTCGTGCTCAAGCCGCACGGCTAACGGTGGCGTGCCGGCGGCCCGTATGACCGCCAGCGAAGCACGATCCCATTCGCGGGGGTGTCAGGCAATCACCGGCCCGTTGCCACCCGAGAAGCCGCCGTGGACGCAGCCCGCGAGGCAGGCCATGTAGGCCAGACGGCAGTCGAAGTAGCAGAAATAGCCTGCCTCCGGGTCGTTGTCGCAGCCGGTGCGGCAATTGTCCTTCTCCGTCACGCATCTCGACGTGCAGGAGGGGGAATCGCCGCCGCCGCCATTATTGATGCGCGCCGCGAAGGCATAGCCCATCGCGGCATCGGCGAAGCGCATGGCCTCGTAGTGCGAGCGGGCCTCGCTCTCCGTCCATTGCGCCGCGAGGCTGTAATCCGCGGCGAGGTCCCGGAGGGCGGACAGAAATTCCGCCTCCGGCGGTGCGAAATTCTTCCGGCAGGTGACATCGTCCGGAAGCGACAGGGCGAGCTTCATCGCCCGGGCCGCCAGCGTCTTTGCATTCGTTTCCTTCGAGGATGTCGTGCATCCACATTTCTTGGCCATGGTAAGGTTCCTCCTGTCTCGTTTGTTTCGGTTCAGGCATGATCCGCCGCTTCCGCGCGGTGTGATGTGACCTGCAACACGTCCCGATGGTGCCAGCGGCCTGGGTCCCGCCACGCGGCTCTCCCCCCCCCCCCCGCTTCTTCCGGGCGGCGGTGGGCGGGGCGCATGCCAGGGCCGCGGCCCCCGATAGTGCTTTCCTTCCCGCGCAAACCCGTCTAAACGCGCCGCACCCTGCCGGGCGTGAGGCATCGCGCCCGGCTATGCCCGTTCGCGCCCATGGCATCCCGCCATGCCGGCCATGGGCTGAGACATCCGCAGGGAGAATTCATGCCGCTTTACGAAACCGTGCTGATCGCACGTAACGAGCTCACGCAGCAGCAGGTCGAGGCCGTGGCCGATCAGGTCACCGCCATCCTGACCGAGGCTGGCGGCGAGGTGAAGAAGCGCGAGTACTGGGGCCTGCGCGGCCTCGCCTACCGCATCAAGAAGAACCGCAAGGGGCACTACATGCTCCTCGGCCTCGACTGCGCCCCGGCCGTCGAGCAGGAGGTCGCGCGCCAGCTCGGCCTGAACGAGGACGTGCTGCGCCACATGACGCTGCGCGTGGAAGAGATCACGGACGAGCCCTCCGCCATCCTGGCCCGCCGTGGCGAGGACCGCGAGCGCGACCGTGGCTTCCGTGGCCCGCGCCCGGCCGGCCGCTTCTCCTCGGGCCGTCGCGACCGTGACGACCGCGAGGAATTCCGCGCGCGTCCGCGCGACGAGATCGAGCAGCCGCAGGGCGAGGAGTAAGACACGATGTCCGACACGAACACCGACATGACGCCCGCCGCCCGCCGCCCGGCCGTCGGCGCCCGCCGTCCGTTCTATCGCCGCCGCAAGTCCTGCCCCTTCTCCGGCCCGAACGCGCCGAAGATCGACTACAAGGACGTGCGCCTGCTGAGCCGCTTCCTGAGCGAGCGCGGCAAGATCGTGCCCTCCCGCATCACGGCGGTCTCCGCCAAGAAGCAGCGTGAGCTGGCGAACGCCATCAAGCGTGCCCGCTTCCTGGCGCTGCTGCCCTACGTCATCAACGACTGACGGACGGCGCGGAACAGAGAACGGAACGGGATAGGAGAAGGTGGCGGCGATGCGCCCCACGGCTGGCGTCCTGAACGACACGCGGGTCCTGGCGGGCGGCGCGGCGGGCTTTGCCTGCACGGCCGCCTGCCTGTGGGCTTTCCGTGGCCTGCCGCTCGGCACGCTGCTGCTCTGGGCGTCCTCGCTGCCGCTCTTCCTGGCGGGTCTCTCGCTGGGACAGTTCGCGGCGGGCCTGGGGGCGACCCTGGGCGCGCTGGCGCTGTTCCTGGTGGTGGGCTTCCACGGCGCGGTGGTCTTCCTGCTGGTGGCCGCGCTGCCGGCGGTGACCATCCTCGCCGCCGCGCTGCGCCGGCCCGACCGGCTGGACCTGTCGCTGCCCCTGGCGCTGCTGGGCATCTGGCCGGCGATCACCGGCATCGCCTCCCTCCTCGTCACCGGAGAGGCGCTGGAGCAGGCGATCGCGACCCAGATCAAGCCGGTGCTGGAGGAGGCCGCCCTGACGGCGGACGATGCCACCATCGCGGCGCTGGTGCGCCTGGGCATCGCCGGTGCGAGCGCGGCCCTGGCCCTGCCGCTGATGCTCTGCGGCATCGGCGCCCAAGCCTGGCTGTCCCGCCGGCGCTTGGCGCTGCGCCCGGCCCCCGCCTGGTCCTCGGCCCGGCTGCCGGCCTGGTACCCGGTGCTGCCGGTGGCGGCTCTCGCCGCCGCCTGGCTGGCGCCGGGGCTGATGGCCAGCGTGGTCGCCGTGGCGCTGCTGACGCCCCTGTTCCTGCAGGGGCTGGCGGCGGTGCATGCGCGGGCGCGCGGGCCGGTGCTGGTGCTCTTCTACCTCGTTCTCGTCCTCTTCTCCGTTCCGGCCGCGGCCCTCGTGGTCGGCCTCGGCCTGTTCGAACAGTTCGGGCGCAAGCCCCCTCAAACCTGAAAGAACAAACCCGATGATCGAAGTCATCCTGATGCAGCGGGTCCCGCATCTCGGCCAGATGGGCGAGCGCGTGACCGTTCGCCCGGGCTATGCCCGCAACTACCTGCTCCCCCAGGGCAAGGCGATCCGCGCCAATGCCGCCAACCTGAAGCGCTTCGACGAGGAGCGCGCGCAGCTCGAGGCCCAGAACCTCAAGCGGCGTGAGGAAGCGGAGCGCGTCGCCGAGCGCATGGACGGGCTCTCCGTCACCCTGATCCGCCAGGCGGGCGAGGGCGGCAATCTCTATGGTTCCGTCACCTCCCGCGACATCGCCGATGCCTGCAAGGATGCCGGCCTGACGGTGGGCCGCGATCAGGTGCTGCTGCAGCACCCGATCAAGGACACCGGCCTGCACATCGTGCATGTCGCCCTGCACCCGGAGGTCGATTTCCCGGTGACGGTGAATGTCGCCCGCACCGTGGAAGAGGCCGACAAGCAGGCCCGTGGCGAGGACCTGCATGCCGAGCAGCAGGCCGAGGAGGAGAGCCTGGAGGCCGAGCTGGCCGCCGAGCTGTCCGAGCTGGGCGCCGCCCGCGACTGAGCGTCCTGACGCTTGCGCCCGGAGTCCTTCCGGTCGGGAATGGCGGCGGGGACGCCGCCATTTTCATGTTTGCGTGTGCAGAAACCCCCGCCCCGGAACCTCCGGTGGCGGGGGTTTTCATGTTTCCCGCCGAAAATCCAATTTGAAACAGTGTGTTAAATTTTCGGCACTGAAATAGTTAGCCTGCATGTTGCATTAAATTTATCTCATCGTGCCTTTCATGCGACAGTGGTGCCGTGGCCCTATGTGACCGGGTGCTGGACAGCCACGCCTCGGCGCCTCCAGCTTCCGTTATCGGTACACATGCCAGCGGAGGATATGCGGCGATGCTGCATGCAATGCTGTCGCGGATGATCAGACGTGGGCGTCTGGTGCTGCACGAGCCGGAGGGCCGGACCACGGTCTTCCAGGGGCGGGAGCCCGGCCCGGAAGCGGGGATGCGGATCAACGACAAGGTGGCCATCCGCCGCATCGCCCTGAACCCGGGGCTCGGAGTTGGCGAAGCCTATATGGACGGGCAGATCGAGCCCGCGGGCTGCAGCCTTTTCGAACTGATGGATGTGCTGGCCCTGAACTACATCGAGACCCCGCCCGGGGCCGAGATGGTGCTGGACCGGGTCCGGTGGCTGCGCCGCCGTTTCGACCAGCTCAACCCCGCCGGGCGCTCCCGCCGCAACGTCGCCCATCACTACGATCTCGACGGCCGGCTCTACAGCCTCTTCCTGGACCGTGACCGGCAGTATTCCTGCGCCTATTTCCCCAAGGGCGACGAGACGCTGGAGGAAGCGCAGCTTCTCAAGAAACGCCACATCGCCTCCAAGCTGAAGCTGGACCGGCCGGATCTGGAGGTCCTGGACATCGGCTGCGGCTGGGGCGGCATGGCCCTGACCCTGGCGAAGGAATACGGGGCCCGCGTGACCGGGCTGACCCTGTCCACCGAGCAACTGGCGGAGGCGCGCAAGCGCGCCGAGGAGGCCGGTCTTTCCGACCGCGTCCGCTTCGAGCTGATGGACTATCGCGCCTGGAACCGGCCGATGGACAGGATCGTCTCGGTGGGCATGTTCGAGCATGTGGGCGTCGGGCATTACCGCACTTTCTTCCGCAAGGTTCGCGAGATCCTGAAGGAGGACGGCGCGGCGCTGATCCATGCGATCGGCCGCTCCGACGGCCCGGGCTCCACCAATCCCTGGATCGCCAAGTACATCTTCCCCGGCGGCTACTCGCCCGCGCTGAGCGAGGTGATGGCGGCGGTGGAGAAGGAGAAGCTCTGGGCCACGGATATCGAGATCCTGCGCCTGCACTACGCCAGGACGATCGCCCATTGGCGCCGCCGCTTCGCCGCGAACCGGGACACGATCCAGGCCCTCTACGACGAGCGCTTCTGCCGCATGTTCGAGTTCTATCTCGTGGGCTCCGAGCTCGCCTTCCGGCACATGGGGCACATGAACTGGCAGCTTCAGCTCACACGCAAGGTCGATACCCTGCCGCTGTCGCGGGACTACATGTACGAGGCGGAGCACCAGCCAATGCCCGCGGGGATCAAGGCGCAACTGGCCTGACACGGCCCGCCCCGCCGGGGGAGCCGCGCTCCCCCAGGTGCCGCCTCCGCTAGTCCTCCACCGTGGCGGCCCGGAGGCGCCGCCGGCCGATCCAGCGGGCGACCCGCCGGCCGGTGCGGATGCCGGGCTGTTCCACCAGGGCGTGGAGCAAGGTGGCCGCGGCGATGAGCGGGATGCCGCAGGCGATCGTCACGCTCCAGAAGCCGAGCGGGGTGGCGGCGGCCTGCTTCGCCCAGGGAAAGGCGAAGGCCACGGCCAGGACCAGCCCGTGCAGCAGATAGATGCCGTAGCTGGCATCGCCGAGGCGCCGCGTGGCGCGCAGGGTCAGCAGGCCGAAGACGGTGCAGCCCGAGCGGACCAGCCAGAAGGCCAGCCCCATGATGGCCAGGGCGACGGCATCGTTCGGCAGGGGCACGGCGCCGAACCAGATGGCGACCAGCCCCGCCACGAGCACGGAGGCGGCGCGGTCGGTCCAGGGGGAGACGCCGGGGCCGGACAGCGGACGGCCGAGGCCGCGCGCCTCCAGCGAGGCGCAGGCCATGCCGATCAGGAAGAGCGCCACGAAGCCGGGCTCGTCCGTCCCGGCCCAGGGCCCCAGATGCCCCCCGGCCCAGGCGAGGCAGAGCAGCAGCAGCGCCAGGGTGAACCAGGTTTCCCGCCGCCCGGCCCGGGCCAGCAGGGCCATCAGCGGCAGGCTGGCGTAGAAGAGCCATTCGTATTGTAGGGTCCAGGTCACGCCGGCGGTGAGCAGGTTGGTGCCCGCATGGGCGTTCACGTCGGGCCGGTTGCCGGCGCCGAGCAGCAGCCACTCGCCCACCTGTCCGGCGACCTGGGAAGCCGGCTCCCGCAACTCCCCGCCATCCCGCCCGAAGAGCAGGGCCAGCATGGCGAGGATAGCGACGAGGTAGAGCGGCCCGATGCGGAACAGGCGCCCGGCATAGAGGGCCAGCCAGGAGGGGCGCCCTTCCTCGCGCAGCAGCTTCGACCAGAAGAGGTAGCCGGTGATGATGAAGAACATCCCGACCGCCCCCTTGCCCATCACCGCATAGACATGGGCGGGTGGCAGGCCCCAACCTTGCCCGGCCAGGAGGCGGGGATAGATGGCGGCGTGGTGGAAGAAGACCGCCAGGGCGAGGAGGCCGCGCAGCCCGTCCAGGGCGGGCATCCGGCTGGCGGGCTGTCCCGGCGGGGCATCCGCCGGGCGGCAGAGTGGGGTGGCGGCCAGTGCCAGGAGCAGCCCCATCCCGAGAAAGAGGGGCGGCAGCGGGTAGAAGTCAGCCATGGGGGAGGGGCTAGCATCCGGGGGCGGATGCGTGGACCCCCGAAGCGCCCGATGCGGTCCCGTCCCTGTTCACGCCCCCGTGAGACAAGGAGTGAGGCAAGGCAGGGTAATGGACGGGCCACGATTCCTGTCCTGGCGATAAAATCCAACACGATCAGTATTTTGAACGGATCATCCCCGGAATCCACACTTGTCCACAGCGGCGCGGGAGAGGACGGCACGGGCGGAAAGAGGCTAGACTGGCGGGATGAACGCGCTCGACCAGAACAGCGGCCTGCTGGGCCTGTCCCAGCGCCTGCCTCCGCAGAATCTGGAGGCGGAAATGGCCTTGCTGGGGGCCCTTCTGGCCAACAACAAGGCTTATGAGCGGGTCTCGGAATTCCTCGCGCCGGAGCATTTCGCCGATCCGGTGAATGGCCGGATCTACGCCTCCATCCAGCGGCGAATCGAGGCGGGGCAGCTTGCCGACGCGGTGACACTGCGCGCCGAGTTCGAGCATTCCGGCCAGCTCGACGAGGTGGGCGGCCCGGCCTACCTGGCCCAGCTTCTCTCCGCCATGGTCGGTATCATCAATGCCGGTGAATACGCCAAGGTCATCCATGACGCCTGGCTGCGGCGGCAGTTGATCGACCTGGGGGAGGTGGTGGTGAACCGCGCCTTCGGGGTCGAGGCCGAACTGGACGGCAAGGAGCAGCTGGAAGCCGCCGAGCAGGCGCTCTTCGACCTCGCCAAGGAAGGCGGCAACGAGGGCGCGCTGATCACCTTCGAGCGCGCCATGGTCCGCGCCGTGGAGATGGCGGAGAAGGCTTTCACCAACGGTTCCGGCGTGTCCGGCCTGTCCACCGGGCTGCGCGACGTGGACGCCAAGATGGGCGGCCTGCATCCCTCGGACCTGCTGATCCTCGCCGGGCGCCCGGCCATGGGCAAGACGGCGCTGGCCACCAAGATCGCCTTCGGCGCCGCCCGCGCCATCCTGCGCGAGGCCCAGGCGGAGAACCCGAACGCCGTGCCCAAGGGCGGGGTCGCGATCTTCTCGCTGGAAATGAGCGCGGACCAGCTCGCCACCCGCCTCCTGTCGGAAAATTCGCGGATCTCGGGCGACCGTATCCGGCGCGGCGAGATCTCGCAGCGCGACTTCGACCGTTTCGTGGAAACCTCGCGCGAGTTGGCCACGCTGCCGATCTTCATCGACGACACGCCGGCCATCACCATCTCCGCGCTGCGCACCCGCTGCCGCCGGCTCAAGCGCACGCGCGGGCTGGACATGATCGTGGTGGACTACCTGCAACTGATGCGCCCCGCCGCCGGTTCCCGGCCGGAAAGCCGCGTGCTGGAGATCTCGCAGATCACCCAGGGGCTGAAGGCCATCGCCAAGGAATTGTCGGTGCCGGTGATCGCCCTGTCCCAGCTTTCCCGGCAGGTCGAGTCGCGCGAGGACAAGCGGCCGCAGCTCGCCGACCTGCGTGAATCCGGCTCGATCGAGCAGGATGCCGACGTGGTGATGTTCGTCTACCGTGACGAATACTATCTGGCGCAGCGCGCGCCGAAGCAGCTGAACTTCGACAACTCGGAGAAATACGCCGAGGCGATGGACAAGTGGCAGCAGGACATGGAGCGCGCGCACAACAAGGCCGAGCTCATCATCGCCAAGCAGCGCCATGGCCCCACCGGCACGATCCCGCTCTTCTTCGAAGGCGAATTCACCCGCTTCGGCGACCTCGACATGGTGCATGACGACCCGCATGGCGGATAAAGCGACCTTCCTGGGCGGTGGGCGCGTGTCATGGCGGGACGACGCCTGGATGCGAAGACCCGCCACGGCCGGAGGCCACCCGTGGGGCAGGTGCGAGCGCGGCCCCGGGCGGGGCCGGGGAAACCTGGCGCAGGCCAGGAGCTTGTGATCCGCCGGCCCCCCCATCGCCATTGCGGCGCGGCGAGGGGGCGGCTATCTGGACGGCTCCCCTGGGCGGCACCGGACGGCCGTGCTCCCATGCCCGCCCTTCCGGACGGGCTTCCACAACGCTCTCGCGGATGGCGGCTTGTTTGCAGGATCGGCGGTCGGCTTGAATTTCCTTCTCGATGCGGTGGCGCGGCTCGGCGCGATGGTGCTGGGCCTGTGCCGGATGACAGGGGCGGTCGCGCTTTTCGCGCTGGAAGGCCTGTCGCACCTCTTCCGGCCCCCTTATCATCTGCGGCAGTTCGGCCGCGCCTTCGTGGAGGTGGCCTATTTCTCCCTGCCGGTGGTGGCGCTGACGGCGATCTTCACCGGCATGGTGCTGGCGCTGCAATCCTATACCGGCTTCTCCCGCTTCAACGCGCAGAGCGCCATGGCCTCGGTGGTCGTGATCTCCCTGACGCGCGAACTGGGGCCGGTGCTGGCCGGGCTGATGGTGGCGGGGCGCATCGGCGCTTCCTTCGCCGCCGAGATCGGCACGATGCGCGTGACGGACCAGGTGGACGCGTTGACCACCCTGTCCACCGACCCGATGAAGTACCTCGTGGCGCCGCGCCTGCTGGCCGCGACTCTGGCCATGCCGCTGCTGGTGGCGGTGGCCGACACGCTGGGCGTGATGGGCGGCTGGATCGTGGCCACCTACAATCTCGGCTTCGTCTCGCAGTCCTATATCCGCGACACGGTGAACGCGCTGCAGGCCTTCGACGTGGTCTCTGGCCTGATCAAGGCGGCGGTCTTCGGCTTCGTGGTGGCGCTGATGGGCACCTGGTGCGGCTATTCCTCCCGCGGCGGCGCGGAGGGGGTGGGCGGGGCCACGACCTCGGCGGTGGTGTCCTCCTCGATCCTGATCCTGTTCCTCGACTACATCCTGACCCAGGCCTTCTTCACCCGATGAGCGGTGCCACCCCCAAGCTGCGGCTGCGCGGGCTGCACAAGGCCTTCGGCGCCAAGAAGGTGCTGGACGGCGTGGACCTGGACGTGATGCCGGGCGAGTCCATGGTGATCCTGGGCGGCTCCGGCTCCGGCAAGTCGGTCACGATCAAGTGCATCCTGGGGCTGATCCAGCCCGATTCCGGCAGCATCGAGCTGGACGGGCGGGACCTGTTCGCCATGGACCGTTCGGAGCGGCGCGAGATGCTGGATGGCATGGGCATGCTGTTCCAGAACGGCGCGCTCTTCGACAGCATCCCGGTCTGGGAGAATGTCTGCTTCAAGCTGCTGGCCCAGAAGCGCATCACCCGGGCGAAGGCGCGCGACAAGGCGGCCGAGGTGCTGGCCCAGGTCGGGCTGGCCGGCAGCGTGGGGGATCTGTCCCCCTCCGAGCTTTCGGGCGGCATGCAGAAGCGCGTGGCCCTGGCCCGCACCATCGCCTCGCAGCCGGCGATCCTGTTCTTCGACGAGCCGACCACGGGGCTGGACCCGATCATGGGCGCGGTGATCGACGGGCTGATCGTGGATTGCGTGAAGCGCCTCGGCGCCACCGCCATCACCATCACCCATGACATGCACAGCGCCCGGCGGATCGGCGACCAGGCCTCGATGATCTATCACGGCCGGATGGTCTGGACCGGCCCGGCGGCGACGCTGGGCGAGACCGGCAATGCGATGGTGGACCAGTTCGCCCGTGGCGAGCGCGAGGGGCCGATCAAGATGGAGCTGCGCAAGTAGCGGGGATGGAGGGCGGCGAGGCCGCCCTCGCCGCGGCCGGGAGAATCCTGCATGTCCGAGGCGCCTTTCGCCCTGGCCCGGACGCGTGACACACGCCCCCGGCTGGCCACCATCCTGGTCTTCTTCGCCAATGGCTTCGGCTATGGCGCCTGGGCCGGCAATATCCCCTCGATCAAGCTGGGGCTGGGCCTGTCCGACGGGGCGCTGGGCCTGGCGCTGCTGGGCATGGCCATCGGGGCCATCCTGGCCATGCCACTGACCGGGCAGGTGTCCGCGCGCTGGGGCAGCCACCGGCTGACCGCCGCCTCCGGCCTCGCCTTCGCCCTGGTCCTGGCCCTGGTGCCACAGGCGGGCGGGCTTGCCACGCTCGTGCTCGGGCTGATGCTGCTGGGGGCGGGCAACGGGGTGATGGACGTGTCCATGAACACCCATGCCACGCTGGTCGAACGCGGCTGGGGCGCGGCCATCATGTCCTCCTTCCACGCGGCCTTCAGCCTGGGCGGGCTGGCCGGGGCGGGGCTGGCGGGGCTGCTGCTCGCCGCCGGCCATGCGGCGCCGCTGAACCTCGCCGTGTCCGGGGCCCTGGTGGCCCTCTGCGTGCTGCTGGCCATGCCCTGGCTGCGGGTGGAGGGCCATGCGCCATCGGTGCCGGAGGAGGGCGGGCACGGGCTCGCCCTGCCGAACCGGGCCACGCTCGGCCTCGGCGTGATCGCGCTGCTCGCCCTGGTGACTGAGGGGGCGGTGGGGGACTGGTCGGCGCTGTACCTCGCGGTGGAGACGGCGGCCCCGGCGGGCCTGGCGGCACTGGGCTTCGCCGGCTTTTCCCTGGCCATGACGGCGGGGCGGCTGGGTGGCGATGCCGTGGTGCGGCGGCTGGGCAGTGCCCCGGTCCTGCGGCTGGGGGCGCTGCTTTCGGCGGCGGGCTTCGTGCTGATGCTGGCGGTGCCGAGCCCGGAACTCGCCATCGCCGGGCTCGTGCTGGTCGGGCTTGGCCTGTCCAATGTCTTCCCCGTGCTGTTCAGCGCGGCGGGGCGCATCCCCGGCGTGTCGCCGGGCATGGGCGTCGCGATGGTGGCGACCATGGGCTATGGCGGGCTGCTCGGCGGGCCGCCGCTGCTGGGTTTCCTGGCGCAGGTCTCGGGGCTGCGGCTGGCGCTGTGCCTGCTGGTGCTGACCTCCCTGGCGATCGCCTGGAGCAGCCGCGCGGTGCGGCGGGACGGGGAGGGCTGACGCCTTCCGCCCCCACCCACCATGGGGGGTGTAAACTTTCCCACCGCAGCTTTCCCACCGCAACTTTCCCTGGGGGGAGGGGCGCTCAGGGGAGGTAACGGTGGGAGCGTGAGATGAAGGCCGACCCGAAGCTCGAAGCCTGCATCCAGGCATGCCTGGACTGCCACCGGACCTGTCTCGGCGGCCTCACCCATTGCCTGGGCAAGGGCGGTCGCCATGCCGCGCTGGACCACATGCGGATCATGATGGACTGTGCGCAGATCTGCCTCACGGCGGCGGACTTCATGATCCGCGGGTCCCGCCACATGGCGCATCTGTGCCGCGAATGCGCGGAGATCTGCCGCGAATGTGCCGAAGCCTGTGGCAAGCACCCGGAAGCGGACGAACATATGCACCATTGCGCCGAGACTTGCCGCAAATGCGCGGAGGAATGCGGACGCATGGCGGCCTGAGCCGCCGCCCGTGTCTGCGGCGGCTGGAGAAAGGAGGCTCATGACGGAGCGGGAGGAGGTGCCGCCGCTCGGCGGCGTGCTGGAAACCGGCCTCTATGTCGAGGATCTGGGCCGGGCCCGGCATTTCTACGAAACGGTGCTCGGTCTGGAGCCGATGTTCCTCGATGAGCGGCTGGCCGCCTATCCGGCCGGGCCCGGCAGCGTGCTGCTGCTGTTCCGCCGTGGTGCCGCCACGGAACCCGCCATCCTGCCGGGAGGCATGATCCCGCCCCATGACGCCATGGGGAGTATCCATTTCGCCTTCTCCATCCCACCGGAGGCCCTGGACGCATGGGTGGAGCGGCTGGCCCGGCACGGGATCGCCACGGAAGGCGGCGTGTCCTGGCCGAAGGGGGGCCGGAGCATCTATTTCCGTGACCCGGACGGCAATCTGGTGGAGCTGGCCACGCCCGGCCTCTGGAAGAACTACTGACCCGCCGGAGTGACGCCTGATCGTCCCGCGCCCCGCCGGCATGCGCCGATATGAGGTGGGCCGTCGAGGAGGCTCGATCCGTCAGGCAAGGGCCCTGAACCATCCCCGTGGGGGCTGCCGGGATGCCAGAAGGCCGCGTTGTGCCTGGCGATGGCCAGAAGCGGAGGCAGCAGGGTCAGCGGCGCCGGCAGCATCCAGAGGTTGCCGTTGGGCAGAAGACTGCCCGCCGCGCCCGCCATGCAGGCCGCCAGGATGAAGGCGGCGATGGTTGTGCTGGCGGGAAGGAGCAGGCCCAGCCAGGCCGCAATGCCCGCTCCATTTTTGTTTTCGCTTCGCAACATAAAGCCTCCCGCAAGGGCCGGGCAATGGAAGGCGGGCCGGTAAGTCCGGCGAGGGATGTCTTGCCCTCGCCGGGCCGGCAGGGGAAGTTGCGCGGCACGACACAGGGGGACACACGCAATGAAGCTGCTCCGCTATGGCCCGGCCGGGGCCGAGAAGCCGGGCCTGCTCGACAGCAATGGCACGCTGCGCGACCTGTCAGGCGTGGTGCCCGACCTGGCCGGCGAGGCCCTGTCGCCCGAGGGCCTGGCGCGGATCGCCGCGCTGGACGCCGCCAGCCTGCCCGCCGTGCCGGGCAGCCCGCGCCTGGGCACGCCGGTGGCCGGAACGCGGAACTTCCTGGCGATCGGCCTGAACTACGCCGACCATGCGGCGGAGACCGGGGCGCCGATCCCCAAGGAGCCGATCATGTTCCTGAAGTCGCTCGGCTCCCTGCAAGGGCCGAACGACGACGTGGTGATCCCCCGGAACAGCCAGAAGACGGACTGGGAGGTCGAACTCGCCATCGTCATCGGCACCCGCGCGAAGAACGTCTCACTGGATGCGGCGCTGGACCATGTGGCCGGCTACACCATCTGCAACGACGTCAGCGAGCGCGAGTGGCAGATCGAGCGCGGTGGCACCTGGGACAAGGGCAAGGGCGCCGACACCTTCGGCCCGGTCGGCCCCTGGCTGGTGACGAAGGACGAGATCGCCGATCCGCAGAACCTCGCCCTCTGGCTGGAGGTGGACGGGCAGCGGATGCAGGACGGCTCCACGCGCACCATGATCTTCGACGTGCGCAAGATCGTCTCCTACGCCTCGCAGTTCATCACGCTGCATCCGGGCGACATCATCACCACCGGCACGCCGCCGGGCGTCGGCATGGGCCGCAAGCCGCCGGTCTTCCTGCGGGCGGGACAGGGCATGCGCCTCGGCATCGAGGGGCTCGGCGAGCAGGCGCAGAAGGTGGTGGCGTCGGAATAGGGGCTGGCTCCGGGGGAAGGCCCCGGGGGAAGGCCCTGCCTTCTCCCCCCGGGGTCTGAGCGGGCGCGCCGCACAAGCCTCTCAGACCGAGACGCGCCGCAGCACCTCGTCGCGGTCCAGCATGTCGCGTGCGCCGGCGAGCACGATGCTGCCGCGGTCCATCACCGCGAGATGCTGGCCGAGTTCGTGGGCGAAGTCGAAATACTGCTCCACCAGAAGGATCGCCATGTCGCCCCGCTGGCGCAGCAGGGCGATGGCGCGGCCGATATCCTTGATGATGGAGGGCTGGATGCCCTCGGTCGGCTCGTCCAGCACCAGCAGGCGGGGCCGCATCACCAGGGCACGTCCGATGGCGAGCTGCTGCTGCTGTCCCCCCGAAAGATCGCCGCCGCGACGGTGCAGCATGGTCTTCAGCACTGGGAACATGGCGAAGACATCCTCGGGGATCGTCTTCTGCCCGCGCGGCGCGGCGGCGAAGCCGGTCTCCAGGTTCTCCCGCACCGTCAGCAGCGGGAAGATGTCGCGCCCCTGCGGCACCCAGGCGATGCCGCGCCGCGCGCGCTCATAGGGCGGCAGGCGGGTGATGTCCTGCCCTTCCCAGAGAATCTTCCCGCGCGAGACCGGATGCGCTCCGGTGACGGCGCGCAGCAGCGAGGTCTTGCCGACGCCGTTGCGGCCGAGCAGGCAGGTGACCTCGCCGCGCTTCGCTTCCAGCGAGACGCCGCGCAGTGCCAGTGCCGCGCCGTAGTGCAGCGAGACATCCTCGACACATAGATCGGCGGTGGGCTCAGCGGCCAAGATACACCTCGATCACGCGCGGGTCGTTGCTGACATGGTTGATGGAGCCGTCCGAGAGGACATGGCCCTCGTGCAGCACCGTGACCTTCACGCCCAGGGCGCGGACGAATTCCATGTCGTGCTCCACCACCACGACGGAGCGGGTGCGGTTGATCTCGCGCAGCAGCTCCGCCGTCTGCGCCGTCTCCGCATCGGTCATGCCCGCCACGGGTTCATCCACGAGGAGGAGCTGCGGCTCCTGCGCCAATAGCATGCCGATCTCCAGCCACTGCTTCTGCCCATGGCTGAGATCGCCCGCGATGCGGTTGGCATGGTCGGTCAGGCGGATGGTGGTGAGGATCTCCTCGATCCGCCGCCGTTCCTCCGCCGTCTCCCGCGCGAAGAGGGCGAAGCGCGGGCCACGCGGGCCGGCCAGGGAGAGCAGCAGGTTGTCGCGCACCGTATGCGGCTCGAAGACCGTGGGCTTCTGGAACTTCCGCCCGATGCCCAGGCGGGCGATGGCGGGCTCGTCCAGCCGCGTCAGGTCGGTCGTGCCGTTGAACAGGACGTCGCCGGTGTCGGGACGCGTCTTGCCGGTGATGACATCCATCATCGTCGTCTTGCCGGCGCCGTTCGGGCCGATCACCGCCCGCATCTCGCCCGGTTCCAGCACCAGGGAAAGGTCGCGCAGCGCGTGGAAGCCATCGAAGCTGACATTGACGCCGTCGAGATAGAGCAGCGTGCCGGTCTGCGCGCGGGGGCGTTCGGCGAGGGTCGTGCTGGCCATGATCATGCTGTCGTTCCGGCCTGGCGCCGCGGCCAGGAGAGGGCGGCGCCTCCCGCGTGGGGTTGGTTCGCCGAAGCCCTCACGAGGCTGCCTCCCGCGCCGCTGCCTCGCTGGGGGAGGGCGCTTCCGCCGGCAGGGGAACGCCGCCGGAGCGGCGCCGGGCAAAGAGGCCGACGATGCCGCGCGGCAGGAAGAGGGTGACGAGGATGAAGAGCCCGCCCAGCGCGAAGAGCCAGAGCTCCGGCAGGGCGCCGGTGAAGACGGTCTTGCCGAGATTGACCAGGACGGCGCCCAGGATCGGCCCGACCAGCGTGCCGCGCCCGCCGACCGCGACCCAGACCACGGCCTCGATCGAATTGGCGGGGGCGAATTCCCCCGGGTTGATGATGCCGACCTGCGGCACATAGAGCGCGCCGCCCAGCCCGGCCATGACGGCGGAGAGCGTCCAGGCGACGAGCTTGTAGGCTTCGGGCCGGTAGCCCAGGAAGCGCGTGCGGCTTTCCGTATCGCGCACGGCGATTAGCACCTTGCCGTAGCGCGAGCGCACCAGCCAGCGCGACAGCAGGAAGCAGCCGGCGAGCGCGATGGCGGAGGCCAGGAACAGGGCGCAGCGCGTGCCGTCGAGCTGCAGCGGGACGCCGAGGATGTCCTTGAAGTCGGTGAGGCCGTTATTGCCACCGAAGCCCATGTCGTTGCGGAAGAAGGCGAGCAGCAGGGCGTAGGTCAGCGCCTGGGTGATGATCGAGAGATAGACGCCGGTGACGCGCGAGCGGAAGGCGAGCCAGCCGAAGACCAGGGCGAGCACGCCGGGCACGAGGAGGGCCATCAGCAGCGCGAAGGGGAAGGAGCCGAAGCCCCACCAGTACCAGGGCAGGTGATCCCAGTTCAGGAAGACCATGAAGTCCGGCAGGTCCGGATTGGCATAGACGCCGCGCGACCCGATCTGCCGCATCAGGTACATGCCCATGGCATAGCCGCCCAGGGCGAAGAAGGCGGCATGGCCCAGGCTCAGGATGCCGGCGAAGCCCCAGACGAGATCCACCGAAAGGGCAAGGATCGCGTAGCAGAGATACTTGCCGGCGAGCGAGACCACATAGGTCGGCACGTGCCAGGCGCTGTCCGGCGTGGTCAGCAGGTTCAGCGCCGCCATCAGCGCGGCGCCGCCCAGCAGGAGGACGAGGGTGAGGATGGCCGTACCGCGCCTCATGATTCGACGAACCTCCCCTTCACCGGGAAGAGGCCGCGCGGCTTGCGCTGGATGAACAGGATCAGCGCGAGCAACACCACGATC